>NC_018721.1:0-308702 GCF_000153485.2 Psychroflexus torquis ATCC 700755 | reverse complement strand
TTTCTTGGGCCGATTTAATGATTCTTGCAGGAACTCTTGCTTATGAAGATATGGGCTTAGAGATAGCTGGATTTAGTGGTGGTCGTGAAGACACCTGGGAGCCCTCCAGCAACGTCTATTGGGGAGCAGAAAATGAAATGTTAGCAAATGATAAGCGCTACGATGATAATGGAGATATTGAGCAACCTCTAGCTGCTGTTCAAATGGGATTGATCTATGTGAACCCTGAAGGTCCGGATGGAAATCCAGATCCAGCACTTGCAGCAGATGGAATTCGCCAAACCTTTGGAAGAATGGGAATGAACGATAAAGAAACAGTCGCTCTTATTGCTGGAGGTCATACTATAGGTAAAACCCATGGAGCAGGCGATGCATCTCTAGGTCCAGCCCCAGAAGCAGCTTCTATCCAAGAACAAGGCTTAGGATGGATGAGTTCTTATAAATCTGGAAAAGCGGAAGATGCCATCACTTCTGGATTGGAGGTAATATGGACTAACACTCCAGCAGAATGGAGCCAGGGTTATTTCAAGTCCTTATTTGAAAATGAGTGGGAATTGACCAAAAGCCCCGGAGGAGCTTACCAATGGGTTGCCAAGGATTCTAAAGAAATCTATCCTGATGCTCATATTGAAGGGAAAAAGCACAGACCAACCATGTTGACCACAGATTTAACGATGATTAAAGATCCTGATTATTTGAAAATTTCCAAGTTCTTTTATGAGAATCCAGAGGAGTTCAATAAAACTTTTGCTCAAGCTTGGTTTAAGTTAACCCACAGAGACATGGGGCCAAAGTCAACTTATATAGGACCTGATGCTCCAAAAGAAGATTTTATATGGCAAGATCCCATCCCAAAAGCAAAATATGAAATGGTCAATGCCGCAGATATTAAAGCACTAAAGGCTGAAATTTTGAAGTCAGGTCTAAATACATCAGAGTTGGTAGAGACAGCCTGGACTTCAGCATCCACTTACAGAGATTCCGATCGTCGTGGGGGAGCTAATGGAGGACATATTCTACTAGAGCCACAACGCAGCTGGGAAGCTAATAATCCTAAGCAATTGGATAAAGTGGCGTCTAAACTGACTATGATCCAAAAGGATTTTAATAAAAAGTATAACAACAAAGAGGTGTCTATGGCAGATTTAATCGTCCTCGGAGGGAATGTAGCTATTGAACAAGCGGCCAAAAAAGCTGGTCATACTATTGAAGTGCCCTTTATGCCGGGAAGAACCGATGCGTTACAAGAACAAACCGATGTGGAATCCATGCAATTGCTTAAACCTATGGCCGACGGATTTACAAACTATCAGGGAAAGCAATACACCTTAACCACAGAAGAGTTATTGGTAGATAAAGCTCAGTTGCTTACCCTAACTGCACCAGAAATGACTGTTCTCATAGGAGGGATGCGAGCCTTAGGAGCCAATCATGGCAATGCGCAACATGGGGTCTTTACAGATCGTCCTGGAGAGCTAACCACAGATTTCTTTGTAAATCTCTTAGACATGAGTCATAAATGGGAACCTAAAGACGATAAAGAACAAGTCTTTATTTCCAAAAATAGACAAACAGGAGATACGAAGTGGACAGCTACTCGCGCTGACTTGATCTTTGGATCAAACTCGGAGTTGAGAGCTTTAGCAGAAGTCTATGCTACTGAAGATGCCGATGAAAAATTTGTAACTGATTTTGTATCGGCTTGGTCTAAAGTTATGCAATTAGACCGATTCGATGTGAAGATGTAATTCTTTCGTCTATTAGTATAAAAAAAAGGCTCTGCAATTGCAGGGCTTTTTTTTATGGTGCAAAATCATGACCTAGATTTTTTTATCAGTTTCCTACTTTTTCTTTTTCACCTTAGGGACAGTTAACCCTTGAAACTCATTCCTTCTGAATTTAATTTATGTAAAATAGGGGGTGTGAAATATATTTTTATAATTAATTAGTATATATGTATTAAAATAGGGGGGTAATAATTACATTTAGCCTATTATAATAATAATATACCCCTAAATTTATAGGGTGTGATTAAAAAGAAAGTACTTATGAAAATAGGAGTTCCCATTGAAGTCAAAAATAATGAAAGTCGGGTATCTATCACCCCAGCAGGTGTTTTTGAATTGACGAAAAGAAAACATCACGTATATGTCCAAACTCAAGCTGGTTTGGCCAGTGGTTTTGAAGATTTGGACTATATAGAAGCAGGTGCAGAGATTTTATCAAGCCTAGACGCTGTGTATGAAAAAGCAGAGATGATCGTCAAGGTCAAGGAACCTATAGAAAAGGAATACGCGCTTGTTAGAGAAGGTCAAATTATTTTCACCTATTTTCATTTTGCTTCTAGTCAGGCTTTAACGCTGGCTATGATTGCTTCTAAAGCAGTGTGTATTGCTTATGAAACCGTGGAAGATGAGGATGGCAGTTTACCTTTGCTAACGCCCATGTCTGAGGTCGCTGGGCGTATGGCAACTCAGCAAGGCGCCAAATATTTGGAGAAACCCATTCGAGGAAAAGGTATTCTTTTAGGAGGAGTTCCAGGAGTGCCTCCCGGAAAAGTTTTAGTTCTGGGCGCTGGAGTCGTTGGAATTCAAGCTGCAAAAATGGCTGCTGGTCTTGGAGCTCACGTCACGATATTTGATATCAATATGAAAAGGCTTAGGTACGTGAATGATATTATGCCAAGTCATGTGGTAACTGCCTTTTCCAATGAATATAACATCAGGAAACATATTAAAACGGCAGATCTAATTATTGGTGCAGTATTGATTCCTGGAGCCAAAGCTCCAAAATTGATTACTAGAGATATGCTTAAGGACATGACACCAGGTACGGTTATGGTGGATGTAGCGGTAGATCAAGGGGGGTGTTTTGAAACAACAAGACCAACGACCCATGAGGATCCTACCTATATTATCGATGATGTGGTTCACTATTGTGTAACCAATATGCCAGGTGCGGTGCCTTACACCTCTACCTTAGCACTTACCAATGTCACCTTTCCATATGTGCTAGATATCGCTCAAAAAGGATGGAAAGAGGCTTGTAATAGTGATCCTTCACTTCAAAAGGGCCTGAGTCTGGATCATGGAAAAGTAATTTGTAAAGAGATTTTAAAAGAGATGGTAGTCTAATTTATGGATGAGGTTTGAGACTTTTACTTCATCTCATCAATAGAGTCATAAACCGATAGGGTTTAAAATAATTGATGTTAACCACCTCAAACTACTTCTCGATACAATTTTCTATCGAAAATCACTCGAAGTGACATTGACGCAACACTTTGTCAGTTCGAGTGATTTGATGGGATTCGAAAGAAATCCCATGAAATCGTATCGAGAACTCAACAATCCCAAACTACTTCTCGATACAATTTTCTATCGAAAATCACTCGAAGTGACAGGTCGAGAACTCGACAAGCCCCGTCTTACTTCTCGATACATTTTGCTTGTTTTTGCAAAACAAACAAAACACTCGAAGTGACATTGACGCAACACTTTGTCAGTTCGAGTGATTTCATGGGATTCGAAAGAAATCCCATGAAATCGTATCGAGAACTCGACAAGCCCGTCTTACTTCTCGATACATTTTGCATGTTTTTGTAAAACAAACAAAAGACTCGAAGTGACAGGGCGAGAACTCAACAAGCCTCGTATTACTTCTCGATACAATTTTCTACCGAAAATCACTCGAAGTGACAGGGCGAGAACTCGACAAGCCCGTCTTACTTCTCGATACAATTTTTTATCGAAAATCACTCGAAGTGACATTGACGCAACACTTTGTCAGCTCGAGTGATTTGATGGGATTCGAAAGAAATCCCATGAAATCGTATCGAGAACTCGACAATCCCAAACTACTTCTCGATACAATTTTCTACCGAAAATCACTTGAAGTGACAGGGCGAGAACTCAACAAGCCTCGTCTTACTTCTCGATACATTTTGCTTGTTTTTGTAAAACAAACAAAACACTCGAAGTGACAGGGCGAGAATTCAAAAAGCCCAAAATACTTCTCGATACAATTTTCTATCGAAAATCACTCGAAGTGACAGCTCGAGGTCAAGACTCAAAACCTTAATCTAAATGATCCTACTTTTTGGTTATTTACAGGAGCTACTTTAAAAGAATTTAACTCGGAGCGATCCACCAATTCCAAAACAAATTATTCTGGCGATATTTTAATAGATGGATCTTTTGATGTGACAGCAAATAAGAATTCTAAATTTAATCTGTTTTTGAACATCTATAGATGGTATAGAAAATTACAATATATCTATATTTTGCGCTCTATATTTATCTAAGCTGACATTATCTGGATCCAGTTCGGTAACTAAAGTATCAAGCCCTTTGATGTTGTAAATTTTATAGCGGTTGAAGGTGTTGAGTTTTTTAGAAATGGTAAGGGCTATTACTCGTTTTGAGGCATAGATCATCGCCTTTTTCATTTGAGCGATTTCCCAGTCAGTTTCCGTAATTCCCTTATCTACATCAAGATATCCAGTACCTAAAAAACAGATATCAGCAGTAATTTCTGAGAGGATGTTTATTGAACTTCCTCCAGTCGCAAGTTGAGAGCCTCGGGATAATTTTCCACCTACAAAAAAAACATCATAACGAGAGGACGTACTATCTAACAATTCAATGGCCATTGGTAGGCTAGGTGTAAAAAAGGTAAGATCCATTCTTTTAGGAATCAATTTAGCAAATTCTAGATTTGTGGAACCTCCGCTAATAAGGACAACATCGCCATTTTTAAGCAGAGAAATTCCCTTTTGAGCAATTTTTGTTTTGCTAGCCTGTTCATAAATATCCCTGGATCGGTCGGTAATTATATTAAATCCATTTGAAACGGCCCCCCCATGTACCTTTCTCAATTTATTGAATTTGTCAAGTTCTTTGACATCCCTTCGTACGGTGTCCATAGAAACATTCAAAATCCCCGATAAATCAGTTAAAAGTACCCTATTATGGATATGGACTTCGTTCAAAATAATTTGATGTCGCTCAAGCTTTTCCAATTGTGTTTATTTTAATAGTTTACAAATATATTAATAAAATAAAAGGTTATAAAATGCAATATAACATTGCACATGTAAGGATTTAGATTAATTTTCACATAGTTTTAAGATTTTTTGCAATAAAACATTGCAAAATTATAAATATTATCATATATTTATTTAATTATTACTATATATTTATTTAATTATTAATCAAAAGTAACTCTTATGAAAAAAACGTATTATTTACTATCTCTGTTTTTAATGGTCTTTTTTGCGCACAGTTCGTATGCTCAAATAGCTACAATCTCAGGAACCATTTCAAGCGAGAATGGGATTCCTTTGCCAGGGGTAACCATTTTAATAAAAGGTACCTCGAAAGGGGTGATTTCGGATTTTGATGGCAATTTCAGTATTAATGTAGCGGATGGTACAGGAAAAACTTTAGCCATAAGTTATATCGGCTTTCGAACAGCTGAGGTAAAGCTTACTGGAGAGAATCAAACTGTGAATGTTATACTTGAAGAAGATTCCAATGCGTTGGACGAAGTGATTATCGTAGGGTCGTCGCTCACCCAATCCAGAAAAAAACTAGGTAACGCTGTCACTACCATTAAATCGACAGAACTGGTGAAAGGGGCTCCTGTTAATATTACGACTTCATTGCAGGGAAAGGTGCCTGGAGCTCAGATTACCCAAAATTCTGGAGATCCTGCAGGGGGATTTTCAATTAGACTTAGAGGTCCAAGTACCATTAAAGGTTCATCGGAACCCTTATATGTCGTAGACGGCGTAATCACTAGTAATCTTACGACCAATGTGACCAATCTTAATGTAACTGCAGGTGATGCCCAACCTGGACAGAATAGGATGGTAGATATAAATCCTAATGATATTGAGAGCATCAACATCCTTAATGGTGCAGCTGCCGCTGCAATATACGGGTCGAGAGCTTCGAACGGCGTAGTGGTAATAACAACAAAAAGGGGTCTTTCCACCAAAGATGGCCCAGAACTGTACTTTAAATCTACCTTTAATGTAAGTACGATACGAAAAAAACTGGACTTAAATTTGAGGGGTGAAGAATTTGAGACTATTGCCGACAGTCCTTTATCTGGAAGATTATGGCCAATTTTTGGTTTTAATCCCGATACTGGGGAGCTTACTCCATTCAACTATCTAGATTCGAATAAATTTGATACGACAAGATATGATTATCAAGACGAGATTTTCCAAACCGGATTTGGTACGGACAATTATTTTTCGGCTAGGGATGGAAATGAAAAAATGAACTATATGGCCTCAATTGGTTATTTGACTAATGAAGGGATTATAAAAAACACCAACTTTAATAGGTTTTCGGCCAGATTCAATTTCAATCACAATCCTGTTGATTGGCTTTCATACGACGTAGGGCTATATTATGCAAATAGTCAATCGGATGAAAAACCAGATGGCAATGTTTTTTGGAGCCCTATAAATTCACTAAACATAACCAACAACGTCTTTGATATAACACGAAGGGATGCAAACGGGAATTTACTGGCTGTAGAAAATACAAGGATTAACCCACTGTCAATCATAGAAACCTTTGATATTACACAACAGGTCAATCATTTCATTCCTAATTTACACATGAAAATAATTCCGTTTGAGAATTTTATTATTGACCAGATAATAGGAATTGATACTTACAGTCAAAAAGGAAATATTTTTATTCCAGTCTATCCGTACGAAGGTGTAAACCCTGCATATTTCGACCAAGGGTTCGTTGGGCAGGCGGAGGCTAAGATTTTTAATTGGAACTATGATATAAACGCAACTTTTGATACTGATATTAATGAAAACTTAAGTTCCCAGACCACTGTAGGCTATAGTTTTCAGGCAAGCAAGCTGGAGTTTGATGCAGTGCAGGGGCGTGATCTAGATTCTAATAATGACCCCACGGTTTCCCTACAAACACAGCCCATAGACACCAAATTAGACATTTTCGGCTTTTTCCTTCAAGAAACCCTTTCTTATAAAGATAAATTGTTTTTGACCTTAGCTGGCCGTATAGACGGAGCTACCAATTTTGATGTGGATCAAAGATCTAATTTTTATCCCAAGATATCAGGTTCTTATGTGCTTTCCAATGAATCGTTTTGGGTTGATGACAGCTTTATCAACTCGGCTAGGTTAAGGGCTTCCTATGGAGAGGCAGGTAACCTTACCGCCATATCACCGTATGAAAGATTTAGCAGCTATACTTCCAATGACTTTCTTGGCAATACAACTCTTCAGCAAAACAATAGGTTGGGGAATGAAAACTTGGCTCCCGAAAGGACTAAGGAATTTGAAATAGGTACAGATCTGAGCTTTTTTGACAATAGAGCATCATTATTATTTACATATTATCGACAGAACATTGAGGATTTGATCGTTAGCCGTGTTTTGGCTCCATCGATAGGAGGATCCTCTAGAACCGAAAATGTGGGTACCATGAGAAACGACGGTATCGAGCTTTATGCAAGGATTACTCCCATTAAAAGGGAAGATTTTGTTTGGGACGTGAATTTTAATTTTAGCAGTAATAAAAACGAAGTACTGAAAACCATCGGTGGGGATATAAGCATTGTAACTGTATCAGGTGCGCCACCCGTTGTGCAGGAAGGACAACCTTTGGGTGTGTTTTTCGGTACTTATTTTGCAAGAGATGGCAATGGAGAATTGATCTTGTCTGGCTCTTCGACCACAGGTGCTCCAGAAGGTGTACCTCAGCCTGAAAGAGGTGACCTCGCTACAGGATCACCACAGCGCGATGCTAACGGACAGCCTATAGGAGACCTCTTAAGAAAGGTTATTGGAGATCCGAATCCAGATTACATATTAGCAGTAGGTACAGACTTTGCATATAAAAAATTCACTTTCTCTATGCTTTGGGAAGCCGTTCAAGGGTTTGATGTCTTTGATGCGGACAAGCGAACAAGACAGGGTGTTGGATTAGGTCGATTGGCCGAACAGGAACTTACTGGGGAACTCCCTAGGGGTTATATCGCCGGAATTTATCCTATCGAGGAATTTAGAATGGAAGACGGGTCTTTTGTAAAGCTTAGGGAAGTGTCTATTGGTTATCAATTTCCCTCGCTGTTTATTGACCATCTTAAAGATGTCAAGATAGCATTGATTGGAAGAAATTTAATTTCATTTGATAACTTTTTCAGTTATGACCCAGAGACTAATGCTGGTGGACAATCAAATTTATTGCGATCAGTAAATTTTGGAAATGTCCCTATACCAATGACTTTTTCCTTATCATTAAGTGCAAACTTTTAAAAAATAAAGATGAAAAATATAACAAAACTATTTGCTTTTATTCTAACTACGGTTGTCATGTCATCATGTGATAGCGAGTATTTAGATCCAAATTCGACTTTAGAACCTGACGTAGTCAATAGCACAGAGAATTTAGTAAAGCTGATTAACGGCGCGCAACAACGATGGAGTACCGATAGGGCTGGATTAATTTATACCACAATCGTTATTTCGGGCCTCAACACAGGTGAGTTGCGATTATTGAATCCAGGTAATCTAGGTGAAAATGAAATTCTGTTAGGTGGCGACGACGTCAATGGCGGAAATGAACTTTTAAACAATATGTGGACCAATTCCATGCTGACTAGAAAAGAAGCAACGACTGTAATCGAAGTTGCAGATGGTTCAACGGAAGATATGACTACAGCAAATTCCTTGAAGGCTTATGCCCTCTTCTATAGAGCATTGGCTCATGGTACCTTGATCCAATTTTTTGAAAGCATTCCACTGGAGATTGTAGAAGACGCTCCATTCAAAAACAGGGAGACCATACTGCAAAATGCCATTGCAGATCTTGAAGAGTCTAAAGGATATATCAGTGCAGGACTTTCCTCGACAGTAACTTCAGAGATTTTTGATTCTGTGAAGATAGAGAATTCTGTAAATGCCTTATTAGCTCGTTTTAATTTAATGGCAGGGAATTACAATGCGTCAATAACGTCTGCTAGTGCAGTAGATCTATCGGTTCAGTCCACTTGGGCTTATGATGCGGCTGTACCCAACCCTCTGGCATTTTGGTTTGGTTCACAAAATGTGACGCAAGCCAAAGATTTGACATTCGGTTTACCCTCAAGTCTACTTCCCAATACAGAGGATGAGCGGATACCGTTCTACATAACTGCTGAAGATCTAAACGCCCCAAGCCCAAATTATCAAGTGGTAGGATTTTACAATGACAATTTGGACGAAATACCTGTTTATCTTCCTGGAGAGATCATATTGATTAAAGCCGAGGCGTATGCAAGGCAAGATGACCTTACCAATGCCGTCACCGAATTGAACAAAGTGTTGACCAAGACGTCTGCCTTCGATTCTTTTGGATTAGGAGCAAACCTCGCCCCTTATTCGGGTTCTCAAACCAAGGAGGAAATTTTGAATGAAATTTATAAAAACAGACGTATTGAACTTTATTTGAGTGGACTTTCCTTGGAGGACTCCAGAAGGTTCGGAAGACCAGGAGCCACTGAGCCTAATGCCGAAAGAAATAGGAACTACTATCCCTATACCAATGCAGAAAGGGATAATAATACCAATACGCCATCAAATCCATCGTCATAAAAGATCTGTAAACGGTAGTTAAAGTGTTCGGGGTATCTAAATAGCTACCCTTGAACTCTTTAAAGTGTTGAAGTTTTACTTAAATTCTAACCCCCTAAACTTATGTAATGAAAGAGGTTGAGACAAGACTTGACGTAGTATTGAGTTCTCCCGACATCGATACTAGGTCTAAGAAAAATGTAGCTTTATTTTGTCAAAAGGCTTTAATGGTCTCTGATTATTCAAGTGCTGCTGAAAACTTTAGAAAATTAGTAGGCTTTAGATTTATAAATTTTTTTGGATTCCAACGCGGTTTCGCTACAGACGTTCATGATAATATGATCGTATTCAATTATATTGAAAATTCTCATTTCAATATTCCTGTCTATTTTCTATATTCGGAAACACCCATTCCTGCCGATGACATCTTAGAGGGTATCGATCATCTTTTTATTGATCTACAAGACATGGGTTGCAGAATGGATACCTACAATTACACCCTTTCTCTTTTACTGTATAAATGTATCGATAAAAACACCGAAATCATAGCACTGGATCGTCCCAAACTGCTAAACGGAATTGACATTGAAGGACATATATTGAATCTTGAGTTCGAGTTTCAAATTGGACGTCATGCCCTCCCAGCTAGACATGCTTTAACCATAGGTGAAATAGCTCTATTACATCAAAAAAAACGGGTACAGGGAAAAGCTAATCTTACTGTGATAAAAATGCAGAACTGGGAACGTAATCTGTTCTTTGAGGATACTGGACTGCCATGGATTCTACCTTTGTCGAATTTAGCGAGAGCAGAAAGTACTTGTACTTTTCCCAGCACGGTCTTTTTCGAAGGGACGAAATTAAGTGAGAGCCGTGGCACAAAAAAAGCCCTTGAAATTATCGAACATCCAAAAAACGAGCCTTATTCATCTTACAAGAACCACCTTAAAAGCGTTTTCAAAAATGAAAAACTAAGAGTATTCACATGGCGTCCAATTATCTTTTTACTCACTTTTCAAAAGTATTTTGGAAAGGTATGTGGGGGATTTGAAATCTTTGTTACCGACAAGACAAACTTTAGGCCTTGGCGTGTAGCTCAACTCTTGATAGGTGAATTATACCCTTATTTAGTGAATAATTTTATAGAGAAACATCCGCCTTATAAATATAACTACGCCCAAAACTAATAGACATAATATAGGGTTCGGACAAACTATGCCATTGGATTGAAAATAATAAATCTTTAGAAATGCTGGACACTTTGAAAAATCTAGTTGAATACAAAAACATTATTAAAGAAATAATGCTATACAGAACATCATCAATATAAACTCATTATAATTTGAATCCACTACTTGTTTTAGTGATAATTGCCATCTACTTTGCCTTTTTGATGATAATTTCATATTTCGCGTCTAGGAATCGTAATGACGAAACGTATTTTACCGGTGATAGACAATCTCCATGGTTTTTAGTCGCTTTTGGTATGGTTGGAGCAGGACTTTCAGGGGTTACCTTCGTCTCATTGCCAGGAATGGTAGGAAATAACAGTTTTTTTTTCTATCAATTCATACTCGGTAATGTCGTTGGGTATTTGTTCATAACGTTCGTACTGATTCCGCTTTATTACCGACTACAATTAGTATCTATATATTCTTATCTACAGGAAAGGTTTGGAAATAAAACCTATAAGACTGGATCCTTATTTTTTCTGGTCTCCCAATCCTTTGGTGCGGCCTTAAGGTTGTTGTTGGCGGCTAAAATCCTTCAGTTTGCACTATTTGATAAGTTTAATATTCCATTTTTCGTGACCGTTATTATTATTTTGTTTATGGTGTGGCTGTATACCAACAAATCGGGCATTAAAACAATTGTTTGGACTGACACATTGCAGACTACATTTCTAATATTGGGAGCGGTAATAACCATTTATAGCATTTTAACCTCATTGAATTTAACATTGGGTGAATCCATTCAAAAGGTTGTAAACCATGAATATTTTACTGTTTTCAATTGGGACAGCAGTTCAGGAAACAATTTTTATAAGCAATTTGTTGCTGGTATTTTAGTGTCAATAGCCATGATAGGGCTAGATCAAAATATGATGCAAAAGACTTTGACGTGCAAAAATCAATGGGATGCTCAAAAAAACACCTTGACCTATAGTTTTATATTAGCCATTACACAGTTCCTTTTTATGGGATTAGGAGTTTTACTTTATATTTATGCTGAAAATCAAGGTATAGCTTTGCCTATGGATGAAAACGGTAGCCTTTTGGACACCGATACGTTGTTTCCGAATTTGGCTCTGAACCACCTTGGAACTTTTGCAGGTCTATTTTTTGTGTTGGGTATTACAGCAGCCTCGTTTTCGAGCGTCGATTCATCACTAACTGCATTGACAACTTCATTTACGTATGATTTTCTCGATAGGTCTCACAAGTCCAGTAAAGAAAAGAAAATATTAAAAAATTGGGTGCTTTTAGGTTTTTCATTTATTATTTTTCTAATAATAATGATCTTCTCAAATAGCCGGGGAGATATTATTTCGCTCATTTTTAAAGTAGCAGGATATACCTACGGCCCTCTTCTAGGTCTCTATCTTTTCGGAATGTTCAGCACTATAAGAATTAGAGATAAGTGGGTTCCGATAATCTGTTTGCTTGCCCCTATATGCACTTATATATTGAGTTGGTATTTCAAAAATACTTTTCATTTTGACTTCGGTTTCATAAATATAGCTGTTAATGCTTTATTAACGATGCTGGGGTTGATACTAATTAAAAAAACATAATGAAGACTACCAAACCAACTACCGAGCAATCATCTAACTATGACGGTCTTGAAAAAATGGGAATATCTGAACTTCTTTTTAATATAAATAAGGAAGATCAATCAGTTCCTCTAGCCGTTGAAAAGGCCATACCGCACATAAATAATTTTGTAACAATGACTGTTTCCCGTATGCAATTGGGAGGTCGATTATTCTACATTGGGGCAGGCACGAGCGGAAGATTGGGAGTATTAGATGCCTCCGAATGTCCACCTACCTTTGGCGTTTCAGAAGATTGGATTATAGGGATTATAGCTGGTGGTGATGGGGCTTTAAGAAAAGCTGTAGAAAATGCTGAAGATGATATGCAACAAGCTTGGAAAGATCTAATTAAATTCAATATCTGCGATAAAGATGTACTATTAGGAATTGCAGCCTCGGGCACAACGCCTTACGTATTAGGTGGGCTCTTAAAAGCTAAGGAAAACGGAGTCATTACAGGCAGTATTTCATGCAACAAAAATTCTGTGTTGTCCATGAATGTCGATTATCCAATCGAATTGATCGTCGGTCCTGAATTTATAACTGGTAGCACTAGAATGAAATCCGGAACAGCACAGAAACTTGCTTTAAACATGATTTCGACTACCGTCATGATCCAATTAGGGCGGGTACATGGAAACAAAATGGTCGACATGCAATTATCCAATAAAAAATTGGTGATTCGAGGTATTAAGATACTCATGGAAGAACTTGGAATAGATAAAGAATCAGCTTCAGTTCTCTTGAAAAAGTATAAAAACGTGAGAAAAATTTTAGAAATACATAAGCGTGATTCAGGTTCACAAACTTTAAAAAAGGAATAGTTTTCCTTATATAGGTATTACTAAATTAAATTTATAATGTCGTATAAATAAATTGAATTAGACTAGGACGTAACTCAGTGCAGATTTTTTGATTAATTGAAGTTAAAATAATTAGCATAGCTTTAGTTACGGTAATTATTTTTGATAAAAAGCAGGCGAAAAAAGCCTGTGCCGAATTCGTTTCGGTAAAGCGATTTAATACGACATTATAGGTTTAACTTGATATAAGTATAAGTCTTCAATAATTTCAAATTTGAAAACTTAAAAATAAATAAAACAAGGATTATTAGGAAAAAACTTTAAAAATATGGGACGATTAAATTTCTTCGAAGAAACACGGTTTGAAAAACTACCAGTGAGTGTCTATGCTACCGAAAAAGAAGCCTCACTAACAGTTGCACGACACATTGCTGAAATAATAAAAGATAAGCAAGCCAAGGGTGAAATAGCCGTTT
Organism: Psychroflexus torquis ATCC 700755; assembly: GCF_000153485.2. Lineage (NCBI taxonomy): Bacteria > Pseudomonadati > Bacteroidota > Flavobacteriia > Flavobacteriales > Flavobacteriaceae > Psychroflexus > Psychroflexus torquis. Next base: position 294,998 of record NC_018721.1, on the reverse strand, counting down.
TAGGCCTAGCTACAGGTGCAACACCAGTTAGAGTTTACGAAAACTTAGTAAATATGTATAAAAATGAAGGATTGAGTTTTCAGAATGTAGTCACCTTCAATTTAGATGAATACTATCCTATGCAACCTGATGCAAAGCAAAGCTATGTCTCATTTATGGACGAGCATTTGTTCAACCATATAGATATAAAAAGGGAAAATATTTATATACCTAATGGGACTTTAAAAAAAGAAGATATTGCTGATTTTTGTATTAAATATGAACATAAAATTGGCGAATATGGTGGCCTGGATATCCAAATTCTGGGTATTGGTAGAACAGGTCATATAGGATTTAACGAGCCGGGATCGGCACCAAATTCAGGAACTAGGTTAGTAACTCTCGACGACCTTACTAGAAGGGATGCCTCTCGCGATTTTGGAGGGAAGGAAAACGTTCCCACAAAAGCGATCACTATGGGAATTGGAACGATTTTCAAAGCTAAAGAGATCATCTTGATTGCTTGGGGCAAGAGAAAATCTTCTATTATTATGAAAGCTGTGGAGGGTGAGATCACTGGAAATGTACCGGCAACTTATTTACAACTTTCAGATAACGTAAAATTTGTTCTCGATAAAGATGCAGCTTCAGAGTTAACGAGGTTCAATACTCCTTGGCTAGTAAAAGACTGTATTTGGGATGATAATCTAATCAAAAAAGCACTTATTTGGTTGTCTTCGGAAGTAGGAAAACCCATTTTGAAGATTACAGATGAAGATTACAACAACAATGGAATGGCACAACTGGTAACAGAACAGGGACCGGCATACAATATCAACATTAGTGTTTTTAATCAGTTACAGCACAGTATTACAGGATGGCCCGGCGGAAAACCCAATGCAGATGATTCTCAAAGGCCTGAAAGAGCTGAACCAGCAAGAAAACGTTCTATAATTTTCTCCCCGCATCCAGATGATGATGTGATTTCAATGGGAGGAACATTCATAAGGCTTGTTGACCAAGGACACGACGTCCATGTCGCTTATCAAACTTCTGGTAATACCGCAGTTTGGGATACAGACGTGCTAAGATATGTAGAATTTGCAATTGATTTCAATAAAAGTATAGGGCAGGAAACCACGGTTCTTGAGCGCATCTATGAAAATATGCGAACTTTCCTAAAAATAAAAAAACCCAATGAAATAGATCTCGAAAAAATTAGAGATGTGAAGGCCTTTATTAGAAAATCGGAAGCTTACGCAGGAGCTAGATACGCAGGGCTAGAAGATTCAAATATCCATTTTATGACATTGCCGTTTTATGAAACAGGTAAGACCGAAAAGAATCCATTCAAGGAAATTGATGTACAATTAACAACTAAGTTATTACAAAAAATTAAACCGCATCAGGTGTTTTCGGCAGGGGATTTTGATGATCCACATGGAACCCATAAAGTTTGTTTTAAAATAATTTTAGAAGCGTTAAAACAACTTCGGAAGACTGAAGAATGGGCAAAAGAGTGTTGGCTGTGGATGTACCGTGGAGCTTGGGATGAATTTGAAACCCATGAGATTGAAATGGCTGTCCCACTTTCTCCGATGGAAGTAAATAAGAAACGAAACGCAATTTTCCAGCACCAGTCCCAGAAAGATCACCCTGTTTTCCCAGGTGATGACGAGCGGGAATTTTGGATAAGAGCGGAAGAGAGGAACCGAGAAACCGCTGTTAATTACAATAAACTGGGTCTTGCAAACTATGAGGCCATGGAGGCGTTTGTGAGATGGAAATTTGAAAATTAGACTATTAAAGATTAAGATTCACGATTTTCTAATAAGATGTAGCTGTGTTCTAGGATGAATATGTCTTATATTATAATACAGAACCATATAGATATGATCCCTTTAGATTTGAGGTCATAGTCGCAAGCGGTAAATTTTTTTGTCTACTCAGAAAAAGAGGGATGTCATTTAGGTAGAAAACCAAAAAAGCGAGCAGGCATAATTGATGAAAAAGTAGCTGTAGTGGTAATTTGTGATAGATCAGGAGGTAGATACTTTAAAGTGACCATAAGAGGTTAATATTAAATTAGCATTCAAATGTTGTATAAAATCAGTTAGAGGTAGCTATTTAGTTTCATAGTTTTTTGTATCTTGAATGTGAATAAAATAAGAGTTGTATGATTAATTTTGAAGGGCAAAATGCCCAAGAGTTTTATGTTCGGTTCAATTCTGTGCTTTCTTGTAAGGAATACCTATCAGAAATAAAATGGGAAAATGGTTTCAAATGTGTAAAATGTAGTCATAGTGCTTGTCAAATTCGTTCCAATTATGATCGTACCTGTAATAAATGTAGTCATACAGAATCAGCATCTGCAAACACGCTTTTTCATAAAGTAAAATTTGGATTAGATAAGGCTTTTATCATCTGTTTTGAAATGGCAACGACTACTCGTAGTTTATCAGCAAGTTATTTGGCAAAACGAGTAGGAGTTACACCTTATACTGCCCGAATGTTCATGTACAAGGTTCGTGATGCTATGAAGTCTAGTGAGAACTTTCCAATGATGAATCGCGTTGAGGTAGATGAATTTGTGGTAGGTGGAAAAGAAGATGGTAAGGTTGGGAGAAGCTATAATACCAAGAAAAAAAAAGCTGTAGTAGCCCTTGAACTAACAGAAAATGGAAAAGTGAAAAGAATGTACGTGAATCAAATAAATGACTTTTCTGCTAAAGAATTGCGTCCAATATTTGATAAGCATATCTCAAAAACGGCAAGTATCAACACGGATTTGTGGCGCGGATATAGACCTATAGCTAAAGAATATAATATCGAACAGATACCTAGTAATTCTGGGAAAAACTTCAAAATATTACACACTATGATTCATCAAATCAAATCGTGGATTAGAACTACCTATTCATATGTAAGTTCTTTCCATATTAGTGGATATTTTGATGAATTTTGTTATCGATTGAATAGGTCTAGAAGTAAGAAAACCATCTTTCATAACCTTGTTTCTAGAATGATGCAAAAACCGAAATTATATCAATCCAAATTAATATGTACTTAAGTAGCTACCTCTAAAATCAGTTTCCTTTTTACTTATTAATCGTCGTAAAATAGAACCGTAACTAGTGCTATGCTTATATTTTTTCCTCAACTAAATAAAAAACCTGTGCTGAGCTGCGTCGAAGTATAATTCAAATTTTTAATACAATTTTTAAAAACTAAATTGGTATTATCATAGATGCAGGAAATACTGGTCAGGCTTTTGGAATACCAACATTTATCGCTGGACCTCCACGGTTTTATGGAGTTCAATTTTCAGTAAGATTCTAAGTCAAAATGTGTAGTATCTTTATCTAAAACTTACTAAAATGATTATGAAAATGAATATGCTTATTAGATTTATCTTACTATCCCTTTTAAGCCTCCAGCTTCAAGCCCAGTCGAGTGTCCCTTATACTTTAGATTCCGTAAACCAATGGCTTCAAGAGAAGGAAGCATCGGTAGATGACTTAAAGAAGGATAACAATGCTATGATTTCGTGGGCAGATCAACCAAATAAGCAAACAGATCTTGCTTTCGTTTACCTCCACGGTTTTGGAGCGAGTAGGATGGAGGCAGAACCAGTGATTTCCAAGTTGTCTAAAACGTTTAAGGCAAACGTTTATTACGCCAGACTCAAAGGTCATGGGAGAAGTGGAACCCAAGGCTTTAAAGAACTCACCAAAGAGACATACTTAGTATCAGCTAAAGAGGCTTTAGATATTGGTCGACTACTTGGTAAAAAAGTAGTTCTCATCAGTACATCTACTGGAGGTACACTAAGTTTATATTTAGCTTCCCACTATAAAGATCTTGCAGGCTTAATCTTGTATTCTCCCTTTGTAGGTCTTAAAAATCCTATGATGAATCAAATAACCACTCCAGAAGGTCGTGAACTGTTTAAATCTATGATTGGTGGTGAAGTCCAAAAAATAGATCGCTCTGAATCTGAGAATAAGTTCTGGTCCACACAATACCATATTAATGCTTATGTAGCCTTAATTGGTATGCTTCAACAAACGATGACACTAGAGACCTTTAAGGCAGTTGAGTGTCCGGTTTTTATGGCGTACTACTATAAAAATGAGAAGGAGCAAGATCAAGTTGTTTCGGTTCCAGCTATGTTGGATATGTACAATCAGCTGGGAACTTTAGACTCCCAGAAACAAAAGCAAGCTTTTCCTGAAACAGGAAATCACGTTATTGCGAGTGACCTGAGGTCCAAGGATTGGATGTCGGTGCTTGATGCTAGTGAAAAATTTATTAAATCTCAAATCCAGAACTGATGAAATATCTATTTGTTTTTATATTAGCGTTTCCCTCATTAACAGCTCAAACCACTAAAGACAAAACCATTTCAAAATTATCAACACATACTTTCGATTTACAAGGCCATCGCGGAGCTAGAGGTTTAGCTCCTGAAAATACCTTACACGCCTTTCAAAAGGCGTTGGAACTTGGAGTTAATACGTTGGAGTTGGACGTGGTAGTGACTAAAGACAATCAAATAGTCGTGTCTCATGAGCCTTGGATGAATGCCGATATCTGTTTAGGTCCTGATGGCAATTCTATGACTAAAAAAAGTGAAAAGGACTACAATATCTATCAAATGACCTACGAAGAGGTATTGACTTACGACTGCGGAAGTAAATATAATCCAGTATTTCCAGAACAGCAGTTGGAGACCGCTTACAAACCCCTTCTCATAGAGGTGTTACATATGGCAGATAGCATTAGCAAAAATCACGGTAAGAAGATCAACTTCAATATCGAACTAAAAAGCTCATCAGAAGGGGATGAACTTTATCATCCAAAACCACAAGTGTTTGTAAATCTGGTCATGGATCTTCTTCAGCAAGAAACCAACATGACAAGAGTGAATTTACAAAGTTTTGACTTCAGGATTTTAAAAGAATTACACCACTCCCATCCAGAGGTTAGTCTAGCTGTTTTGGTCTATGAAATCGATTTAGATACGGCTTTAGAGCAATTGGGATTTGTACCAGAGATTTATAGTCCTTATTTTCCTTTAGTGAATAAAAGTATGGTGGAAACTGTGCATTCTAAAGGGATGAAATTGATTCCCTGGACTGTCAATGAGCCAGAACAGATGAAAAGCCTATTAAAACTAGGAGTAGACGGACTCATTACCGATTATCCTGATAGAGCTTTAAAGTTCAAAAAAGGGATTAGTAATAAAAAATAGTAACTTGGTCTTGAATCCTTTTTAAACTTTTTCGCCAACTTTTTTTGAGGTGACTAATAATAATGTGAATGACACTTTGAAATTTTTAAAACACAAAATCTAAACCTCATGAAAACTATCGGATGTTTTTTAATCGCTTTTGCACTCTTCTCTTGTGGAACGAAAACTAAAGAAAAGCGTCAAGTCAAAGAAAGTAAATTTGAAATAACGATTCTTAAAGAGTTAGAAAAACTAGCTGGTGAATTCAAATTTACTGAAGGCCCAGCGGCTGATGTTTATGGGAATGTCTATTTTACTGATATTCCAGACTATAAGATATATATCTGGACACTAGAAGATAGTCTAAAGATTTATAGAGAAGAGAGTAATGGAGCCAACGGACTTTATTTTGACGAAGATCAGAATTTATGGGCCTGTGAGGGTGGAAAGTTAAGAATCACAAGGACAAGTCTAGAGGGAGAGTATACCCCAATAGCCACTCAATACAACGAAAAGGAATTTAATCGAACCAATGATATTTGGATCAATCCAAAAGGCGGAGCTTATTTTACAGATCCCAAATATGGAAATGATCAACATCAACTTCCTCAAGGGAGTATGCAAGTTTACTATATCAGTTCTGATAATAATTCTGTTAGTCGTGTGACGGAAGATCTTATAAAACCCAATGGGCTAATAGGAACACCCGATGGTAAAACCCTTTACATCACCGACCCAGGAGCTGAAAAAACGTATCAATATACTATCGAAAACAGCGGCAAGCTATCCCATAAAAAGCTGTTTGTTGAATTTGGTGGCGATGGAATGACCATAGATAAGCAAGGGAATGTATATCTTACGACGAGTGGGAAACCACAAGTGGATATTTTTTCACCCCAAGGTGAATTATTAAAAACCATAAAAGTCCCAGAACAACCCTCTAATGTGAGTTTTGGAGGAAAAGAAAGAAACCAACTATATATCACCGCTAGAACATCTCTCTATAGAGTTGTACTGAATAAAAGGGGGGTAAATTAATTTAAAAGAAAAGTTCTGTAATGGGACAATTGTGTCATTTAACTATTCTACCTTTATATTTGTCTACAAGTCAATTTATAGCTGGATTCAAGTCATAAATGCAACATATGCTTTTATCATAGGCTAAAAGTATGTAACTTTATAGTATATGATTTAATAATGAAAACTATATCTCTTAAAATAGATGAATCTATTTTCGGTGAAACCGAAAAGATTCTCGCTAGAATAAAAAAACCACGTCATCGGTATATTAATGAGGCTCTAGATTTTTATAATAAATTGCAGCGTAAGCAAATCATGGAGGAAAAACTAAAGAAAGAATCAGAGCTTGTTCAAGAAGACTCTATGTCTGTCCTCAAAGAATTTGAAAATATTGAAAATGCAGATTAAGCAATTTAAAATTTGGATTGCTGATTTGAATCCCCAACTCGGAACCGAACCCGAGAAAACACGACCAGTTCTAGTCATTTAAACCGATTTACTCAATAAAATTCCGCATCCTTCAACATTGATCTGTCCCATAACCACAAATGTTAAGAAAAGCCCTGACATATTGAGAGTTCATATTAAAAAAGGGCAGGTCAATGTTCATCAATCCTGTGACATCATGATAGATCAAATGCGCGCTATAGATAATAAAAGACTTACCAAAAAAATAGGATACTTACCAGAAGACCTATCGGAATTGGTAAAAAAAACATCAAGATTGTAATGGATATAGATTAAAAATTTATCTCAATTTTGTCCAATAAGAAGACTCTCCATTACACTATACTTCCAGAAATAGCCTTACTTTTGCACTGCAGGTCGCCTTATCGCCGTGTGCAGAACTCGTTTCGGCATCTAGTTAAATTTTGTTTCAAAGTTTAATCGATTCTGAATCAAGTTCAGAACAAGGAGGAAAGTCCGGACACCATAGCACAAACATAGCGGGTAACACCCGTCGTCATGCCCTAGGCATGAAAGGACCAGTGCAACAGAAAGCAAGTACAGTACGGCTGTAGTGAAATCGGTAAACTCTATGTGGTGAAATGTTATGTAAACCAAGGCTCGAGGGTTGTGCGCCCAATCTTGGAGGGTAAACAGATGGAGGTTTTTGGTAACGAAAATCCTAGATAAATGATAGGGCATTCAATTTCCATTGAATGACAGAACCCGGCTTATAGACCTGCTTTTTTTATTTTTTCTGAATTTATTTTAGATATCTTTATTGGATCAAGATAAGATCTTATGCTTTGTATAGCCTAGGATTGGATGCTTGGTTATAAGATAGTTTAAAAATAAATCCTAAAAAATCCAATCTCCAGGCAACGCTAAAGGTTTTTTGATTGTCTATACTTATAGACATCCCACTGAAACCTATTAACATTAATTTTAAAATGTAAAAATGAAAAGAAAAACATTAATCATATTGTTTTTTTTTGTTTCACATCAATTTTAAATGCGCAAAATACTTTTATTGACAAGTTTGAAAACTTACAAAACAAAAAAATAATTGTAGTAGGAGCTTCTATTTACGCTATCAAGGATTTTGCAGAATGGAATATCAATTTTTTTAAAGAATTAGTTGAAAATGATATTATAACAACTTTTATGCTTGAAAATGATTTTTCAAATTCTAAGCAAATCAATAGATATATCTCTGGCGAACTACAAACTACTGACATAGACATTTTGATGAAGGAAAATCTCTATGGGGTTTGGCGAAGTAATACCAAATTATATTTATAATGCCGTATGAATAAATTGAATTATTTTTTGATTGATTGAAATCAAAAATAAGTAGCATAGCCTTAGCTACGGTAATTATTTTTGATGAAAAGCAGGCGAAAAAGAAACGATTTATTGCGTCATTATAGGTCTAATTTGGTATAATACTATGAAAGAATTTATTGAATGGTCTAAAAATTTTAATAGAGATAAATCAAAAGCAGATAAAATTAAATTTATCGGATTTGATTCTCAATGCGGTTCTTGTGCAATGAAAGAAGTTTTAAGCTTCATAAATAATCACCAACCTGAATTAAAAACTAAACTTTCAAACGAAGGTCTTAAATTACTTTTTAAAATATTCCTTCAAAAAGGCTATAATTTAAAAAAGCTCAACAAAGATGATCAAGACTTAACGGAACATACACTTAAAAAAATGAATGAATTATTTGAAAAGGAAGTTTCCCTTGACAAAGACATTCATATGGATTTACTTTCATTAAATCACGCTTGGGAATATGGAAACTCAAATCCATTAAACTTTCTTAATGTTAGCGATAGAAATAGGGCTATTATTATCAAAGAAATAATTAAAAATAAAACAAAGCCAGTTTTAATGTGGGCTCACAATAGACATATTGATAAGTCCAAATCATTATGGTTCAAACCAATTGGATACCACTTGTACGAAAATTTCAAATCGGAATATCTTGCTATAGGACTTGATTTTAAGAAAAAAACGCTTAGTAATGATTTCTCTCCACTAAAAAAGAGCAATTGGATTGCCAACAAAATCACTTTTAATGCAAACAAAAACATAAACTTCATTGAAACCAAAGATATCGGAAAATTAACAATTAGAAATCATGGAATTTCATCGGGTATAATGAAATTAAAAAATGATAATCAATTTGATTATCTAGTTTATTTCCAAGAGATAAAAAACTAATACCAAATTAAATCTATAATGTCGTATGAATAAATTGAATTATACTACGACGTAGCTCAGCACAGGTTTTTTGATTTATTGAAATTAAAAATAATTAGCATTGCGTTAGTTACAGTAATTATTTTTGATAAAAAGCAGGCGAAAAAAGCCTGTGCCGAATTAGTATCGGTAAAACGATTTATTGCGATATTATAGGTCTAAATTAGTATAATGCCAATAGGGCTTAACAAAAATGACCGGGATTGTGTTGAAACGGAAGCTTGGTGAGAATGGAGTTTAAACATAAATCCTAAAAAATCCAATCTCCAGGCAACGCTAAAGGCTTTTTGATCGTCTTTACTTATAGACCCCCCATTGAAACCTATGAAACTGATAAACTTACATAGAGATTTAGAGCGAGACATCCAAGATGCTCAGCAGCATAGCCAAAAGGCACAGTATCGCCTTTACAAGCGATTCGCTCCCAAAATGCTATCGGTGTGTAGGATTTACATTTCAGATTTCCATCATGCTGAAGATGTCATGTCTACGGCTTTTGTAAAAGTATTTAAAAATCTAAAGCAGTACGAAAATAAAGGCAGTTTTGAAGGGTGGGTCCGTCGGATTATGGTGACCACGGCTATCGATTTTTTAAGACAGAAAAAGCGCATCGAGTTTTCTACGGATGTGGTAGAACAGTTTGAAACTGTTGAGATGCCAAGTATAAACGAATGGTCTGTAGAAGAATTACAAGGCCTTATTGATGAATTGCCAGAAGGCTATAAAGTGGTTTTTACCATGCATGTCATAGACGATTATACGCATAAAGCCATAGCAAAAACCCTTCGTATTTCTGAAGCGACCTCCAGATCACAGTTGTTTAAAGCTAAACGACTCCTCAAAACAAAATTAGAAACCTTAAGATCTTCCTCTCATGGACAAGTTTAAACACGACCTACAACATAAATTCGATCAGCGGGAAATCCAACCTACTGACGAAGCCTGGGGAAAAATCACAGGAGAATTAGCCACTTCTAAGACGAGCAAGACTAAAAGCCTTTGGTTATGGAGCGGTATTGCCGCTGGGTTTATCGGGCTTTTAGTTTTACTTTCCCCTTTATATTTGTCGACGACCTCTGTGCCATCGGTGGTAAATTCAGCAGAAAAGGAATCCACAAGTGAGACCCTTAGACCCCCTATAGAAAGTTTGAGTCAGCTCCAACCCCATGGGATTCAAGACATACAATTTGATTTTTCTCAGCCTTCATTACCTATAAAAATCCCAAAATTTGAGTTGGATCAGCAGCCATCTTCTATTACAACAAAAGCTACGTCTTTGCTTGCCGAAATAGAGCAAGAGTTAGAGGCTGAACGCTTTAGTCAGAAAAATTTAGATGAAACTGAACTTTTACTGGCACAAGCTAGAGCAAAGCTTTCCAATAAAACCGATAGAGATCTTATGACAAAGATAACAGCAGAATCTCTTTTGGCTGAAGTTGACTTACAGGATAATACATCCTTGAGAGACAAAATTTGGAAGTTGATAGAAGTGAACTTTAAAGAACTCAAAACCAGTCTAGGAACACGATAACTTTCGAATACCCGTATATATGTTGGCGCCAATCTTTTAAAAGCATATCGACTTATATATGACTCAAATTAATCCCCAAAAACTTAAAATTATGTTAGCAAAAATCACTTTAATTATAGCGCTTATGTCCAGCTTGTTCTGTTTACAATTGCAAGCTCAAGATCGCGATTTCTCCGCCTTTTCTGAAGAAGAAACCATTGGATTGAAGCAGCTCCTCAATAGAGTAGAAACCGAAGAGAAAAGCTTTTTAAAAACCAAAGTCAAAGACCTCAATACCAGATTGGAAGAGGGTAATCTCTCGCCAGATGAGGCGCAAGACCTTAAAATTTTGGCAGCAGAACAAACGGCAAAGACCATAGCAGATGCACAAAATTTAGTGTTTGACTGGGCATCATTTCAAAAAGAAAAATATGGAGAGGTGGAGATAGACCAGTTTGGAGATTACGATTCTTATCTATTGGTCATCAATGAGATGGGGTTGAATCCTTCAAAATTTAATTTTGATTTTAATTTTTTTAAAAATTCACCCAAAGAGAAAAATAAGCGTAAGCCATTAAATGAGAGAGACCTGCCTTATTCACCGAGAACTTTAAGTGAGTTATTTATTAGTATTTCTTTTAATAATGCAGTGTTGGACGGAGGAAGTATAGATAATACGTCATTTAAATTTGGGGGAAGCCGTAGTTTTGAAATTGGTTACGAATGGAGTACTCGATTATTTAAAGAAAGTAACTTTCTACGTATCAATTATGGAGTTTCCTTTCAGTTTAATGGCTTAAAGCCTAAGAACAATACGATTTTTGTTGCAAATGGTGAACAAACTGTGTTGGAACCTTTTGAGTTTGATCTGGAAAAAGCCAAATTCAGAATGGACAATTTGATCCTTCCCGTTCACCTTCAATTTGGTAATTCTAAAACTACAGTCTTAGACAATGGAAATAAACGATTTACAGACCAGGACTTTAAGGTGGGTCTCGGAGGCTTTGTTGGGATCAACTTGCTGAACACTCAAAAACTGAAATTTGATGATGGACGTAGAGATGAAAAACTTAAGCAGCGTGACGATTTCAACACCAATAATTTGTTATACGGTTTGAGTGCTTTCGTAGGTTGGGAGACGGTCGCGATCTTTGCTCAATATAATTTAAATCCTATTTTCACCAATAATGTAACAGATCTAAACAACTTCCAAATAGGCGTTAGGTTGCTTATGGATAGAAGACATCAGAATTAAGGTTAATAACAAAGAGAATCCTTTACCATGACAATGGTAGAGGATTCTTTTTGTCATTCCGACAGAGAAGCTTTTTTCTTCGACGAGGAATCTATATGCTTTTCGAAAAGGAAAGATTCTTCAGTCGCAAAATGCTCCTTCAGAATGACAGCAGCGTGTTGTCATTCCGACAGAGAAGTTTTTTTTCTTCGACGAGGAATCTCTTTCTCATTCCGACAGAGAAGTTTTTTACTTTGACGAGGAATCCAGTTGTCATTCCGACAGAGAAGTTTTTTGCTTCGACGAGGAATCCAGTTGTCATTCCGACAGAGAAGTTTTTTACTTCGACGAGGAATCTCTTTGTCATTCCGACAGAGAAGTTTTTTGCTTCGACGAGGAATCTCTTTGTTTTCGACAAGTAAAGATTCTTCAGTCGGGAAAAGCTCCTTCAGAATGACACTTTCGAAATGTCATTCCGACAGAGAAGCTGTTTTGCTTTGACGAGGAATCTCTTTGTCATTCCGACAGAGAAGTTTTTTACTTCGACGAGGAATCTCTTTGTCATTCCGACAGGGAACCTTTATGCTTTAGATAGAAAGAGATTCTTCAGTCGCTAAACTTCTCCTTCAGAATGACAGCAGCGTGTTGTCATTCCGAAGGAGAAGTTTTTTACTTCGACGAGAAATCTCTTTGTTTTCGACGAGTAAAGATTCTTCAGTCGCGAAAAAGCTCTTTCAGAATGACAGCGACGTGTTGTCATTCCGGCAGAGAAGTTTTTTACTTTGACGAGGAATCTCGTTGTCATTCCGACAGAGAAGTTTTTTACTTTGACGAGGAATCTTTATGCTTAAGATAGGGATAGATTCTTCAGTCGCAAAATGCTCCTTCAGAATGACACTTGCGACATGCCATTCCGATAGAGAAGCTGTTTTTGCTTCGACGAGGAATCTCTTTGTTTTCGACAGTCAAAGATTCTTCAGTCGCGAAAAGCTCCTTCAGAATGACAGCGGCGTTTTGTCATTCCGACAGAGAAGTTTTTTTGCTTCGACGAGGAATCTTTTTGTTTTCGACAGTCAAAGATTCTTCAGTCGCGAAAAGCTCTTTCAGAATGACAGCGGCGTGTTGTCATTCCGATAGAGAAGTTTTTTGCTTCGACGAGGAATCTTTTATTCCAACAAGGAACCTTTATGATTTAGATAGAAAGAGATTCTTCAGTCGCGAAAAGCTCCTTCAGAATGACAGTAGCATTTTGTCATTCCGATGCTAGAATGAATCTTTTGTCATTCCGACAGAGAAGTCTTTTACTTCGACGAGGAATCTTTTCATTACTTTAGATAAACTTGTTTCTATAAGTCAGTAAAATGAAAACACTTGGGACACACAATTATTACGTTTATATCCTTACAAATAAAAACAAAAGGGTGCTTTATACAGGTGTTACAAACGACTTGCAAGCAAGGCTTTACTACCATATAAATCCAAACGCACTTTCAAAAGCGTTTACTACCAAATACAAATGTTATTTTTTGATTTATTACAAACATTTTTATGATATTAATCAAGCAATTGCTAGGGAAAAGCAAATTAAAGGGTATCGTAGATCAAAAAAAGAAACATTAATTAATAATATTAATCCAGAGTGGGAGTTTTTGAACGATAAGATTTAATCCACTTTCAAAAGGAAAGATTCTTCAGTCGTCAAAAGCTCCTTCAGAATGACAATGGCTCGTTGTCATTCCGACAGAGAAGTTTTTTACTTCGACGAGGAATCTGTTTGTCATTCCGACAGAGAAGCTGTTTTTGCTTCGACGAGGAATCTTTTTGTTTTCGATAGGTAAAGATTCTTCAGTCGCGAAAAGCTCCTTCAGAATGACAGCAGCGTGTTGTCATTCCGAAGGAGAAGTTTTTACTTCGACGAGGAATCTCGTTGTCATTCCGACAGAGAAGTTTTTTGCTTTGACGAGGAATCTACTTGTCATTCCGACAGAGAAGTATTTTTTTCTTCGACGAGGAATCTTTTGTCATTCCAACAGAGAAGTTTTTTGCTTCGACGAAGAATCTTTTTGTTTCAACAAGGAATCTTTATGTTTAGAAAATGGGATTCTTCAATCGCCAAATGGGTCCTTCAAAATGACACTTACGAAATGTCATTCCGACAGAGAAGTTTTTTACTTCAACGAGGAATCTTTTTCTCATTCCGACAGAGAAATTTTTTGCTTCGACGAGGAATCTTTTATTCCAACAAGGAACCTTTATGATTTAGATAGAAAGAGATTCTTCAGTCGCTAAATAGCTTCTTCAGAATGACAATGGCTCGTTGTCATTCCGGTAGAGAAGCTGTTTTTGCTTCGATTAGGAATCGAAAAGGAGAAATTCTTCAGTCGCTAAATAGCTCCTTCAGAATGACAGTGGCGTTTTGTCATTCCGACAGAGAAGTTTTTGCTTCGACGAGGAATCTTTATGCTTAAGATAGGGATAGATTCTTCAGTCGCAAAATGCTCTTTCAGAATGACACTTTCGAAATGTCATTCCGACAGAGAAGTTTTTTTCTTCGACGAGGAATCTCTTTCTCATTCCGACAGAGAAGTTTTTTTCTTCGACGAGGAATCTTTTTTTCAACACGTAACCTTTATGTTTTCGACAGGCAAAGATTCTTCAGTCGCGAAAAAGCTCCTTCAGAATGACAGCGGCGTTTTGTCATTCCGACAGAGAAGTTTTTTGCTTCGACGAGGAATCTTTATGCTTTTGATAGGGATAGATTCTTCAGTCGCGAAAAGCTCCTTCAGAATGACAGCGGCGTTTTGTCATTCCGACAGAGAAGTTTTTTGCTTCGACGAGGAATCTCTTTGTTTTCGACAGTCAAAGATTCTTCAGTCGCGAAAAGCTCTTTCAGAATGACAGCGGCGTGTTGTCATTCCGATAGAGAAGCTGTTTTTGCTTCGACGAGGAATCTCCTTGTCATTCCGGCAGAGAAGCTGTTTTTGCTTCGACGAGGAATCTATATGCTTTTCGAAAAGGAGAGATTCTTCAGTCGTCAAAAACTCCTTCAGAATGACAGCGGCGTTTTGTCATTCCGACAGAGAAGCTGTTTTTGCTTCGACGAGGAATCTCTTTGTTTTCGATAGGCAAAGATTCTTCAGTCGGGAAAAGCTCCTTCAGAATGACAGCAGCGTGTTGTCATTCCGATAGAGAAGCAGTTTTTGCTTCGACGAGGAATCTTTTATTCCAACAAGGAACCTTTATGCTTTAGATAGAGAGATTCTTCAGTCGTCAAAAACTCCTTCAGAATGACATTAGTGTGTTGTCATTCCAACTAAAAAATCCTGTTCCACTACTTAGGAACAGGATTTTTTATACTAGAAAGTTATGTCCTTATAGTTAATCTTTTTTCGGGATTTGTTTTAGAACTTCTTGAGTTAGTTTCCAAAACTTCTGAGTACTAGATATGCTTGCGCGTTCGTCTGGAGAATGGGCACCACGAATAGTTGGGCCAAAGGAAATCATATCCATCTTAGGATAGTGGCTTCCCAAAATTCCACATTCCAAACCAGCGTGACACGCCGCTACATTTGCTTTTTCATGGTTTAAGTCTTGGTAAATTCGATCAACAATTTTGAGGATGTCCGAGTCGGGATTAGGTGTCCAGCCTGGATAATCTCCGGAAAGTTCGACCTGAAATCCTGCAAGGTCAAAGGCAGAAGATAGTGAATTAACTAGATCATCTTTGGAAGAGTCGACAGAAGAGCGCGTTAAGCACAAGATTTCTATCTTACCATCGGCAACGGAAATTCTAGCGATATTGTTGGAGGTTTCTACCAGACCATCGATATCTGGACTCATTCTATACACTCCATTATGGGCGGCATAGATTGATTTTAAAAAAGCATCTTGCACATCGCTACTCATAATTTTTTTAGGCAGTTCAGTTTCCTCTAAGTGAAACGCCATCTGAGGCTCTAGGGTCTTATATTCTTCTTGGACCGTCTTAAATAAACTCTCCAAGGTGTCATCGAATTCTTTTTTATGTCTCTTATTTATGATGAGTGTTGAATGACTCTCCCTAGGAATGGCATTACGAAGACCACCGCCTTCTATACTTGCCATACGAGAACTAACAGTGATGTAGGCTGTATAAAGAATACGATTCATCAGCACATTTGCATTTGCAAGTCCTTTGATGATATCCATACCCGAGTGCCCACCTTGTAAGCCATTAATGGTAATAGAGTAGGCGATAGCGTCTTCTGGGATAGACTCTTCGATATAAAATCGCGTGGCGGTAAGGTCGACGCCTCCAGCACATCCAATTCCAATTTCATCATCTTCCTCGGTGTCTAGATTGAGAAGAATGTCACCTTTAAGAATAGAATCGTCAAGTTCTTTAGCACCAGTCATACCCGTTTCTTCATCTATAGTAAATAAAGCTTCTAAAGCTGGATGTGGAACATCTTGACTTTCCAAAATCGCCATGATGGTTGCTACTCCTAGGCCGTTATCAGCACCTAGAGTGGTTCCATCGGCTTTTACCCAATCACCATCTACATGCATACGGATACCTTCGGTAGAAAAATCGAAGTTAGTTGCATTATTTTTTTGGTGTACCATATCCAAATGTGACTGCAAAACTGTTGTTTTACGATCTTCCATTCCTTTGGTTGCTGATTTTTTGATGATCACATTACCAATTTTGTCGGTTTGGGTATCGAGTCCGAGTCGTTTGCCAAAGTCAAGCACAAATTGAATCACTTGCTCTTCTTTGTTAGATGCTCTCGGAACAGCATTCAGTTCTGAAAAATTTTTCCAAATAGCTTTGGGCTCCAAGTCTTTTATAGATGTACTCATGCTTAAATTTTAATTTGTGGCAAAGTTATGAAGCTTGATTCAATACGGATGGTAAGGAAGTGATAAATTTGCATCAAGGATTAAGGCCTTTTCAATTTTAATCTTAGAAGATTACCCAATTTATTAGCTTAATTTGGTATTGTAGGTAATTTTATACTTTTTATCTGTTATTCAATAATTTTAAGTCTGCACCTGTTCTCATATCTCGGCTTGACGTAGCTATTGATATATCTTTAAAAACAATACTATACTTTTTTCTTGTTTTCGTTTTTTTACTTGAGCATTATAAAATGTTTAAGCCTTTTTAGAAATAAGGTTTTTTTGATTTTTGTCCACTAACTAATTTATAGAAAGATCAATTACGTGGAGCATATATAAAGTCAATAAACGGATTATAATTCACTGCTTAATCATTTTTGATAAGCGCAGAATACCATTTTTTTTGGTTTTTACTGATAAGGGTTTTGAAAGATGAATATTTAGAAAAAGGATATCTCTTCGTTAAAACCCGTTGGTCTCACCGTTGGTTTAGGCTTAATTAAGCCTAAACTGTTATTTGTATTTTATCTCCTGTTTTTTTTGTCTGTTAATTTCACCACCAAGAACCAAGGCAGCTGAAATAATTATTAAATTTTTAATGATGTATTGCCCTTCTAAAGTAGGAAGTAAAATATTATTTGATTGAAAAGTTACTAAAGGAAGAAAAACTAAAGGCATAAAGGTTCCTACCATCTGGGTCAGTAAAAGGATAATTGCTAATCTTGTTGTTTTTTTAAAGAGAAAGCAAATCCCAATAACCACTTCCCACCAGCCAATAATTATCAACCAATTTTCTGGAGAGCCGAAGGGAAGCCATGCTACGGTTGCCTTTAACAAACCTTCCGCGGGTGAAAGATGTAGTGGTTTTAACAGTCCAAACCAAATAAATATGATACCAAATGATAGGCGAATTGCAATGCTGCTCGAGTTTTTCATAACCTTTATAGCTCCCTCATCTAACTTGCCAATGATTTCTCCGCTAAATTTTTTGATAATTTCTTTCATGATTAATTTTAGAATTTTAAGTTCAGGAACTGTTGTTTTAATTAAAGATAACGTCTAGCATATGAAACGTGGTATACAAATAGACGCTAACTTTTTGGATTATGCATGAACTGAATTTTAACTTTTTGTTTTTTAACTTTTCATTTTTAAAAGTCAAATTAAATATTTGGCGGTCTTTGCAAATAAGCACAAACCTTTCGACTTAGTACTTTTTAGCTATGTCTTATACCACAGTACGTCTTAAGTTTGATTAATAAATAAAGCACTTAGTTTTATTTATTAATCAGAAAGAACAAAAGAGAGAATTAAGGTTGCTTTACACCTAGAGACTATGATCTCGTCAATCCCTAAGCCTATGGAAAAGTGCTCTCTCTTTTCTACACAGATTTTGTATTTCTGATATCTATCGGCAATATGAGGCTTTTAGACCTTAATTTTAAGCCTGTACTAAGCTTGTCTTAGTAATGTTGAAACTCATGTAGATTGTCCTTTCAAAAACGTCATAATTTATTATTTATCTGTAGTTTTAATACTTGTTGTATCTGCAGGTAGTCAGTTAAAACAAGGCTTTAGGGATCTTCATGAAAGAATAGTAGCGCAAAGGAAAGAGTAAAAAATTAGCATTAATTGACGAAGCCAACAAGCTACACAACCATTGTTTTGCTATCGCAAAATCGGGTAAGCCTTATGATGAAATGTACTTTTTCCTTTTACCTAGATAGGTAAAAGGAAAACACAACAAAGAAACTCAAAAAATCACAAATGTGAATCTCTAAGTCTAGAGTAACAGGACTTCAAGATTAATGGAGAAAAGTGTTGTTTTTTACCTCAGTTCTTTGTTAGCCATTGGCTTTCATCCGCTAATAATCTAATTCAATTCCATATTCACTTGCTTTTGAAGACAACACTATTAATTTATTGTTATACTTATCTTGCATTCCAAGTTCGGAAATCCCATTTATCGCGTTGTCAAACATTTTTTCTATCGCGATATAATAATTCTCGTCCCAATATCCTAAATCTTTGATAATTTCTAAACAACAACTTACGTAATGCAATTCTAATTCCACGTTTAATTCCGTGATTTTCATTTTTCGAACTGTCCGAATTATTTTTCGTGCTTCGGTTTCGCGTAAGTCCATGTTTCTGCCATTAGGGTAAATATATTTTTGAATCTGTTTTTTATACTTTTCGGCAAGTTCTTTAATGTCTCCAGTTGCGAAAATATCCAAGTAGTTTTTGGCTTCGGGTACTTTTTTATATAATTCTGAAATCAGTTTAATAATTTCAGTCTTTTCCATTTTGGTCAGTTCTCTTTTTAATCCATTTAAAGCCATTTTTAAGTTCTATTTTCAGTTTGTGTTTGCTTCCAAAGTGATGCATATGGTTAGCTGAGTGATTAAGTAACTAAATTAGTAAACAAATACGGACTAGATAAAATTCCAGCGGAATTTTCCAGATAATCATTCGCCAAAGCAATTGATTATCCATCGCATTGTTGGGGTTATTTATTAATTCTCTTCAATAAATCGTTTGCTAATTCATCTTTCTCACAAACTATATTTTTCCCCTTTTAACTCATTTGATAAGTTTTTTTATCACTACTTTCTAAGTATTTTTGAATTCCATCTAATTCTTGGATTGCTTCGGATTTTGTATCGTACAGTGCTAAAACCTTTTGACTGCCAAAAAAACTATTTTGAACAATAATACCCACTATGGCAAACTTTTTTTTTCCTCCTAAATTTTTGGTCAAGGAAAAATTACCAACCTGTAACAGCTGTTCTTTATCTTGTGTTCTTATCCACATCATATATTTATTTTATAATTTGTATTCATCTGAATGAGTTAATCTGATCAATCTTTTATGCTTTTTTAATTATAATGTCATTATCATCAGAACTTTATTACTATTCTAATTGAATGCAAATTTAAAGCTCTTGAAAGAGGCGTACAATTACCCTCAATTTCTTATTTTTTTAATTTAGAATTTATTTTTTTCTAAACCGTTTTTAATGAAGTCCAACACTATCTTAAAAAACGCAAAACTCTTAGCTTGGTTATGTTTTTTAGCGATTGTTGTAAGTTGGTTTTTATTCTATTTCTGGTATTCTCAACTTCAAAAAAAATCTTCTTTATCTCTTCTGTTTAAGAAACTTTATTGGTTCACTCATCTCGCCTTTTTACTTTTCATTTAATCTAAGCTTATCAAAGAATACGTGAAATTGTGAATTGTTGATTTGTGATCCTTTTCCTTATTTTTTAATAGACTAATTTTACTTTTTTTTACCACAGTACTTAGCTTTATGCCTCACTTTTTAAGCCTTTTCAATCTTGTTTGATATGCTTGTGCATAATTTCGCATTGTTTTTTCATTTAGGAATGATGCGTTAATCAGATTTTCAACTTCTTCTGATTTTGAAAGTAGATTATCAAAAATATCATCTTTTTGCCTCTTATTAAGTCCAGCTTTATCAGCCAATAAATTTAGTTGAATCCATACATTTTCTTCTGCTATGTTTTTTGGTACTAGCCCATCATCTAATGCAAAATCTGAATCTTCTATATGTATACCAGTATTAAGTAAATCATAGGCAGGACTCAATCGATAATCACCTAAAGGTGTCTCTAATAGGGAGAAATTTTTAAAATGAGCATCACCATTTGAAAACAAATAATTAAAGACAATTAATGTAAACAATTTGGGAGCCTCTAGCTTGTAAGCAGGTAAATAGTCTTTCATCAATTGGAACATTTCTAAATAGTTACCTAAATATTTATAATTCTCTCCATGTGTTTGGGGAGTACGACTTGCTAACGAAGCAAAGTCTTCTATAGCTAATTTGGAGCCATCGTCTTTAACATCAAATCTTTGTGTTATGTATGCAGGTTTACCATTTTTAAAAAAAATCAATGCATTTTCAGCAGTTTCAATAGTGAAAACTTGTCTAGCTATCTGCATTGTAAGATGTTCATTAGCTGGCATCTGATTAATATTTTTACCAGCATTTGGAATAGATTTAAGAATATATCCACCTCGTTCACCTTCTTCAATAAGCCGAAGCTTATTTTTCTCAAGTAATACTGAAAACTTTTCCTGTACACCTGATATTGAGATTCGTTTTCTATTTTCAATAAAAAGATCGTCAGTTGTTTCATTACTTGAAGGTGACTCATATGGAAGAATATGATTTACTTTACGACCATTAAACATTCTTCTTAAACATGTTCTACTATATGTTTTATGACCCTTAGTTAGAGTTCCAGGACAATATTCTATAGTTCTTAGACTCATACTTAATTTACTTTCTTTACTGTAACGGCACCAATCGTATCATAACGAGCTGTAATAAGGAGTAAACTAAAATAATCGTTAGTGTCAATTCGCATATGCTTGCAAACAACTTGTTTATTTGTTCCTTCGGGAAGCATGTTGTAGAAAAAGGGAAATAAATAATCCGATTCATACTTAGTGTTACTTTTTGGTAATGTCAAACTTATTGAAGATTTGCTAGTGTCAGCCATCCATATATCGTTATACTCATATACAAAATGACCACTATCCAGTTGAGTTAGTAAGCCAGCTTTTTCGCCTTTAAAGTGTATTTCAGCTTGTCTCATTATTTAAGTTTTTGAAAATTCTTAACCTGAAGAATTACTTCCATACCTAATACATCTGCAACTTTAGTCAATGTTTCTAAAGTAGGATTTGCTTGTCCTCTTTCAATTTTATAAAGAGTGTTAACACTTATATCAGCAAGTTCAGCGACTTGTGGCTGCGTAACTCGAAGTGTTTTTCTTCGCTCTTTTACACTTTTCCCTACCATTTTTATAACTCTATAATGTGATTTTAATATAAATATATGGAAAACAAACATATAATGCGTCTAAAATCATATTTTAGTGTGATATATGGGTGTATTTTGTTTAAGAGGAGTGAAATACCGCTAAATATCACATTGTAATGTGATATTTAGCGGTATTTAATTTTAATATAATATTCAGAGTAGGGCATTCAAAATGGGAATAACAACACAAATTGTGATATCCTCATTTTGTTTAAAGTATAGATTTAATGATTTTTATTGCCTTAAAAGTCTCAGCATTTAAACATGCTGTAATGTTTTTGTCGATTCTGAATTAGTATCTGAAGAGTCAACACAGGTCGCCGTTATCAGGATAGTTCCTATTGTCAGGATTAATGATTTCATATTGCTTGTATTTTAATAATAAGTGCCGGCGTCATGGCTAAAAAGTCTTGCTTATCCGCAGGGTTATTTTTAGGTTTTGTTGGCGTGTCGTTTTTTATAATTTTCTTGTTATGGTACAATGTCATAATTTGTATTGCTATTATTATTTAAGATTTTACTCATCAATTTTTGTCCAAGTTTACCAGCATTTTTGGGGGTGGCATTGATTTCAAGTCTAAGTACTACGATTTTCGCATTTTCCAATGTCGATAAATCCGCTAAATTCAGCTTTGTTTGAGAACTTAAAATAGTTGATAAAAAACTAATTAAAATGATTGCAAAGTTCTTTCTCATAATTTTCCTAACGTCCAAGCTATGCGTAGTGTGGGAGATGGGAAGCAACTCCTATTCCGCCATAGCGCTTAGCGAAATCTTTCAGTTTTATTTTTTCTTATATAAAGCGGAATCTAAAAAATTTCGCAACCATATAAATATACGCAAACCATTGTTTTTTTACCTTAGTCCACATTACGCATGGTTTTGTTGTAGCAACTTTTTTCCAGAATCTTATGTAGTCTGCAACAGATTAATTCCAGAAAGTTCCTGTCCGATTTGGTGAATTCCACTCAATATTTTTTCTGTCTGTTTTGCAGATGGTTTTTTATGTCCCTGCACATATTGGGATAGTAATGTTTCGTTCATACCAATTTTCTCTGCAAGAAATTTGGCGTTAATTACTTTGTAGAATTTGAAAAACTGCTTAAAATCGATTTCAAATTTGATGTTGCTATGTTCAAATTTTACAATCTCTTCTTCAAAATGCAGTTCGGTTCCCTCGTAAGTGTTGTTAATCAGTTCAGGAATTGATTTTCCAGTCGTAAAAATTGGATAATCTTCTGAAAATGCTGAAAATCCAGTATCGGTTTTTTCAACGGTCATTGTTATTTTTTTCTTTTTGGCCATAATCTTATTTTTTAATTCCAGCGTCCTTGAGAATTTTCTTTTCCAATCCCTTACCCATTTCCTGACTTCCGAGATTTGGAAAGATGATTATTCCCTCTTTCGTCTCGTATCTCATTTTTAGGTGCGAACCTTTTTGGGAAACCGCATACCAACCGTGTTTTGTCAGTACTCGGTAGAGTTGAGAACATTTCATTCAGTTTTCACTTTGATTTCAAGACCCAGAGGTAAACTATAATTTACTTTTTTACAAATGGAATTTAAATGCTAAAATGGATTTTTAGCATTTGCTGCACCGCGTTAGTGGCTTTTTATTTCTTACTATCAGGATACTTATAAGATACAAAAGTAAATTTATCCCCATCAGCTGACCAAGAAGGAACATTGATTGTTCCTTGTCCAACTTTACACTCAAATAAAGTTTTAGTTTTTTTGACTTAATGTCATAAAGCCTTAAAGCCACTTTCTTCATAGCGGGATGATCATGCCCTAAATCTTCTAGATAGGCGAGAAAAACAATAACATCACCGTTAGGAGAAGGATGAGGGAACCAATTTGAATATGTATCATCTGTTATTAGTATTTGATCATTTCCATCTGTTAGCATACGCCATAGCTCCATACGTCCAGACTTCATTGAGTTGTAATAAATATAGTTTGCATCAGAGGAATAATCTGGGCCATCTACATTATCCTTTGGAGAAGCTAATTTTTTCTCTTCTCCACCTGCTACAGAAATAATGAAGATATCAAAATTTCCATTTCTAAATCCAATATAGATCAGTTCTTCATCGTTTGGTGACTACCCATGCCAAAATGAAAGGGCTTTGTTAGTGATAGGTCTTGGAATTCCACCCGAGTAAGGCAATACATAGATATCTGAAGATCGCCAATCTATGTTATCAAAAATCATCCAATCGCTTTCTTTAGTTATATCATGCGCTCTGAAATTGCTTATAACTATTTGAGATCCATCGGGGAAATACCATGATCATTATTAATCATATTAGCAAAGCCAATATTGATTTCAGATTTCACTTTTGTAGTGATATTCATCTTCAATAATCTTCCTTCGCTATTAATAATAACATGATTTCCATCTTCACTTCAATTAGGTGCTTCAAGATGACTCTCTTCAATGAAAACTATTGTTCTCGTTTTAGTTTCTAAATCATATATTACTAATGATGACTGAACCTGCGAATATCCAAAAAAGCTATTAAAAATAAAAAAAGGAGTAGTACTAAATTTTACATAGTTTCATATTTTACTGTTTTCTCATCGGGCTAAATTGCCACCAAGGGTTTAGCTATACTTAGTGCGGAGGCAAGAAAACTTTTCGTTTTCATCTGATCACTTAGCCAAAACTTTTTATTTTGATTTATTTTCCTTATGTCCAAATCAAAATAAAGCATTAGACCAATTAAACCTATAATATCGCCATAAATCATTTTACCGAAACGAATTCGGCACAGGCTTTTTTCACCTGCTTTTCATCAAAAATAATTAGCGTGACTGAGGCTACGCTAATTATTTTTAACTTCAATTCATCCAAAAACCTGCGATCAGTGAGGTCGTCGTATAATTCAATTTATTTTTACGACATTTAAATGCCAAATTGGTATAAATTATAGTTGAATTTGTCTTTTAAAGTTAACGACCTCTTTAGATTCCAACATAAGGCCAACGCCAAGTTAGAAGCTAGTGATATCGTAGAACTTTGAAGCTCACTTATCCCAAAATCAAAAGAAAATGCTTAGCTTTTTTTTATCATTGTGCTACTAGCCTGAGCAGTTGGCATCACCACCAAATCGGCGATGTTGACGTGATAAGGACGAGTCACCGTAAACCAAATGATATCTGCAATATCCTCGGGTTGCAAGGCTTTAAAACGCTTGTAAACCTGGTCGGCACGCTCATCGTCTCCTTTGAATCTGACTTTGCTAAACTCGGTTTCTACCAAGCCTGGATTGATGGCACCTACTCGAATACCATGCTCGCATAAGTCCATACGCATCCCTTGGTTGATGGCGTCCACGGCATGTTTGCTTGCGCAATATATATTGCCTTTGGGATAGACTTCCTTACCTGCAGTCGAGCCAATATTGATAATGTGACCGTTTTTGTTTTTGATCATAGTTTGGATGATAGGCTTAGACACATAAAGCAGACCTTTGACGTTGATATCTATCATGGCATCCCAGTCTGCAGTATCCCCATCTTGGATAAAGTCTAAACCGTGTGCATTACCAGCATTATTGATAAGGATGCTGATATCTTGAAAGTCTGGAGGCAAGCTTTCTATCGCTTGTTGAACGGCAGGCTGATCTCTGACATCAAAAGAAAGGGTCGTCACTTCGGTATGGGCAGATAATTCTTCTTGTAGGGCTTTAAGCCGATCTTCCCGTCTGCCGCAAAGAATGAGTTTGAATTTCTCTTTAGAAAATCTATGGGCAGTGGCTAGGCCAATGCCGCTTGTGGCTCCTGTTATAAAGGCTATAGGTGTCATATATTTTTTGGGTTAAAGATAGGAATTCTTTGTAAAGATTTTGGGTGAAACTCGAACAACAGATTGTAATTGCTTTTACATTTGTTCTATAAATTGACCTGTATGATTGTGGCTTTACTTTGGATTATTCTGGGCTTTGTCCTTCTCATTTTTGGAGCAGATGCTTTGGTGAAAGGGGCTTCGGCTTTAGCTAAACGCCTTAAAATGTCCGATCTGGCTATTGGTTTGACCATTGTGGCTTTTGGAACATCAGCCCCTGAGTTGGTGGTGAGTTCGGCGGCTTCCTTAAATCAACAATCCGACTTGATTTTGGGCAATGTGATAGGGAGTAACAACTTCAACTTGTTTATTACTCTGGGTTTGGTAGCCCTCCTTAAACCTATTACCGTTCAAAAAGGAATGGTCTGGATCGAGATCCCTATTTCTCTAGGGGTAGTTGCTATTCTTTTTGTTCTCTCCAATGCACTATTGGGAGCTGAGGTAGCCTCGGTCTCCAGAGTAGATGCTCTACTGTTGTTGGTCTTATTTGCTGGCTTTATGTTTTATATTTATAAAGGCTTAGCAAAAGAGTCTTCTGAAGATATTCCACCTGAAAAGATCTACCCCACTATCAAAATGATAAGCTTTATGGTACTCGGCCTCGGCGGTTTGGTTTTGGGCGGACATTTGGTGGTCACTAGCGCTACCGACATAGCAATGAGTTTTGGAGTGAGTGATAAAGTAATAGGGCTCACTATTGTGGCGGCGGGGACTTCTTTGCCAGAGCTTGTCACTTCAGTTGTTGCAGCCCTTAAAAACAATGCTGATATCGCCATTGGCAATGTCATAGGCTCTAATATTTTTAATGTGCTGCTTATAGTTCCTATTTCCGCCTTGATTCATCCTATAGCCTATAATTCCTCCTTCAACTTAGATCTATTTGTGTTGCTAGGCGGTAGCGTTTTCTTGTTTATAGCTATGTTTATGGGAAAAGCTAAACGTCTGGATAGGTGGGAAGCTTTGGTGCTTATCTTTAGTTTTGTAGGGTATACTCTGTATATGCTTTTTTGATAAGGTGTTTTTACTTAAAGCCTAGATTTATTCTATGAAAGGTATTCTACTTCAATTTATTATCTTGGCCATAAAAACGGCTTATGAAGTTTATTTGGATATCTATTCTTTCTATAACCTTATGGAGTTGCCAAGATTCTCCAAAACAAGAGGGTGGAAGTAAATCTCCTTTTGAGAATAAAAATTTTATTGAATTTAGCATCGCCGAGGCCGAAAAGTTAGTGGAACTCCCTTTGGAGTGCATCACTCAAGAGTTTCCAAATAAGTTAGGCCAAGTTTTGGGTTCTGAAGATGATTTAGCAAGGCCTAAAGAATTACGCCCTGCCTTTTATGGCTGTTTCGATTGGCATTCTGCAGTGCATAGCCAGTGGTCGCTTGTAAAATTGCTAAAACAGTTCCCAGAGCTTAAGCAAGGAGACTCCATCCGATCTGCCCTTTCTGAACGCCTCACTAAGGAAAACATAGAAAAAGAAATAGAATTCTTTGAAACTGAACATAATAAAAATTTTGAAAGAACTTACGGTTGGGCGTGGTTGTTTACTCTTGCTAAAGAACTGAAGACCTGGGAAGATCCTCAAGCTAAGGTCTGGTTAAACACTATAATGCCATTGGTAGAGGTGTTGGAAACTAAAATGATTGAGTTTTTGCCTAAGCTTGTTTATCCGGTACGAGTAGGGGAGCACCCCAATACTGCTTTTGCCTTGTCACTCACTTTAGATTATGCAGAGACTTTTGAAAAGGCTGAGATTAAAGCCCTAATTATTAAGCGTTCTAAAGATTTTTACCTAAAGGATAGAGGCTGTCCCTTAACTTGGGAACCTAGTGGCTATGATTTTCTGTCGCCTTGTCTTGAGGAAGTTTCTTTGATGAGTAAGATTCTACCAGAACAGGAATTTGAGTCTCGGGCTAGAGCTTTTATGCCAAGTCTATTCTCAAAATACTTTAGTCTTGAGGTCGCTGAGGTGAGCGATAGGAGTGATGGCAAGTTGGTGCATCTGGAGGGTTTAAACTTTAGTCGAGCTTGGAATTTATACAAATTAGCCAATCGGTATGAAGCTTTGTATCATCTTAAAACTACTGGTGATAAGCATTTTGTAAAGGCCTATCCTCATCTTTTTGGAGATACTTACGAGGGGTCACATTGGTTAGGGACTTTTGCTTTATATGCCCTAGACAAACGCCCAGAATGATTAAACGTCTTTCAAAATACTTTGGTCCTGGCACTTTTGTGGCTGCTGCCTTTATAGGTCCCGGGACTATTACCATCTGTTCCATTGCAGGGGTGACGTTTGGGATGGATTTGATTTGGGCATTAGCATTGTCTATACTTGCCACGATCGTTTTACAAAATATGTCTGCTCGGGTAGGTTTGGTAACTCAAAAAGATCTGGGAACGGCTATGCGGCATGTGGTAAAGCATCCTTTACTAAAAGGAATTCTAATGCTTTTGGTGGTTCTTGCTATTGTTTTTGGAAATGCAGCTTATGAAGCAGGAAACATAAGTGGAGCTGTGATGGGCTTCTCCGTCATCTATGCAGACACCCAAATCCATTTTGGTAATTTCCAAGTGGATTATTTGCCAGTTGTCATTGGAACCATTTGCTTTTTTATTCTGAATTTGAATTCTTATAAAAAAATTGAAAGCATCTTAATAGTATTGGTCGTGTTGATGAGTCTATCTTTTTTGGCAACCGCAGTCATAACCCAACCAGATTATACAGCTTTACTAAAAGGATTGGTTTTATTTAAAATGCCTTCAGAATCTTTAACCACTCTTTTGGCGATAGTGGGAACCACGATTGTTCCGTATAATTTGTTTTTACACTCGTCTATTGTTCAGGAAAAATGGAAGGGTCTAAAAGGATTAAAGTCAGCCCGATGGGATTCGGCTATAGCTATAGGTCTCGGAGGTTTAGTTTCCATAGCGGTGGTCGTTGCCGCTTCCAGGTTACCTAAGCAGGAGTTGCTTTCTATTTTGGATATGGCAGAAACACTCGAGCCCTTGTATGGGATTTATGCTAAGTATCTATTGGGCTTTGGTATGTTTGCGGCAGGGATTACTTCAACATTAACCGCCGCTTTGGCAGCAGCTTATGTTTTAAGAGGATGTTTGGGTTGGAAGGTGAGCACCTCCCATCCAAAATTTAAATGGACGTGGAGAGGTATCCTTTTTCTCGGCGTTTTCTTTTCGTCTTTGGGGATCAATCCGATTCAACTCATCCAAATCGCCCAAGTGAGCAATGCGATTTTACTGCCCTTTATCGCCGTTTTACTTTTGGTGATAGTCTCCAACCAAAAGTTGATGGGAGAACATAAAAACACTTGGATTCAAAACTTAGTAGGCCTTCTGATTATCTTGTTTTGCCTGTTTTTGAGTTTAAAGAGTTTTTTTATGATGTTTAACGGGTAGAAGGTTTTATAAACTTTAGATTTTATCAGTAGCAAAGTTTTTTATCTAAAGTAAATTAGATATACCCACTAAAGACTTAATGATTTTAAATCTGGCTTCAAATCAGCAAACTCATCGGGAATTAATGGATTATTTAGGGATATTATTTTTCTGTGTTTTAAATTCAAATCCTCAATTAAAAGCTTGTAATAAGAATCAAAAATACCACTTAAGACTCCATTATTTTCTATATTTTCTAGACCTTTTTCAACACGCACGGCTAATTGCGGTTGTTCGGGATTGATATAAAACACCAAAGGGAACGGATAAAAAAACATCAGGCTATTTTCTATGCTTAAGTCAGCGTGTTGAGAAGCTCTGTTTTTAAAAATGCTTTCCACTTCATTTGCACCAAAAGTAGTGTAGTCAAATTCTCCAGATACTAGCCTATTAAAAACGTCATCAAAACTCCCTTTTTCACTTACTTTAAATTCGTTAGTTCTAAAAATATCGGCATCGCTCCATGTTTCTGGAATACCTAGCGTTAGCTGTTTTATGTCTTTTGAATTTGCCTCTTTAAACTTAAAGGTATCCTTGTCTTTAATTATAAGAATGCGATACCCCAATAAATTTCTAGCAAGGGGTTTAGAAATCATAAGGATATCTTCAGGCTTAAACTTCTGGTTACCGGCAATAGTGACTAGGAGATCATGATTTTTTTTACTAAAAGCAAGCGATTCCTCTTTTCCGGGATAGTCAGCTCGACTTTCTGAAATTTCCCAAGGTCCAAATTCTAAAGTTGTAGCCTCAAGAACAGCTTCTAGAACTTCCCTTTCATAATCTTGTCTAATCTCTGACCGGTTGCCATTCCAGAAATCAACAGTTAAGATATCTATTTTAGAGTGAGTGTGTTTTATCAGAACTAGAGAGTTTTAATACCAAATTATATTTATAATGCCGTATGAATAAATTGAATTATACTACGACGTAGCTCAGCACAAGTTTTTTGATTGATTGAAATCAAAAATAACTAGCATAGCCTTAGCTACGGTAATTATTTTTGATGAAAAGCAGGCTAAAAAGAAACGATTTATTGCGTCATTATAGGTCTAATTTGGTATAAAATGAATAGTTAGGAGAATAAGCATCGTGGAATACATATAAGAAAGATTGATTTTAGCGTGTTTTAATTTTTTACAAAGTAAGCCTAATGTTTAACATTAAAAAAATGAAGGAATCTTCTAAACTAAATTTTTCATTCAATTTATTTCATTTTTACTCCAAAGATAATCTAACATAAAAATACACTAGCATCCGAAAGTCGGGATTTTAAAAAGCCCTCAGAATCACGTATTTTTGAGTTCTACCAAAAACTTTTCAAATATGGGACTCTTCAGGCGAAACAAAAATAACAATAAACTAGTCATTCGACAAATTTTAGATTTAGTACCCCATTGGTTATTTAGAAGTTGCACCAATACCTACAAAACAGATAAAGGTGTTCATAAATATAGAACTTACGACCAGTTTGTTGCTTTAACTTTCGGACAGCTTAATAAGTGCAAGAGCCTCAATGATATATCAGCAGGTATTGGAGTTAGCGAGATTTTTATAAACGACTTAGGTTTAAGCCAAAGCCCTGCTCGTTCTACAATGAGCGATGGCAATAAAAAGCGTGACTGGCAGGTGTTTGAGAGCTTGTATTATCGTTTATTAAGTCACTATAAATCGGTGCTAAAACAGCATCACAACACCCATATTATAGAAGAGATTAAGGGCAAGGTAGTTAAACTAATAGATAGCTCAACGATTTCACTGTGTTTGGCTATGTTTGATTGGGCAGTCCCGATCGCTATCGGGACGGACAGCTAAAGGAGGTATTAAATTGCACACTAGTTGGGATTATAATTTAATGATACCCGATGTAGTAAATATAACAGAAGCAAAGGTTCATGACAGATATGGATTAAAGCAACTAATTTTCACTAAAGACACGATTATAGTTGAAGACAGAGCTTATTTCGATTTTGAATTAATGCTCAATAGAATAAAAGCAGAAAATGTATTTGTTACTAGAATTAAGTCCAACACTTTGTATGAAACGATAGAAGAGCTAGAGCTTGCTGATGATGTTGACCAACATATTCTTAAAGATGAAATAATACAACTTACCTCAGATAGGGCGATAGAAACGGGTATTTCAGAGCATAAACTAAGATTGGTACATGTTTATAAAGAAGATGAAAACAAAGTAATTGCCATTATTACCAACCAACTTGATTGGGAATACAATACCATTGCAGCATTGTATAAGAAACGTTGGGATATTGAATTGTTCTTTAAAGCTTTAAAGCAAAATCTACAAGTAAAAACATTCTGGGGAACCAGTGAAAATGCAGTAAAATCACAAATATATGTAGCGCTGATAAATTATCTACTTTTAGAGCTTATAAAACGAACTATTTCCAAAAAAGCAGTTGCTTTTTCTAATTTGACAGAAAAAGTGAGATTTTGCTTGTATCACTACCTATCACTAGACTATGTGTGCAATGAAGTCAGAGAAGGTGTTCGTAAAGTGACGATTTCACCACAAAAAGTATTAGTGTTAGAGAGGGACTTATTTTCTGGGTAAAGTGAGCTTTTTAATGTAAACATTGGGGTAGAGACATGTTTTTTACTTCTTTCTAAAAACTTTCGGACGCTAGTGATAAAAATAGAAAAAAGGTATCAGCTCTAGAATTTATAAATTGACAATTAGATTTACGTTAAAAATTTATTGCTTTATATTTAAAAAAATTAATCTTATGAATCCATATCTCAAACCCCTAAGTCTATTAACAACTCTACTGATCCTAATAACTTACCATACTTATGCTCAAGGCGATAGGGAAGCTGATGGGCTTAATTTTGCGTCAAGATCTGAAGTTATAGGACAAAATGGGATGGTAGCGACAAGTCATCCTTTAGCCACTCAAATTGGATTGGATATTTTAAAGCAAGGTGGCAACGCTATAGATGCGGCGATAGCTGCAAATGCCGCTACAGGCCTTATGGAACCGACAGGGAACGGCATTGGAGGTGATTTATTTGCTATTGTCTGGCATGAGAAAACTCAAAAGCTCTATGCTTTAAATGCCAGTGGGCGTTCACCTTTGGGCTTGTCTTATGACGATCTACTAAAAGAATTAGATGAAATCGACGAGGAAAGTATTCCTCCTTATCATTTACTTTCTATCTCTGTGCCAGGCGCTGTAGATGGTTGGTTTGAGTTGCATAAAAAATTTGGCTCTCTACCGATGGAAGAAATTCTCAAATCTCCAATTCACTATGCTGAAAATGGATTTCCTGTAACAGAAGCTATTTCTGCTGGATGGAGGCGTAGTGTCCCCTTTTTAAAAACTCAGCCAGGAGCTTTTGAAAGCACATTCACTATTGACGGTCGTGGCCCTCACAAAGGTGAAATCTTTAAGAATCCCGATCTTGGAAGCACGCTAAGAGTGTTGGCGAAAAAGGGAAGAGATGCTTTTTATAATGGCGAGATCGCAATAAAGATAGATAAATGGATGGTAAAAAATAAGGGCTATCTACGCTATACAGATTTTGAAAATCACCGTTCTGAATGGGTGGAACCTGTTACAACCAACTACAGAGGTTATGACGTTTATCAAGTTGGGGGGAATGTCCAAGGAACAGCCGTTTTACAAATGCTGAATATTTTGGAAGGCTATGATTTGAAGTCTATGGGGTATGGTACAGTAGAAACCTTACATGCTTTTATAGAAACCAAAAAGCTGGTTTACGAAGACAGAGCCAAGCATTACGCAGATCCTGATTTCCAAGAGGTGCCTTATGATGTTTTGCTCTCAAAAGAATATGCCGCTGAACGTAGAAAGCTGATTGGTGAAACCGCAATGAAAGATGTTAGCACTGGTGTTGAGGTCATTGAAAATGGAGACACTGTGTATTTGACCACTGCTGATAGTGAAGGCAATATGGTGTCTTTAATACAAAGTAATTTTAGAGGGATGGGAACTGGTTTTGTAGTACCTGGGCTTGGATTTAGCTTTCAAAACCGTGGTGAATTGTTTTCTACCGACTCCAAGCACCCTAATGTATATGCCCTGGGAAAGCGTCCTTTTCACACGATTATACCAGGGTTTGTGATGAAAGATGGCAAGCCGTTTTTTAGCTATGGAAACATGGGAGGGGCTTATCAACCCATAGGACATATCAGTATATTAACCAATATCATTGATTTTGAAATGAATGTACAAGAGGCCGGTGATGCAGCACGATGGGATCATTCAGGATCATCGGAACCTACAGGGAAACTCACGGACAAATTGAGTACCACTGGTCAAGTGAACTTAGAGTCTGGAATTCCTTACGAAGTTGTGCGTCAACTTAGGGCAAAAGGACACAAAGTAGAAGTGGGAAATAGCTTCTTTGGAAGGTACCAAGGTATTATGCGCGATTATGAAAACGGAGTGTATTTAGGTGCTTCAGAATCTAGAGTGGATGGCCAAGCAGCTGGTTACTAGACTTATGGTCTCTAGTTTAATCTTGCTACGATTTGTATACTATTGCAGGACAGAAGAAAGCGAAATCAAAAAATAGATTCCGTTTTTTGAGGATTCCTTACAAAAGCTTATTTCAAGATTATTTTATTTAATGATCACTGAAGTCTGATCAAGCCCTGTGTTGCCAGTTTTGGGATCATAGGCATAGATACTGATGTGATAAATCCCTTCTTCTAAGGAGGTAGTTGCGGAAAAAGTGCTCTGTTTATCTGCAAATTTAAGTTCAACTTCTGTTCTGTTTCCGGTATCGCTCTGGATCAATGCTTTTACCTCGTAGTGATTGGCATCCCAGATTCCGTCTGGGGAAGTGGGGCAGCCGCACATCATGACCACATTTGCTTTAAGCACTAGTTCACCGCCGGCGTAAATGCCTTCATGCGTCTGTGGACTCAGAATATCGACCACAAAACCTGGAATATCCAGAACAAGACCTTCGCCTTCTATATTCTTACCCGGAATGAGCCATAATTGGGTAGAACTAAGCACTGCGGCCTGTTTTTTGAGCACTGGTGCATAGGCTTCAACGGTTACAAAAACGGGTTCTTTTAGGTCTAAATTGGCAGTAAAGCCGGCTGTTTTATCATCTGTCATTGACTCACCACGTTTAAGCGGGGTTTTCATGATTTTTTCGGTATCACCAGTGCTTCCAGATGTGATTCCTTCGGCCAAAATTTCCCCGGTACTGGCGTTCTTTATGATAATTTGTGCACCGCCAATAGAAGTGCCTATAAATTTGGCATCTTTCGCTTTAGCGCGAACGGTTATTGAAGTAGTCTGAGCAAAAACTGAAGGAAATGACATAAAAATGCTAATTATCAAGCTAAAAATGGAAACTTTTTTGATCATTGTTTTCTAAGATAATATATTGAAAAAAAGGAAATAGAGCATGGTGTAATTCCTTAAAAATTCGTTAAACCATGAACGTTATTTATTATTCCTATGCCATCATAAGCCCTTAACGATCAACCGCCATCTTGGCCAGTAAGAAGCATTCTAGAAATAAGCAAAATCAAGTAATGCGGGAGGAAAAGGTAGGTCCTTCCATCTGAAAATCCAGATACTTATATATGTTACTAAATTTCTCATTCTCAGCATCGCGATGTCAAACATGACATTTAGAATTATTAATTTCAGAAATCGAATATTGAGGTCAATTACAGCCTAAAATGAACCGTTTTTAGTTTCATTTAAGCAGTTTGATGAACCAATGATAAATGTTGCGGTAAGAATAAACTTGTAAATGGCATAAATATTTAGGTCAATAATCAACAAAAGAAAATTAAAGTCGATTTATTTCAAACTTGATAAAGAGGAAGAGTGGGGTCTTTCTGCTAGGAGTTCGCAGAAAATTTTATAGATAACACGCGATAAAAGAGGTTAGCATTGGTGTTGAGGTCATTGAAAATGGAGACACAGAATAATCGACCACTGCTGATAGTGAAGGCAATATGCTGCCTTTAATACAAAGTAATTTTAGAGGAATGGAACTGATTTTGTAGTGCCTGGGCTTAGATTTAGCTTTAAAATCGAGGTGAATTGTTTTCTACCGACTTCAAGCACCCTAATGTATATGTCTCAGGAAAGCATCCTTTTTACACGATTATACAAGGGTTTGTTATGAAGGATGACAAGCCATTTTTCAGTTATGGAAACATGCAAGGGGCTTATCAACCCATAGGACATTTAAGTATTTTAATCAATATCATTGATTTTGGAATGAATGTACAAGAGGCTGGTGATGCTGCGCGATGGGATCATTCAGGATCATCGGAACCTACAGGGAAACTCACGGACACATTGAGCACCACTGATCAAGTGAACTTAGAGTCTGGAATTCCTTACTTAGTTGTGCGCCAACTTAGAGCAAAAGGACACCAAGTTGAAGTGGGGAATAGCTTTTTTGGAAGGAACAAAGGCATTATGAGCGATTATAAAAACGGAGTGTATTTAGGCACTTCAGAATCTAGAGTGGATGGTCAAGCAGCTGGCTAATAGACTTATGGTCTCTAGTTTAATCTTGCTATGATTTGTATACTATTACAGGACAGAAAATTTTTTAAAATAATTATTTCTCATTTCCAGTTGTGAAAGGTATTTTTTTAATGAAAATTTTAGTTTACATCATAAATAATAACCCCTCCTGATATTTCTAAGTCTTAGTAGTTTGGTGTTGGTTTTTGACGGATTTTAAATAAAAGGGCCTTAGATCGATGTAACATGTTTTTCTTTCTACTTGAAGGGAAAAAGATCTACTCATTATAAAATGGAAGTCATATTTATAACTTTTTCGTAAATTAGTAAAACTCTAGATAAATATTAGAAACATAGCCTTTGAATTGTAATAAGAATCGTAAACTTATTTTAAACCTAAATTGTTATGGATGGGTTTTATGTCTTTTCCTAGTATTCACTAACTTTTCCAATGCTCAAAGTACCAAGGGGTTTGAGGCGAAGCAGTGGTATGT
Source organism: Psychroflexus torquis ATCC 700755 (assembly GCF_000153485.2). Classification (NCBI taxonomy): domain Bacteria; kingdom Pseudomonadati; phylum Bacteroidota; class Flavobacteriia; order Flavobacteriales; family Flavobacteriaceae; genus Psychroflexus; species Psychroflexus torquis. Next base: position 259,277 of record NC_018721.1, on the reverse strand, counting down.
AGAATCTCAAATTGGGCTCTCTTATCTGTGGAGTGATTTGGCGATAGTAGACAATTCTTTGAGTTTAGAACAGGAGCCTACTTTCGAAGATGCTATAAAACTTCAAATGCTATTCAATATCAACTACAGTTTGGCAAGGAATTTTTTTGTGGGTTTCAATGTAGGTGTTGGATATTTAGATTATGAAATAAAAGAAAGCAACCAACAGGTTAATTTAAATAATTATCAGTTTGGAACTTATTTTCGGTACTATCTTGAAATCACACCTATGATATCTGTTTTTACTCAAGTCGGAGCAAATCAAAACTTCTTAGAATCCAATCGCTTTGAGTCAAACGGGTATATAAATGCTTATAACGACATCGGACTTACTTTAAAATTACTCGAAAACTGGTGGTTATCTTTCACCTTTAGAGATCTGGTTTATTTTTATTCCAGTGACCCCAATTTTGAAGATAGGAGTGATTTTGGGTTTAGTAATCCACTTCGAAACTTTGCCAAATTTCCGGTGTTTGGTGTTCAGTATCAATTGGATTAAATTTTATGGCTTTTCAGGCTTAAAGGCAAATAACACTTTTTATGCACAGGACTTTTTGTGATATTTTAAAAGGAAATGCATCTATAAAAAACGATATCCCAGCACAAATGAAATTGAAGAATAATTTGAGGTTCTTATAAAATAGTCACCCAAAAAATCACGACTTGATTGATAACGAATTTCAAAACTATAACGGTCTTTGACTCTTAAGCCAAGTCCTAAAAAAAAATTGAATTCAGATCCTATATCTAGTCTAGGTCCCGTGGTTCCTCCAATTTCAGAGTCAAAAGCAATTGCATAGGTAAATCCTGCATTGAAAAAAACTTGTAAATTTGAACTAAAGAACAGGTAGTACCTCACTCCAAAGGGAATTTCAATAGCGGTGTAATCGACTTCTCTATAGCTATCGGTTAGGAAGGTCTCCTTGTCTTTCCTAGATGAATAGTTATAATAGGTAGGCTCTAAAATTAGAGACCATTTTTGATTGTTGAAAGGTAAAATAAGCTCTGCTTCGAGTCCTATCCTAAAACTAAATTCCGAATCAAATGAAGTGTTTTGTGAGCTAATTTGCCCGTCTGTGGATAGAGAGGCTATTTGAATTCCTGGACGAATAGAGAGGAAAAAACTCTGTTCAGACTTCGGTCGCTCATAGGTTATATAGGAAGCGACCTTACAAGAATTGTATATCTTAAACAATTCTGTGATTTCTTTTTCTTTATACTCTAGATTTTTCAGCTTGGATTCTGAAACTTCTTCACACTTTAAGGCGTTTAATAGCTGCTGGCGAAAATTATTATTTTCTCTAACTTTTTTGAATTTGTTTAGGTATTTCTTATAGATCAATTGCTGAATAGGGCCTTGATCCATCTTGTAAAAGTATTTGATATAACTTCCCTCAGAGTAATTATAAAGCGAAGCGTCCTCACTCGCTAAGAGTGTTTTTAAGAAAAGGCGTTGGTTAACAAAATTGGGTGTTCTAGTGTTATCAAGTTCTGTAAGCTTATCATCTGATGTGTCTATATCCACGTTAACAGAAACGTATCTTGATGAGTCTAGAATTTCAAAGAGAAGAATGTCTTTGGCCAAAAGAGTTCTCTCAGCCCCATTTTTAGAAGCCTTAAAATTAATTTGATCTGGGTTTCCTCTCCAGTCATAGTCTTTAATCAAACCTTGTATGGTGTCTTGATGGGGTGTGATATAATAGCCAGGTTTAAATGTGGTTTGCGTATAGGACTTTAGACCATATAAAAATACTAGGAATGTAATGAGTACGTATTTCATAAAAAAAAGTTTAGTTCAAAAAATTAATGTGTCACATCTGGTATGCAAATGCATTATCCAAGTTACTATTTTTAATGCCTATGAACTAAATCGCTCTCTTCCCCAGGTGTCCAGGCTTTTTAAAATAGAGTCTAGTGATTGTCCTTCTGGAGTTAGGGTGTAGTCGACTCTGGGGGGGACTTCTGGATAGACCGTTCTTTGGATAAGCCCATCTCTTTCCAATTCGCGAACCGTCTGGGTAAACATTTTAATAGAAATTTCAGGAATTTTTTTTTGCAGGATCCCAGACCGAAGCGGTCCGTCTAAAAGGTGAAATAATACTAGCGGTTTCCACTTTGTACCGATGATCTGCATTGTGAGGTGTAAAGGACAAAAAATTTTAGACATTCTTAAATTTTAACGTATTGATTATCAGCAATTAACTCGTTTAGTACCCTATATAACATTTAGGTAACATATTGTTTAAGAGGTGAATATATCCTTAATTTGCACTTTAAAAAAGAAAAAGCATGAAAACAAAAGAAAATTATCCAAAGTCCTTTTCCCATATAGGTCTTACTGTTCCCAATATCCAAGAGGCTGTAAAGTTTTACTCTGATGTTATGGGATGGTATACTATTATGAAGCCCTCTTTGGTCAAAAAAGAAAGTGATACAGCTATAGGTATGATGTGTATTGATGTGTTTGGTGAAGAATGGGATACCTTTGAAATCGCCCATATGTCCACCTCCGATGGGACTGGCATTGAGTTGTTTTGCTTTCCTCACGGAGATAAAGCCGCTCCTGAATTCAAGCCTTTCAACACTGGCCTTTTTCATTTTTGCATACAAGATCCAAATATTGAAGATCTCATTGATAGCATAGTAGCCCATGGTGGAAAACAGCGCATGCCAATAAGAGAATATTATCCAAAGGATAAACCCTTTAAAATGTGCTATGTCGAAGATCCGTTTGGGATCGTCTTTGAAATTTACACCCATAGTTATGAATTGACCTATTCCTCTGGAGCTTATTCAGAATAAGTCAACCTGAGACTATTGTAATTAAATCGATAGTGACCCTAACATAGAGGAACAGATTCAAATAATTTGCTCTGTTCCCTATGTTAGGACTTGGCATTAACCTATGCTTTCTTATACCAAATTAGACCTATAATGACGCAATAAATCGTTTTACCGATATGAATTCGGTGCAGGCTTTTTTCGCCTGCTTTTCATCAAAAATAATTACCGTAGCTTAGGCTATGCTAGTTATTTTTGATTTCAATCAATCAATCAAAAAATAATTCAATTTATTCATACGGCATTATAAATATAATTTGGTATTATTCATCTTAAATCTCTTAACTTTTATTAGGAAACCGATAATAATTATTTCTGCACTTATTTTTATAAATTTTCAGCATCAAAGAAGTTTAAAATGTAAAAGCTTAACCGATTTGCCTAAGGGGATTTACACTGTAAAAATGACAGATATTAGCGGTGCATATTGGGAGCATAAGGCTAGAACTAAGCTCTTTCAAAAGTGAATACAATTTATAAAAAGCGGTTTTGGTAGTGATCTAAAGCCGCTTTTTCATGCTTAATGCTAGAGGCGGGTTTTTGAAACTTATTTTTTTATTCAGGCTTTACTATCTGTATCATACTAGAGAAATAAAAAATAAAATTGAAGTTGATCAGTGGTTTGCAAAGCAATCCATTTTATGGTGTTCAGTTCGTTATTTCTTACAAACATTAAAAAACCTGCAATTTTATAGATTGCAGGTTTTTATAGCTTAATGGATTTAGGAGTTATTTGACTAGCAGTTTTTTGATAGATTGTCCGTTCTTAGAGGAAACCTTCACAAAGTAAACTCCTGATGACAAGCTTGAGACCCCTACCAAAGTTTGCCTATCTGAAATGTTAATGCGTCTTTGCAGTATCAATTTTCCTGTCATATCCAAAATTTCTAAACGTTCCACCGTAACATCTTGATTCCAAGTTATTGTAAAAGAGGTATCTGCAGGATTTGGATACAAGCTTAAAGAGTTCTCTAAGAAACGATCATCAGTTGAGAGGATACATTCCTCGTTAGGGTCTGTAACTGTTACAGGAACAATACATGTATTGCTATTTCCAAAAGCGTCAGTTACCGTTATTTCAACAGGTATAGTTGAAGAATCTACTATCAGGCTTACATTGTCTAACATTGCTTTTGAAGGCCCTGAAAGTGTCTCTGGTATTGTTGCTGTGAATTTTAAAACAACCTCTTCTCCATCAAGGAGTGAAAGAACGCTGCTTATATCAAAAGATAAAGAACTATTGATGCTAGTAGTTTCACCGGCAGTAATAGATTCTGTGTAGATGGTTTCAATTAAGTTACCATTTGTATCAAAAATGCCAACTTCAAAACTTCTGTCGATATCAGCAGTATTAAGATTGAACTCGGCGACCCAGTCAAAACTCAAGATTGCATTACCTCCTGAAGTGGCAATAAATGATTGTTCTAGGATGTATTTTGTACCAGCTTGCCCATCAAATGAAGTAAAGCTTGCGCTAGCTCCTTCTGTTGGAACTATATTATCGACACAACAACAAATCGTTGAAGAATCCTCGAGAGGTTTCCAAGCTTGCTCACAGCTGCCGGGGCTATCATCATCTAGACCATCTTCTACTGTGGACGTCCAACCGGTCAAGCCATTTTCAAAACTACCATTTATCAAAATTTCTTCTACGCTGCTATTGCCCAAATCGTCACAATTAAAATTCGATTGTGAAATTGAGACACTATAGCCGTTATCACAAGAATCTTGTGGCAAGCTCTCAAAAATATCATCTTCCTTAATTGTGGCAGTCTGATTCTCATCGAGAACCAACTCTATACTGTTTATACATTCGAACTGTAAGGGTGCTGTATCCTCCACAGTTACTGTTGATGTGCAGGTTTGTGAATTTCCGGCGTTATCGGTTGCAGTTACCGTAACTATGTTTTCCCCTACATCATCACAGCCAAAGGTATTTGGAGATATTGAAAATGTTAGGGGTTCGCCAACGCAATTATCAACAGGAATTGAATCAGCACCAAAAACATCTTCAACGGTTATAGTGACCAATCCGTCAATATTGAGAGGTACGGTAATGTCCTGGCAGTCTAAGACAGGTATTGCCGACTGGATCTCTACATCTATTGTCGCCGATCCTTCAGCACTACAAGAATTATCTCCGTTATAGGTAATAGTTGTTGTTCCTTCTCCAGCGACACTTGGATTAAAGGTGAAAGTTTCTCCATTACCATCATCTGTAACACCATTACCGCTGTAAAAACCTCCCACTGGAAGACCACCATTTAGTCCTGTTATTGGGTTTTGGTCTATACAGAATTCTTCGTCTACATCAGAAAAAGTAACATCTAAATCAGAAGTTACTGTGACGGTTGCCATACAGGATGCCAAATTACCAGCTGTGTCCGTAGCAGTTGCCGTAACAATGTTCTCACCAAGGTCGTTACAGTCGAATGAGTTAATGTCTAAAGTAACTATAGTTTCTAAACCACAATTATCGGAGAAGCTTCCTGTATTTGGAATGAAAGACACAAAATCATTGGATAATGACAGTGTTTCACTATTTCGTCCTGGTACAGGTAATGCCATGCTACCATCAGTATTTTCTATACCTTGGGTCATATTGTTACCCTCGACATTCTCACTATGGATTTCAATATGATTTGATCCTTCAAATAGTTTGATCTGTGAGGTGACTGTTTTTGAAGAGTCTCCATAATTTTGAATATTATCAAATTGAACTATTAAAATTCTATTTGGGGCGCTACCAATCGTTGCATAAGAGATTGAACCTCCATTTCCAGGATTAAGATCGGTCCACCCCAGTGCAATTAAGTTATTAGGTAAATTTGAATTAGGTAGAGTTTGGCCTGAGCAACATCCAGAATCAAAATTATCTGAAAAGCTGAGGTATCCATTAGATGAAATTCCAAAGGCTGAATAATCAGTGCCGTAAAAATTGAAGTCAAACCCTAGTGACAATCCTGATGCAACTTGGTCATCTCCTAAGGAAATCTGCGTATCTACATCATCGATATTTTCTGGGGCAAAAGTTCCAGATTGGTCTAAAGTATAGCCATCAGATGCTTCAAAATTGGTCACAATATCTTGAGGTATGATTGTCGCTGTTCCATCCTCATCTAAAGCCACAGAAATATTCTGGCATTCAATGATAGGGTTTTCATCTTTCACCTCAATAGTATCTGAAGCTTGGTTAGCACTACTGCAATCACTTTCGGCGGCATAGGTTATAGTGTGGACACCAATACCAGCTTCTAAAGGACTGAAGGTATAGTTTTCTCCGTCGCCAGAATCTGTAACTCCAGAGCCGCTATAAACCCCTCCAAGTGGTAAGCCACCGCTTAGATTTTGGTTACTGTCAGTAATACAAAAAATGGTTTCAGGAGTGGTTAGCATTGTTGAAGGTGAATCAAAAGCTTCTGTACCATCTGTTCTGTTATTTGATGACCCTTGGTCTGCACTCATCCCCAAGCCTCGTTTTGAAAAAGCATCCCAAATTGTACAAAAATTTTGTCCTCCATATAAAGCTTGGTCTGCGGCCAAGATTGCATCCCTACCATCAACAAAACCTGGGCTACAAGGTTGGAGTTTTAAAGCCTCGGTAACGATAGCTAAGGCGACGTTGTTCCCACCAGAGCCATTATAAAAATCAGGATCAAATCCATGATCGTCTATTAGACCCCACGTCATTTCCCAGAGCATAGTTGCCCAGATTGAGCCTAAGGGGTGTGGACCAAAGGTTGGTTTTATATCGTCATAGGTCTGTGGATTTACAGCCAAATCTGTACTGTAGGGAAACGCTCTGATACCTGCACCATCTTCATCATTTCCAAACAGCCAGTTTCCAATTGGACGTGGATCTGTGCCTGTATCTCCATCTCTAATGGTTAACATAGCACCATACCAGTCGCTCCAGCCTTCACCCATCTGCTCATCGTTTAAAAGACAATTAGAATTATTACTTCCACCAGAAAGGCGAATTGATATACCGTGGCCGTATTCATGAATAATCACTCCGTTATCAAAATCACCATCTCTATTATTACAAATGTACATCTGCATAACAGGAGATATTCCTTCTGGTGCTCTTGAAAAGTTGGCGTTACAAGTCCCACCACCATCTTGAGCTTCGGCCAATACGGGATCGTTTCCAACTCCTGGATTGCCGTAGTTGTTAACTTGAAAATTACCACTAGCTTCATCAAACCCATACTGATAGATGATATCGTGGATAATATTATTCCAATAAAAAAGGTTGGTTATTGCAGCAGATTCTGATTGGTCTCCAAAACTATAATCAGGATTAAAAGGAAAATCGAAGGATAAAGACGACCCACCATCTGGCTGAAAACCTTGGTTGTTACCATCTTCGTAAGCATTTACATTATTTCCTCTGGTCACTGTAAATTCTGCTCCAATACTTCCATTGGTGTCGTGCCACCCAAATGGTGAAGCCAGTGCATTGTTTGAGTTTGATACAAGTTCCCTTGGATCGCTAAACGGATCTTCAACTGGTAGCGGAAATACGTTATAGGTGCCTTGACTTAATCCTGAATTTGTAGTCGTTGGTTTATTTTTAACGCTTACAAATGCTTTTGGTTTTTCTGATTCATTATGGGTAGAATGATCGTGCCCTTCAAGACAATTTACGGTCCAATTGTTTTTTGATATAATTTTTCCAGTGGAGGCATCAGCATAGAAATTATACCAATCGCTACTCTTAGTTTCTTTTATGGATAGCTCCCAAGCCAGCACAAACTTACTTTGCTCCAATTTTACATAAACAAGTTTTACAGGAATATTTACTTCCGAAATTCCAGCTCCCGAAAACACGTAGTCTGAGTTAGGAATCGTTGATTTAGGTAAACTATTCAATCCACCTGACTGGTAATATCCCATTTGCTGTGCCACGCGCCGAATAGCTAATTCAGCTGATAATTTTGGTGTTTTTGCCCCAATAACTTTATCGGCTATAGACTTTTTAAAACCAAAATTTGCTCTTAGTAAAGTTTCGTCAGGATAAACATGGATACTACTTTCAGTTCCTACTATGCTAACGCCATCGATTGATTGTCTAAAATAAATATGTTCAATGTTTGAAATACTACTCTTATGCTGTGAGGTAATCACATATTCAGAAATATCATTTTGAGCTAATTTTTTTGAGGAAACTTTAGAGGAAAGGAATGTTTCAATGTGTTTGTTTTGGGATTGTGCAGATAAGATTTGAGATGAGAAAAACAGAAATGTAAATGCAAGTAATAAAATATTTTTCATAGAATAAAAAAAATTAGTGTGAACAAATATATTTTATTTGTCTTTTAAAACTTCGATAATTTGGAATTTCTTAAAAAAAACTTATCAAACTCATTATTTTTAACATTTAATTTAGATTTTAGAAGTCCCATTATAAAAGTAATTTTATCGAATTTGATTATTTTTTTTGTAAAAAAAAAAGCAAGAATAAATTTAGAACATAACAGATTAGCTGATCTGCCTTCGGGAATTTCTACCAAATCAAATGTATAATATAGCAATAAATCGTCTCTTTTTCGCCTGCTTTTTATCAAAAATAATTACCGTAGCTAAGGCAATGCTAATTATTTTTAATTTCAATCAAAAAACCTGTGCTGAGCTACGTCGTAGTATAATTCAAATTTTCAATACAACATTTAAAAGCTAAATTGGTATTATACTATAAAAAGGAAGGACGTTAGCATTTCTTATTCGGAGCATGAGGCTAAAAACTAAGTTTATCCAAAGTGAATACAACTTATAAATAGTACCGGCTTTGGTAGTAACCTAAAGCCGCTTTTTCATGCTTAATGCTAACTAGAGGGGTGTTATATATCTGTTATTATGGTATTACGTAGTATACGATATCGGAAATTTTGTTTTTGCCATCTTTTGTAAGTTCAACCGCCGTAACTGCCTTCTTTTTCTTACTATTATAACTACTTCCAATCTTGCCTTGCGCTATACCTCCCAGAACAAATACATCTACAGGCACATTACCATCTATGGGTTATACCAAATTAGACCTATAATGACGCAATAAATCGTTTTTTCTTCGCCTGCTTTTCATCAAAAATAATTACCGTAGCAAAGGCTATGCTAGTTATTTTTGATTTCAATCAATCAAAAAACTTGTGCTGAGCTACGTCGTAGTATAATTCAATTTATTCATACGGCATTATAAATATAATTTGGTATTACTGCCGCTTGAAGACATTGATTCCCTTACCTTTAGCATAAAAAAACGAGCCGTTTTCTAGGTTACTCCGTAACGAAGACCCATATAACTTGCTGATAAGCTTTAAATACTCGTAGACATTTCGAAGCAAATGAAAAAAGCCTTCTTAATACCAAATTTAACCTTATGAAATAATGTGTTGACAATAGCCGATTCCTTGTGCCCAGTGACATTACATTGTTGTTCAAAATCAATTTTAATCTGACATGCATTATGATTACACTTAATGCAATGATAAGTATGTTGTTTCTTTAAACCAGATAGATATTCTTTGCAGTTCAAGTCAGTTTTAAACCGATCAAAAACTCTAGGAGATTTTAACTCTTAAATATGTCCATAATTTGTAATGTTTATCGGTATTCAAGATAAGTATTTATCTACTGATCTCTATTTTTTTTTACAGATCATGTTATCTTACCTGATGTTTTATTTATTTTAAAGACCAAAGGTTCCTCTCCTAATTTTTGCTATATCTTTTAAGGTCATTAATTATTGGAAGATAATTTTCTAGAATTTTTTCCAGTTCAATTTATCCCAAAAGGGTACTGCTATAAGACACCATTACGTATCAAAAATAGATAAACAGTTGCCAAATTCTAATTGGACCTACTGAGGTGAACAAAGCTTTTCTTTCGAAGGTTAATGTTCACTTTTTATAATCACGAGTGGAGTAATGGTCTTTTTAATTGAAAACAGTAGCCATTTTTCACTTTATAATGCTCGACTATAGCGGTATTTTAGAAGTAGAAAGGGTAATTCAATTAAACGGTGTAGTTTAATTATTTTCGTGAATTTACAAGCTCCTATGTTTAAAAAAGATGATTTAATAGTTTAAATCATGTTCGGGTATGCTTGGTTTTCTATAAAAATCGCTGTTTTTCTAGTTGGTATTAGTGTTTATGGTTTTTTAACAAAAAGGCAATAATAACTCCAGAAATGGCGCCAAAAAGGTGTCCTTCCCAGGAGATGTAACTTTTTACAAACGGGAATATTCCCCAAATTAATCCACCATACACTACGGCTACTCCTATTGATATGCCTATTGGAATGTATTTTTTTTCTAGGATTCCATAAACAATTAAAAAAGCTACAAGTCCGTATATTAATCCACTAGCGCCAATGTGATTTGCATTTCGGCCAAAGATCCAAACAAGTAGTCCGCCCGCAAGCGTTACAAATAAAAATACGGCCAGTGTTTTTGTTGGGTAAATGGTATTTAGTACTATTAATAGTGTAATTAAAGGAATTGTGTTTGATAGTAAGTGTCCAATTCCGCCATGTAAAAAAGGTGCAGTAAAAACGCCAATAAGGCCACTTGTAGTTCGCGGTACAATGCCAAATTCTGTGATGGGAATAAAAAGACCAATAAAATAAACAACATAGAGCAATGCTGCAAATTGAAGAATATATTTAGTTGAAATCATATTTTAAAAGTTTTTTCCTCAGGTTGGACAACAGTCTTTATTTTTTTTTACTTCTTTTCAGCTTGAATTTTTTAAATAAAAACGGAACTAATGATTCTCGAGGGAAGTGCTACAAAACCAATTCCTATCAAAGCAATAATACCACTTAATATTTTACCCAAAGCGATAACAGGATACATATCTCCCTAGCTTACCTTGGTTGAGGTTGCAACCGCCCACCAAACAGCATCGCCAATACTCGCAAATTTTTCTGGTTGTGTATCGTGTTCTATATAATATATAAGAGTAGAGGACAAGATCATCAACACAAAAGTTACAAATACAGTAATGGACAGTTCTGCTTTTGTTTCTTTAAAAATATATTGTATTGTTTTCAATGATTTCGAATATCTACTAAGTTTGAAAATTCGGAGCAGTTTAATACCAATTTAGTTTTTAAATGGTGCATTAAAAATTTGAATTATACTTCGACGCAGCTCAGCACAGGTTTTTTACTTAGTTGAGGAAAAAAAATATAAGCATAGCAATAGTTACGGTTCTATTTTATGACGATTAGTAAGTGAAAAAGAAACTAATTTTATACGACATTTGAATGCTAAAATGGTATAAATAGGGCTTGCTGATTTACTCAAGCTTATTTTAGTTCAAGAGGTATGTAATTTTGAATAAAAAGGGTTTAGTGACATCAGTATTATAGAAACACCCTTTTATTTTGGGATTTAGCTTAGCGTATATCCAATTTTCAAATAAGGCACAAAAAATAGCATATTTATCTGCTATTTTTGATAAGTTTATTAAGTTCATTATGAAGAAAATGGCACTTATCCAGCTTTCTGATGTGTCTTTTCTTTTGGCTTTTATTTTGTTAAGTCCGTATGCGTTTTTTGCTTGTCCAAACTTTCCTTCTATTAGGTTTCTTTGGTTTCGCTCTTTTTTGAGTTTTCGCTTTTGATAGGCAGAAAGTTCTTGTTTTGGCGGTCTCCCTAATGGTTTTCCCACAATTCTAATCCCTTTTTCTTTGAGCCATTTTCTGTTCTCTCTGTTAAGGTATATTTGGTCCGCTAGTAGTAATTCTGGGTAGTGACCAAAGGTGGTTCTGTAGGATTCTACTTGTAATACTAAATCTTTAGATTCATTAAATTGATCCCAACTTATATGTTCTACTCTACTCATTCCATCTATCTCACTAGCACTAATCTTTGCTCCAAATTCTGTCGATACTTTATCCTTTCCTCTTGGGATAGGGCGAACGTAAGGTTGATAAATATTGACTATTCTATTTTTTACACTATTAACTTTTTCGTGATACATATAGTATTGTTGTTCATAGATGAGTTGAAGCACCCAGTAAATCTTTTGGTCCCGTTTTGGTAAAGGGAATTTACAGGGATAAGCAGTTCTAAGATCTGTAAACATGCCAGGCAAGTGTTCCTCCTTTTTTTGATCTTCTATTTGGTCTAACAGTTTTTCAATATAAGATAGGTTACGCCTGGTATATCCTAGTTGTTTTCGAATGAACTTGTTTATTTGTTTGGTTGTCTTTCTGCGTTTTTTAGAAAATACAAGATATTCTGTTCTTGCTACTCGACGGTAATCTCGAGGTTTATTAACTCCTTGGGTTTGCTCGTAAAGCAAATCTATAATTCGCTCACTTTCTTTGCGTGCTGTATTAAGCAGACCAGCATCGGTAGGGAACACTATTCTTTGATCAGCCACACTAGCATCAATCTTTAGTTTGCCTTTGTGTTTACTATCAGAGACACATTGATTAGGGGCCTCTTCCTCGGTGTTCTTTTGAATATTCCTTGCCCTTTTTGGCTTCAAGCTATCTGCTTTTTCAATGATTAGAGTATTCCAAGAGTCAAAATTTACTGCCCCCATTCGTTTACGAATAGCTACAAGTACAGTGGGGTGAAAAGGGGGTTTGGTTTGAAAACACTTTAATCCACAGAAATATTGCAAGTAGATGTTTTCGCTAATCATCGCAACGGTCTCTCTATCGTTTAGCCCTATCTTATGCTTTACAATAATTGCACCTATAACCACGCGGACATCAATACTCTCTCTACCATTACGTGCATTGAGTTTATTGGAATATACCTTTGCCAAAGCATCCCAAGGGATGAGTTGTGATAATTTTACCCAGCGATTATCAGATAACAATTCTTGTTCGAAGGGATGTGAAAAATCGGATAAACTTAACTGATTAGAAGGCGTATATTTTATCATAACTGCATAGGTTTATGAGTAAAAGATACGAAAAACCATGCAATTACGCAAGAAAAAAACGTGTATTTTTATGCGTAAAACACTGATGCTTAATTTAATAGATGATAATTATAAGAAAATCAGCAAGCCCTAAATAAACGAAGAATACGAACAATTCTTAAATCGAAAGGAAAAATAAAAGGAAAATTAAAAGGAATAATTGCAATTAAATCAATAATTCCTAAGGTAGAAAATGCAAAATTAATTAATTCTTTTTTGTTTTCTTTCGTTTTGTCAGAAACCCTAATTCGAATGAGATATTCCAAAGTAAAAATCGCTATCGAAAAGATTTCAAAAGAATAAAAAAAGAGACTATAATTATCATTTAATTCTTTAGACGATTAAAGAATTAAGGTCAGTACATTTAAAACAATAAGGGTATAAATGAATTTTATAAAATACTTGTTATAATTGATAAAATCCCCTACTTTTTTTCATTTTATGTATTTTATTCTGTGCTTATATTTTTTAGTATGGCTATTTTAAGAATAAACAAGTCTAATTTTATTTTATTGCAGCTGCTAAGTTCTACATAACTTTTGCCACTTTCAGGAAACGTATGAATCGCTAAATGACTTTCACCTAAAAGCCAAAAACAGGTGTATCCTTGTGCTGTAAAATGGTGCTCATTAAAAAGTACAATTTTAAAGTCAACTTCTTTTAATACGCGTTCAAAAGTATTCCGCAATTCTTCTGGTTCCGTGCAAACGGTCCAAAATTTGCTGCTGTAAATATTTGCTTCTGTATGCTTATACATTGTGCTCATAGTTAATATAAATCCCAATTCCCGTCTAAATAATACTGGTAAAGCACGGGGTTGTGAATTTTGTTTATTTCAAGGCTATCGATTGGTTTATAGAATTCTTTTCCAAAGGAGGTCATCAATTGCATTGCTTCTGTATTGATCCATTTTGTTTCGAGGTCTTTGAAGGCGATGTTTTGTAATCTTTCTTTTAGTTGCTGTGAATTTATGTCATTGCTTTTGGTTCCAATAACCCAGCCCCATTCGCCCATAGATAACACTTGATTGTGAAGTTTTACGGTTTTGAAACCTGCAGATTGCATTGTTTTATCGATGCAATTATAGGCTTTAGTTGCAAAATAGGGACTTCCCGCTTGCGTAATAAGCAATCCATTTGGTCTTAATTTCCGTTTACAAAGAGAATAAAATTCGTGGGAATAAAGTCTGCCCAACTCAATGCTTCTTGGATCGGGTAAATCTGCAATTATAATATCATAAAAATCACTGGTATTCTGTTCGAGATAAATGTACGCATCTTTATTATAAATTTTTAGCTTGTCGCTGTGCATGCTTCCTTTATTGATATCAATTAAAACAGGGTGGTTGCGCCCTAAATCTGTCATTTTTGGATCCAAGTCTACCATGTCTATTCTTTCAACACTGGGGTACTTTAAAATTTCTCTGACGGCACAGCCGTCACCACCGCCAAGAACAAGTATGCGTTGTGGTTTTGGATGCAACTGCATTATCGGATGCACCAGTGGTTCGTGATACATTTTCTCATCAATAGAGCAAAATTGTAAGTTTCCGTTCAAGTAAAGCCAGTGTTCGTCTTTCCATTCGGTCAATACAATTTTCTGATATTCAGTTTGCTCCGAATAGACAACTTTGTCTTTATATTTCTTTTGTTCTCCCCATTGAATAATTGGCTCTGTAAAAGAGATACCCGTAATTAAAATTGCAAAAACAATCAATAAAATAGCTTGCAATCGAACGGTACTGCGTTTGTTGATTTTATCTTTAAAGCGATAAAATACAATTAAGGCTACTAAAAAATTAATAATACCTAGTACAAAGGGCGTGTAGGCCAAGCCTATTATCGGCAGCCCAATAAAGGCGAAAAAGATGCCGCCAATAAGGCTGCCGTAATAATCTTTTTCTAAAATGGAAGAAATATTACTTTTCAGGTCTTCGTATTCTTTATTTATCCGAACAACTAAGGGGATTTCTAGTCCTATTAACAATCCAATAAGCATGCTTAAAGAATAAATGACAATTCCGTAGTATTCACTTATAGACGCCAAGGTATACACCAATACAGAAGAAAAGGCAACAATTAAAGAAAGTGAGGTTTCTAAAATTAGAAAATTTTGAATTAAATTTTTTGTAATTAACTTACTCAATCTACTTCCTAATCCCATGCAAAAAAGCATCAAGGAAACAATCATAGTCCATTGAAAAATTGAATTACCAATAAAATAGGTTGCTAATGTAGATAGGGTATATTCAGCCACAATTCCTGCAAAGCCTGTGGCAAAAATAGCTGATTTTAAAATAAATGAATTCCTTTTTAAATACTCCATGTAATCAATATAGCAGCAGCAACGTAGGCAAAAGCCTCGATCAATCCAGCACCAATATTTGGTTTCTCTTGGTTGACAATTTCATCTGTAAGTTTTCTTCCTGGCAATAATATTTTGTCTGCAAAAAGGCGTATTACAGGTAGTAATATACAGCCTAATACCGTCTGTAGGCTTATATCTACCAGTGTAGTGGTCCAGTTTACAAAAGGGTCTAAAATGGCATTCATTGTAATAATACCAATGGCAAGTATTGCGCCTGCAAAGCTAATTCCGGCTGCAACATTGTCATTTTCTATCTCGGTATGAATATCGTAACTCATCCAAGAAGTAAAGGTTTTAGAAGCGATAATAAGAACGAAATTTCCGATGATCCAATAAATCAAGAAAGTTATTATCCCACTTAAGAGTGTTTCGGACTCACCGATTAAGGCACCATATAAAATAAGACCATTTGCAATATAGATGGCAGCTTCTATGATACCTGATCCTTCATTCTTATCTGCTATAATTTCTTTCTTTAAATCGAATTTCGTTAGAATTAATTTATTGCTAATCCATGCTGCTATGAGCAGTAAGGCAATCCCAATGATTCCGTACACGAAAATAAGTAATATATCTGTGGCAAAATCGTAACTTTCTCCTACAATTGTACCTCCAATAAGAATGATTAAAGCGGCAAAATATCCAACATAAGAGAGGATGAATGCAAAATTATCTTTATCAACTAATTCCTGTTGAATGTTAATTTTTGGATGTATCAGTTTATAGGCAATTTTTCCAATAATAAAAATAATCAAGCCACTTACGGTATATCCAAGAGAGTGAGATAAATCTATAATATTTATATATTTTTCCATACTTTATGATTGTTTACTGTATGTTATTTACCAAATCCTCCACTACGTGAGCGAGAAGAGCCTGAGTTGCTGTATCTATTACTATTTCTTGAAGTTTTTCCGGAATTGCTATAGCTTCTGCTGCTCTGATACCCTCTAGATTTTAATGCGGAAGAACTTCTTTTGACATTACTTCTTACATTGTTTTTAAAGGTTTGTGATTTCGAATTCCAGCTAGCATTCGTGTTTTTATAGGTAGAGGTTCCAAAGGTATTAGTTTTTCCATAGTAGTTGCTTTTTCCGTAGTGGTTTGTTCTGTAGTAGTTGTAATCATTTCTGTAGTATCGATGGCTAGAACCATAGAAAAGAGAACTCATAAAACGATATTGAACGTAGTATACCCAGAAAGAAGAACCGTTACTTTGTTGCTGCCAATCGCCGTACTTTGAGTTTCCAACGTGACTATTATAGCCTGCAGGCATAGATTTTTTGTCAAGAACACCATTTTTCTTTGACAAAACGGTCATCCCTAAATCTTTTTGATACTCTTCAAAAGTAATTGCTGAAACTTCTTCCCAGTCGGTTAGTTTTACGGTGAAATCATCTTCTAAAGAAGCAGTTGTATTTACCTTTTCTTCAAGGATAATTTTATATTTATGTAAGTATTTGTTGGTGTCTTTATTAAAATCCATATCCTTTAGAATAACACTGTAATTTTGTGTATTCATGTAAGTAGTAACGATCTTATCTAAGGGAGTTCTTATGTATTTTTTAGGTGCTTCTCTGCAAGAGTTCAGCAGCAGGAATACACCTAAAATAATGAGTGTTTTGAATGTTTTCATAAATATGAATTTAAAACCAAACTTAAAGTTTTTAAGACTATTAATTGTCTCCTTTAGGTAAAATGTTAGAAATAGCAAGTGCATCAATAATAATTCCTTTAGTTACTTCGAACTCTTCTTCGCCATACTGCTCGATACAGAGTGTTTTTTCTTCCTCTTCGTCTAGATAATCATAAGAAACCAACTCTTCCCAGTTATCGGCATCTATTTCTTTACAATAGCCTGGTGACTTTTCATCCAAGTAATATTTTACGCCTTCATATTTTATTTTTTTAGGAGGTTTTTGATGCGCATCCATATAGTCACAGGTTACTTCACCAAGTTTTCTTAGTTTTACTTTTTCAGATAAAGTTACCACCAAGCCACCATCATCCTCAATGTTTAAAAATTTTTCAGTTGCACCGTTTTTGATGACAAATTCTCTGGTAAAATAATTCTCTCCCCAATCATACTCGAACAATGCAGTAACGGTCCATGTTTCAATTGCATATTCAAAAATATATCCTTTCCCCAAATCTCTAATGGTAATATTGGTGGGGTCGAAGTGTCTTTCCTTTTCCTTTTTTTTAAAAATATCAAATATGCCCATGTGTAGTTTTATGATTTTATTGTGGAAGGATACTCCTTCTAAATTATTTGCAGTGATTCTTTAGTAGCAGGAAAGCGCCTCTTTAATAAAAGAAGCGCTTTTTAGTGTTGTAAAGATGCTGAAGTGCACACGAATTACATGCCCATTTGTTTTTTGAGTGCGTCAAGATCGCTTTCTGCACTTGCCGAAGTATTGTTTAAAACGCGGTCAAGCTCATCATCAACACTTTTTGATTCATTGGCAATATCTCCATAAGCGTCTGCTAAAGCTTCCTCTTCACTCACTTTTTCTCTCATTTTTTCTAGCATATTAACGGTGCTAGAGCTGTCAATTGATGCCATTTGCTTGTTCAGGTTCTTAGTAGCGTTAGACACTTTTACACGCGCTTTTAGGGTTTTTAGTTCATTTTCCCATTTACCAACATTGTTCTTTAAACTGTTTACATTGGTTTCCAATTGAGAAACTGATTTAGAGAATTTTTCTATTTCAATACCACAACGTTTTGAGTGCTCTGTATTTTCTTCTTTCTTTACCAAAGCCTCTCTGGCTAAACGATCTCCGTCTTCTGCTGAAATACTTTCTTTTTGAGTTTTTTGTAAGATAAGCATTGCCTTGTTTTGATAGTCTTTTGCCTTGTTGTCAAACTGAGTTTTATCGTTCTGCGAACGGATCAACATTGCTTTTACTTGCGCAAGACCTTCTAAAGCATTTGTCAAGTCATTTTTCATGTCTCTTATGCCTTGTTCTGTCATCTTTATTGGGTCTTCCATTTTATCGATCGCAGAATGCGCTTCAGATTTCCCAACGTTAAATAATCTTTTGAATATACTCATGATATTTTGTTTTTGTTTTGTTTTTATGATTTTGAAAATTGGATAATATTTTCAGAATACTCACTTAATAATAAACTTAAAGAATTTATAGATCCCTCTAGTTCGTTTAAATCAATGTTTTCAATTTGTAGAGTATCTCTAAAGATTACTTTTTCTCCAGATTCGTCTAATACAAAAGCGCCGTGAACAATGTCTCTGTTTTTTTGCAATAATTGCTGAAGAACAGCCTTATTTGGATTTGAAATTTTAAAAATATATTGCTCTATAATTAAAATGGGACTTGCAATTCCTAATATTAAATTATTGATACCCTTGTCATGATCTTGAATTATGATCACGCCTTCGTCCTCGTCTTCGTGCGTGATATTATAGTTTAATTCAATCAGGTAATTTTTAATAGTTTTAAATGGTTCTTTCATGTATTTTGTTTTTTATTCTGAAATATTTCTAGCGATTAGAGGGTGCTTTTTTTCGTTGATGCTTCAAATATACTTAATACTTACTATATTGCAAATAAAATTAGCAAATTATGTCCTTTTTTGGAAAAAACATTAAAAAAATAAGAGCGATTAAAGGACTTAGTCAGCAGGCTTTTGCAGAGCTATTTTCGCTGAAAAGAGCAACATTAGGTGCCTATGAAGAGGGTAGGAGTGAGCCGAAGATTGACACCATTATAAAGGTTGCTAATTATTTTAGCATATCTATTGATGATTTCTTAACAAAGGAAGTTACAGTAAACCAATTATTGCGTTTTAATGGGGGAATAACAACGGATATAAATCAAATAGTGAAGGCATCTTTGAAAGAGATTCCTTTTGTGAATTCATTGAATGTCAAGTTATTTATAGAAAATTTTAAGACATCTCAAAGTTACAGTGCATTGCCAACAATTAGAGTCCCTGTGGAAGGTAATTTAGATTTTTTAGCCTTTATGGTAACGGATTTATTTATGGTATCCGATGAGGAAGCCTTATTTCCTAATGATGTGGTTATAGGAGAAAGTAGAGATTCCAATGCTCTTATTCAGGGTGATGTTGTAGTTGTTTTAGTCAACCATGAATTATTGATTAGAAGGTACACTATTTCGGATAAAGGGTATAAATTATTAACAGACCATACTCATATTCCATCAATTGATATTTCCTTCGATGCTGCTATTTATTTTTGGAAAGTATCTTTTGTGTTTTTAAAACGCTATCCGAAATTTACATCAAAACTAACCGTTAAAATAAATGAACTAGACACAAAGTTAACACAGCTTCTGTCAAAATAGTTTGTGCAGGATTTTTTAGGAGTATTATTTTCGTTTGAAATTCGTGTTAGCATGTTGAGATCAATTCACACTCAAAAGATGACTGTAAAATCATTTCCTTATATCACTAGCATCCTAAAGTCGAGATTTTAAAAAGCTCTCAGAATTACGTATTTTTGAGTTTCACAAAAAGCTCTTCAAATATAATACCAAATTATATTTATAATGCCGTATAAATAAATTGAATTATACTACGACGTAGCTCAGCACAAGTTTTTTGATTGATTGAAATCAAAAATAACTAGCATAGCCTTAGCTACGGTAATTATTTTTGATGAAAAGCAGGCTAAAAAAGCCTGTGCCGAATTCATTTCGGTAAAACGATTTATTGCGTCATTATAGGTCTAATTTGGTATAAGACTCTTCAGGCGAAAAAAAATAACAATAAACCAGTCATTCGACAAATTCTAAATTTAGTACCCCATTGGTTATTTAGAAGTTGCACCAATACCTTCAAAACAGATGAAGGTGTACATAAGTATATAACTTACGACCAGTTTGTTGCTTTAACTTTCGGACAGCTTAATAAGTGACAGAGGCTCAATGGTATATCAGCAGGTATTGGAGTTAGCGAGATTTTTATAAACATCTTAGGTTTAAGCCAAAGCCCTGCTCGTTCCACAATGAGCGATGGCAACAAAAAGTAGTAGTGTTAGAGAGGGACTTATTTTCTGGGTAAAGTGAGCTTTTTAATGTAAACATTGGAATAGAAACATGTTTTTTACTTCTTTCTAAAAACTTTCGGACGCTAGTGAATAACAACAAAGCTTTTTACAAAATTGGAGTTTTATTAGTTTTAATTGGAATAATAATTGTTGCAGCTCGACTGATTTCAATATATATGATTAGAAAAAAAAACTATAGATAATTCTGATTGCTTTTAATAAAAAATTTAGGTCTTAAAGAACAAAAGATTGATATGACTACGAACTTGAGAAAATCATTTTAAAATGCATCATACCGACAAAATGATTCAGATAAAGAAATAATGAAACTATATATTTAGAAAAACATATATATTTATAGGATGCTGGATTCAAGTCACATAGACTACAACAGCCCATTCTAATAAATCTTGAATTGGTTCTGTAGTTCCTCCTTTTCTTCACATTAGTGGCAGTACTCAAAAATTTGTAGTTGCTATATTTTGAAGCAAAATAATCCTCAGTAGTCTCTGAATGCTTGTTAACGGCTCAACATACAAATAGAATTTTCAATATAAATTGCCTTAATTTCAGTTTGATTACATTCACTAAATAATGCTAAATAAAATGCATCATAACGATTATGCGTAAATAATCTTGTTTAATCAATAAATTTTAAGTATATTTGCATCGTAATGATTATGTAATTATAAATATGCAAAGCAAGATAGTCAATTTAAAATCAATTTTAATCTACCAAGGATTATCTTCTGGATACTCTTTCAGGGGCAAGATCAAGAACATTTATAATGGAGGTGTTCGAGTGATACAGCTAAAAGACTTTGAGGAAAATTACACCTATTTAGGTGATGACTGTTATTTTGTTGATAGCGATACCATAAAAAGTAAGTACTATTTAAAAACTGGAGATATCCTTTTTATAGGGAAAGGGACTAACAATTTTGCGCTAGTATTTAAAAGTATCGATAATTTACCAACCATTGCATCGTCCGCATTATTTGTGCTTAAAGTGGACAAGAACTTGGTTAATCCTGACTTTATTGCTTGGTATATCAATCAGTCAGAAGTTCAGAATTATTTCAAAACCAATGAAGCTGGAACTTATAATACCAGCATTAATAAAACCACACTAGAAGAAACACCTATTGTGCTTCCATCATTAGAAATACAAACCAAAATAGCTAAAATTGCAAATCTGCATAATCAGGAGTTGGCACTTAGTAATAAAATAATAGAACTAAAAAATAAATTAACAACCACTCAACTTTTAAACATACTATAAAATGTCAAACAAAATAAAGCCAACACAAGATCAAATAAATGCAGCATTATGGAATGCCTGTGATACTTTTAGAGGTGCAGTTGATTCCTCAGAATACAAAAACTACATTTTGGTTTTTATGTTCATTAAGTATTTAAGTGATGTTTGGAAAGACCATTACAATGCACTAAAAGAGCAGTATGGAGATGACGAAGAGTTGATTCAAAGAAAATTAAAGCGGGAGCGTTTTGTTTTGCCTGATAAGTGTTCTTTCGATTATATCTACGAGCATAGAAATGACACAGACATAGGTGAAAAAATTGATAAGATATTTGCGCAAATTGAAGAGAGTAATCTTGAAAAATTAGATGGTGTTTTTAGAAACATCAGCTTCAATTCTGATAAATTAGGACAGACAAAAGACCGTAATCGTCGTCTTAAAAACTTGATTAACGATTTTGCAAAACCAGAGTTAGACTTCCGCCCATCATTATGGGAAGGAAAGCAAGATATTCTTGGAGAGGCTTATATGTATTTGTTGGAGAAATTTGCATCAGGAGCTGGTAAAAAAGGAGGGGAATTTTTCACACCAAAAGAAGTGTCTGGTTTATTAGCAAAATTGGTATCGCCAAAAGAAGGTGATCGCATCTTTGACCCAACGTGTGGTTCTGGTTCATTATTGATTAAAGTGGCAGAAGAAACCAAAGATGCTAAAGGCAATACAACAAATAATTTTGCCATCTATGGTCAAGAAAGCAATGGCGATACTTGGGCATTAAGTAAGATGAATTGCTTCTTACATACTATGGATTCTGCACAAATTGAATGGTGTGACACCATAAATAATCCAAAGCTAAAAGAAGGTGATGCCTTAATGAAGTTTGACATTGTGGTAGCAAACCCACCGTTTAGCCTTGATAAATGGGGACATGAGAATGCAGAAGCAGATCGTTACAAACGTTTTCTTCGTGGTGTACCCCCTAAGTCTAAAGGAGACTATGCTTTTATTCTGCATATGATAGAAACGACTTTGCCTACAGGTAAAGTGGGTGTTATTGTTCCTCATGGTGTGTTATTTCGTGGAAGCGCAGAACAAAAAATAAGACAAAAACTGATTGAAGAAAATTTACTAGAAGCAGTGATAGGCTTGCCTACTAATCTATTTTATGGTACAGGTATTCCTGCAGCGATTCTAATTTTTAATAAGGCTAAAACTACTGAAGATATCCTATTTATGGATGCTAGTAAAGAATTTGATGATGGCAAGAAACAGAACGTATTGCGTACACAAGACATTAATAAAATTGTAACCACTTACAAGGATTTTAAAACGATAGAAAAATACAGTTCAGTAGTAAAGCCAGCAGAAGTAGCCGAGAATGACTTCAACTTGAACATACCTCGATATGTAGATACCTTTGAAGAAGAAGAGCCTGTAGACATAGCAGAAGTACAGCAAAATATAGAAAAACTAGAAGCTGAATTGGTTGAAGTGCGTTCAGAAATGAAAAAACATTTAAAGGAATTAGGCTATGAGTAAAGAAGACAAAAGTGATGAGCAATATAATCAATTGCAAATCTTGTTTTATGAAACAGCATTAGAAAAAAGTACCATCGAGGTTTTATATGAAGATGAAACTTTCTGGTTGTCACAAAAGAAAATGGCATCTTTATTTGGTGTAGAAGTAAATACGATTAATTATCACCTAAAAGAAGTATTTAAAAGCGGTGAATTAGAGGAAGATTCAGTTATTCGAAAATTTCGAATAACTGCCAGCGACGGTAAAACCTACAACACACAGTTTTATAATCTCGATGCCATTATATCAGTAGGGTATCGCGTAAATTCTAAACAAGCTACACAGTTTAGAATTTGGGCAACCAAAACACTACGAGATTATATTATCAAAGGCTTTGTACTAGATGATGAACGACTAAAACAAGGCAAACAGTTTGGGAAAGATTATTTTGATGAATTACTGGAACGTATTAGAGAAATACGTGCTTCTGAGCGACGTTTTTATCAAAAGATCACAGACATTTATGCGCAATGTAGTATAGATTACAATGCTAAAAGCGAAATCACTAGAACGTTTTACCAAACTGTACAAAATAAATTACATTGGGCAATTACTGGAGCTACAGCAGCGGAACTTATTTCAAAAAGAGTAAATGCAAAAAAACGAGGTATGGGATTGACCCATTGGAAAAACAGTCCTAAGGGTAAAATATTGAAAAGCGATGTTAGAATTGCAAAAAATTATTTGCAAGAAGACGAATTAGATGCCCTTAACCGGATTGTGGTCATGTATTTAGATTATGCCGAAAATCAGGCCAAACGAAATATTCCTATGCAAATGACAGACTGGACAAAAAAGCTAGATGCATTCTTGGTGTTTAATGATTATAAAGTTTTAAAAAATGCAGGCCAAATGAGCAGTGTGATCGCTAAAAAAATAGCCGAAGAAACTTTCGAACTATTTAGAAAACAGCAAGACGTAAATTTTAATAGTGATTTTGATGACACCTTGCAAAATATTAAAAATAAAAAGTAAAATGAAACACTACCCAACCCTAAACCGAAGCGTATTATTAGTGATACCAAAACAAGCCTTTTACGATTGGAGCAATGCCCTATTTCCAAATTTAGCACAAACCAATAGGGCAGGTTTTGACGATTACAACAGCTACTTGCTAAAAGATGAGCTATTTTTAGACGACCCCAAAACCGAACTCAAAAAATACTGGAAAAACATTTTTACAAATGAGCTTTTTGGACAGTGTACAGACGAAAACACCTTTCCTGCATTAACATGGAAACGCTTTACAGAATGGTTTGAGTTGCATAGATCCTCTATAGTTACAGATCTTACCGATGAACCTCTTTATACGGAACATTATGAGTAAACACAAACAGTATGATGTTGCTACTTCGACTTTGCTCAGCACAGGATTGGAAGGTAAAAGGGTTGGTTATAAGAAAACGAAGTTAGGTTGGATTCCTGAGGATTGGAATGTAAAATCCTTAGATCAATTAGGAGAGTTTTCTAAAGGAAAAGGAATTACCAAAAAAGATATTTTAGAAGATGAAGTTGGTGGTTTGCCTTGCGTTAGATATGCCGAAATCTATACAATTTACCATTACAACACTACAGTATTAAAATCAAAGATAAATCAAGAATCTGCTGCAAATAGTAATCCAATAAATTGTGGTGATATATTATTTGCAGGGTCTGGGGAAACATTAGAGGATATTGGAAAATCAATTGCTTACTTAAATAAAGAAACGGCTTATGCAGGTGGTGATATTTGTATATTAAAGCATCACAATCAAGATCCCCAATTTCTGGGGTATTTATTTAATAATGATGTGGTTAGAAGTCAACTTTATAAAATTGGACAAGGTCATTCTGTTGTACATATTTATTCTAGTGGTTTAAAAAAAGTTTCAGTTCCTATTCCGCCACTTCCTGAACAACAAAAAATAGCCAGTATTCTCAACACTTGGGATAAAGCCATAGCTGCTCAAGAAAAACTCATTGCGCAAAAACAAGCGCTTAAAAATGGCTTGATGCAGCAGTTACTGACTGGAAAGAAACGATTTGCTGGGTTTGTGGAGGAGTGGGAAGAAAAATCTCTGAATGATATTGTAAAATATTTAGGTGGGGAGGCCTTCAAAAGTACAAATCAAGTTGAAAATGGTGTTAGATGGTTAAAGATTGCAAATGTTGGCATTGGTGTAGTAAAATGGGGAGATAGCACTACATTTTTACCAACAAGTTTTATAGATGAAAATCCTAAATATGTTTTGAAAGCTGGTGATGCAGTTATGGCGCTTACAAGACCAATTTTAAATGATAAATTAAAAATCGCTGTCTTTAATAAAGAGGATGGTATTGCTTTATTAAATCAAAGAGTTGCTAAGTTAATTTCTAAAAATAAAAATGACTTGAAGTTTATTTATTACATACATCAAACACCATATTTTATATACACTATGAACGCAATGATGGCTGGAACTGATCCGCCGAATATTAGTATAAAAGATTTAGCGAAAAAGAAAGTATTTATCCCAGGTTATGAGGAGCAAAAAAAGATTGTATCCGTTATTGAAAGTTTTGACAATGAAATAGATAATTTGATTAATAAGGGTAAACATTTAAAAAAACAAAAACAAGGTTTAATGCAGCAGTTGTTAACTGGCGAGAAACGAGTTAAGGGGTAATTATGGAGACAGAAAAGAAAAACAAACCTTTCAAAATTTTAGCATTAGACGGAGGTGGCATAAAAGGCCTATATACAGCAGCATTGCTTTCAAGGCTTGAAGAAAAGGCAGGTAAAAAAGCAGGTGATTGTTTTGATTTAATTGCAGGTACAAGTACTGGAGGTTTAATTGCTTTGGGTTTGGCAGCAGAAAAACCATCCAAAGATTTAGTTAATCTATATGAACAATTTGGAAAATCAATTTTCCCTACTTCTAACTATAAATTAATTAGATGGTTTCAATCACAAATATTTCACTTTAGCAAGCAGACTTTTTTATTTGGAAAGTATAGTGCTCAAAATCTCAAAAAAGCACTAGTCGATGAGTTTGGTGAAAAAGAATTAGGTCAACTTAGTAATTTAGTGGTTATACCCAGTTTCAATTTAGTTAATGGAATGCCACGGGTTTTTAAGTACCCTCATAAGGAAGGTGACTTTTTTAGAGATAAGCATATCCCTATAGTAGATGCAGCGTTAGCTACTTCTGCCGCGCCTACATACCTGCCAATACATAAATATGACAACGTGTTATATGTAGATGGGGGTGTTTGGGCAAATAACCCAAGTTTATGCGCTGTAGCTGAGGCGATACAATATTTTGTAGGTGAAGATAAAGAGTACTCACATATCGAAATCCTCTCAATTCCTTGTGTTACAACACCAAGCGGGTGGGTATCAAAAAGTAGAAAAAGAAGGTCCTTTATTGGTTGGACGGATAAACTATTTCAAACATCAATGGATGGGCAGTCTTATTTTACAGATTATTTTTTAAAGAATACAATTAAATTAATTGCTGCAAATTCTGTTTATGAAAGGATAAAAGCACCCTCATTATCACCCGCTCAGATGAAAGTTATCCAGATGGATAGAGCAGATAAAAAAGCAATTGAAACTTTAAAAGCTCTAGGTGATCAGGATGGATTTGAATTAGCAAATAACAGGGCAATAATGAATTTTTTTAAAACAGATATATCATATATAATAAAGTAGATGTGGTGGATACCAGTAATCTTGATAGGCAGCGTTGTGTTACTATCAACTAAAAATAAAGAAGAAAAAATAGGAAATATGGCAAATTGTAATAAACTGTTTTCAGATTATGATAATAATCTGAATATACCAAAAAAGAAAAAAGATAAACTTAAAGAATCTAAAGAAGTGCTTCGTGAGAGAATTCGGAAGCATTTTAAAGACAACCATCCAGAATATAAACCTGAATTTTATATTCAAGGTTCTTATAAAATGGGGACAACTATTTTAACAAAAGACGATGATTGTGATTTAGATGATGGTGTTTACTTTAGAAGAGAAGCAGATGTTACAGCTACAACACTACAAAAATGGGTAAAAGATGCATTAGATGGAGCTACTAGCTCATCTGTTGAGCACAGATCTAAATGTTTGAGAGTAATTTATAAAGGGGACTATCATATTGATTTTCCGGTTTATATTTTCCCTAAAGATGATAATGATCCTTCTTTGGCTGTTAAAAATAATGGTTTTGAAGAAAGTGACCCTAAAGAAGTTGTAGAGTGGTATAAGGTCGAAAAAGCAAAAAACATACAACTTAATAGAATTGTAAAACACTTAAAAGGTTGGGGGGATCATAAAAGAAACAAAATGCCTAGTGGTTTAGCGATGACTATTCTTGCGGCTAACAATATACAGCCTAATGATAGGGACGACATTGCACTTAAAAATACATTAATAGAAATTCAAGAAACTTTAGACAATGATTTCGCATGTATTGTTCCTGCAACACCTGGAGATGATTTATTTGAAAATTATGATGCTACAAGGAAAAATAACTTCCTGTCTAATTTGGATGATTTTATTAAAGACTCAAAACAAGCGCTCGATAATGAGCCAAATCAATTAAAAGCAAGTAGGCTTTGGCGTAAACATTTAGGTATTCATTTTCCATTTGGTGAAGATGAAGATACTGATGCTAAGGAAGCTGCATTGAAAAGAATTTCAGAGAACGTATTAAAAGGTGCTGCCTATTCTCAAAGTTCAGGAACAATTTCGACTGAACCTACTAGAGCTAAAAATAAACCTCATACAAATTATGGCGGTTAGAAAATTTCATAAAAATAGGTTCAAATCAAGTGGGCAAAATCTATCTCGAAGAGTAATTCTTATCAGGGAGAAAAAACTCATTAAATCAAATTATGATTTTTTAAAATGTACAATAAAGCAAAATAAATTAATATGTAAAGGCATTATTAAACCAACAGAATATTCTAAAGAGTATAGCATAAGAATTGATTATGAAGGCATTAATAGCCCTAAAGTATATCTGATTGAGCCAGAAATAGAATATCATGATGATATACATATTTATCCGAAAGAAAAGAATTTATGCTTGTATCATCCCGAAACAGATAATTTCTTCTGGGATTATAGAAAACACAACATATTTGACACCATAATTCCTTGGACCCTAGAATGGTTTGTGTATTACGAATTATACCTGATTACTGGTAAATGGGAACATCCATTTAAAGCTCATAGAAGGGTTAAAGACGATAATTAGAAAATATGCAGGATAAAATAATCATATTAAAGAACACTAAAAATGGTATTATAAAAGACCTCTGCTAGCGTGAGCGTCACGCGCGTGCCGTTATTATAGATAGAATAGCAACAATAATTAAAATGAGTAGAAAATATAAATTTCATAATAAACAAGGTGCATACTTTATAAGTTTTGCCACGGTATATTGGTTAGATATTTTTACCCGACAAGTCTATTTTAATGTATTGGAAGAAAGTATAGAATATTGCAGAGCAGAAAAAGGAATGGAAGTGTATGCATATTGCTTTATGCCAAGTCATGTGCATTTAATTTTTAGGTCGAGTAATGAAGATCCATCTGGATTGATCAGAGATTTTAAAGGATTTACAGCAAGAAAGCTAATTAAAGCAATAGAAGAAAATCCTCAAGAAAGTAGAAAAGAATGGCTACTATTTATGATGGAACGTGCAGGTAAAACTAAAAGCAATGTAAAACAGCATCAATTTTGGCAACAGCACAATCAACCGGTAGAATTATGGAGTGAAAAAGTAATACAACAAAAGATAAACTACATTCACAATAACCCAGTAAAAAGTGGTTTCGTTACTAACCCCATAGATTGGAAATATAGTAGTGCAAGAAATTACCAAGACGACCAAACAGTTTTAGAGATAGATATATGAGGGGGAGAAATAATATAGTTGGTTTATGGCACAAGCAAGATGCTTGCGCCAGCAGAGGTCTTAAAGATGGTGTGATTGATTTAAATAATATAACTAATCTTTTAAAAGATGCTTAAGTCAATTCCCCAAAAACATATATTAATTCCCCAAAAAGAAACAATAGAGTTAATAGTGTAATAGAAGGTGTAACTAATGATAGTAGTTTTTTTATAGGCTTTATAAGGGTTTTGATGGGTTTAGGAATAAGTTATAAGAGTATTTAGAATAATTTTCAATTCCCCAAAACTAAAATTAATTCCCCAAAAACATATAAAATTCCCTAAAAGGCGAAAATAATTAATACAGAAATGATGAAAGTAAATTATAGCGAATATAACGACTCACAAAAACCAGCTTTGGATTTGCTTCAAAAAATGGGTTGGCAATATATGTCACCCGAAGAAGTTTTTGAAGCGCGTGGAGATATGTTTAGTAATGTTTTACTAGATACTATTTTAGCGAAACAATTGTCAAAAATTAATGAGTTTGGTTATAGAGGTGAGTCCTATAATTTCTCTACAGGAAGTATTCAAGGAGCGGTTAATGCATTGAAGAATGTGCCTAACGAAGGTTTAGTGCAAACAAATGAGCGTGTTTATGATTTAATAACACTTGGTAAAAGTTTTAACGAAACTGTTCAGGGTGATCGCAAGGCGTATACAATTAACTATATAGATTGGCAAAATCCAGAAAATAATGTATTCCACGTAACTGAAGAATTTGAAGTCGAAGGTGGTAAAGGAAAACGTCGTCCAGATATTGTGCTTTTTGTTAATGGTATTCCATTCGTAGTCATTGAAAACAAGCGTCGTGATAAAAACGATTCACTAGACGAAGCTATTTTTCAAAATATCAGAAATCAAAAAGAAAAAGAAGGCATTCCTAAATTATTCTATTATGCGCAACTATTATTAGCAATACATCCTAATGAAGTAAAATATGGAGCAACGGGAACACCTGCAAAGTTTTGGTCAGTCTGGAAAGAAGATGTAGAAAAAGAAGTTTTAAAACTTTTAAAAAAGAAAACAAATACAACAGTAGCTGAAGACCGTTTAGTAACGGAACAAGATAAAGGCCTATATGCTTTATGTGGTACAAAACGTCTTTTAGATTTAACCTATAAGTACATCGTATTTGATGGTCCAGATAAAAAAATATGTCGGTATCAGCAGTACTTTGCAGTACAAGAAACCATACAACGCGTAAAAACAAAAAACAAAGAAGGAAACCGTCAAGGTGGTGTGATATGGCATACTACAGGTAGTGGTAAATCCTTAACAATGGTGATGCTTTCAAAAGCATTAGCACTAGATACGTCTATAGAATCACCTAGAGTAATTATTGTGACTGATAGAATAAGTTTGGACAAACAAATCTTTAAAACGTTTGTCAACTGTGGTAAGCACGTTAAAAAAGCAAGAAGTGGTAATGATTTAGTAGAGTTGCTACAAGATAAAGGCAACGAAATCATAACCACCATTATAGATAAATTTGAAATTGCGACTAAAAGAGTATCATTCAAAGATGGCTCTAAAAATATTTTTGTCCTTGTAGATGAGAGTCATCGAAGTCAATACGGTTCGGCTCACGCTAATATGAAACGCATTGTTCCTAATGCTTCATATATTGGTTTTACAGGAACACCATTAATGAAATCTCAAAAGAGTACCTCTAAGAAATTTGGTGGTTTCATTCACAAATACACTATAGATCAAGCAGTAAAAGATGGCGCAGTACTACCATTATTGTATGAAGGTAGATCTGCAAAATTGACCATCAATAAAAAGCAAATCGATAAGGGATTTGAGCGTCTAGCTGCACCTTTAAATGAAGAAGCCAGAAAAGATTTAAAAAAGAAGTTTGCTACCATTGCTAAGATTTATGAATCCGACAACGTCATTGAAGAAATTGCATATGATATTTCAAAGCACTTTAGCGAAAACTGGAAAGGAACAGGGTTTAAGGCGCAACTTGCAGTTCCTAAAATTGATACAGCAATTAAATATCAAAAGTATTTTGAGTCACAGACAGATTCAGATTTAAAAATTAACACGAGAGTTGTTTTTACTCCGCCAGATAGCAGACAAAACAATGATGATGTTTGGTCTGAAACCACCAGTGAATCACAAAAGTATTGGAAACAAATTCTAGAACGCTATAACGACCAGGAGGCTTATGAATCAGATTCAATTGGCCGTTTCAAAGAAAAAAGCAACGAAGTTGAATTATTAATTGTGGTAAGTAAGTTATTGACCGGTTTTGATGCCCCTAGAAACACAGTATTGTATTTGGCAAAACCACTTAAAGGCCATAATTTATTACAAGCAATTGCACGTGTAAATAGATTGTTTGAAGGAAAAGAATATGGTCATATTATAGATTATGTAGGTGTTTTAGGGAAGTTAGACGAAGCATTAACAGAGTATAGTGCACTAGAAGATTTTGATGAAGAGGATTTAAAAAACACTGTAATAGATGTCAAGGATGAAATAAGAAAAGTACCTATTCGTCACGCTGAGGTCTGGGACATATTTAATGGTGTTTATAACAAAACTGACATTGAAGCTTTGGAAAGGCATATTTCAGAAAAAGATGTGCGTGATCAATTTTACGAGCGCGTTTCTGCATTTGCAAGAATATTACAAACTGCGCTAGCTTCAGATGACTTTTATATTGAATTTAATATGGAACAAATAGGGTTTTATAAAAGTGAGCTAAAGAAATTTCAAAGTTTACGCTTATCAGTACAATTCAGATATGCAGAAAAAGTGTCTTATAAAGAGTATGAACCAAGAGTTCGTAAACTTTTAGACACCTATATAAATGCAGATGAAATACAAGTTCTCACTAGAGACATAAACATATTTGATAAAGATATGGTAGAAGAAGCTCTAGAGACTTATGGAAAAACACCAGCATCAAAAGCAGACTTTATTGCACATCAAATGAAAAAGGTGATTACAGAAAGTATGGAAAAAGATGAAGCTTTCTATAAGAAGTTCTCAGAACTCATAGAAGAAATTATTAAAGATTTCTACGACGGAAGACTTACCGAAAAAGAATATTTAGAAGCGATGCAAAAAACTCGAGATGATTTAGCGAGTGGTTATCAAGACGGAATACCAGATAGCCTTCAAAATAATCCACGTGCACGTGCTTTTTATGGAGCATTAAACGAAGTGCTTAATAAAAAACTAGATAAAGAAATCAGTAAAAATAAGGTTGCAGAAGCTGGTCTCGAGATTGAAGAAATCGTTAATAATCTGATTATAACAGATTGGAAAAAGAATGTTGACATTCAAAATAGAATGGAAAACCAAATTGAAGATTACTTAATCGGTAAACGAAGTCAATTGGGCATAGAAATAAGCTTTGATGAAATTGATGCTATCCTTATTAAATGTTTAAGAGTTGCAAAAAATAATTTTTAATGCGGAGTATAAATTACGGTACCCAAGAGATTTTCTTTGAATTACAAAGGTCTGGTCGTAAAACACTAGCAATAGAGGTGCATCCAGATAGTTCAGTACATATCATCGCACCTGAAGATAGTTCAATGCAAGACATCGACAAAAAAGTTGAAAAACGAGCGAGTTGGATTATTAAGCAACAACATTACTTCGAACAGTTTTTACCACGAACACCAGAACGCAAATACGTTTCCGGTGAGACACATTACTATTTAGGTAAATCTTATCTACTAAAGGTAAACTTAGGATCTATAAACCAAGTAAAGCTTAAAGGTGGTAAACTAGAAGTGATTTGTAAAGACGAAATAAAACAAGAAACGGTCAAAAAGCTTTTAGCACAATGGTATTACCAACACGCTGAAAGAAAATTCAACATACTTGCCTTGGAAGCTTATTCTAGATTTAAAGAATACGATTTCAAAATGCCAAAAATTGAAATTAGAAGAATGTCTAAACGGTGGGGTAGTTGTAATACGGTGGATAAAATCACAATAAATCCAGAAATTATCAAGGCATCATCAAAATGCATTGAATACGTTTTGATACATGAAATGTGTCATTTAGTTATTCCTAATCATACTAAAAAGTTCTATAATACCTTAACAGCTGTTATGCCTACTTGGGGAAAATGGAAAGATAAATTGGAACATAAGTTAGCTTAATTCAACACTTCCAACACTTACTTATTCTTTCGTTTCATGAAAAGATTCACCCATTAAATCGCAAGAGCTTCCAGTAGAGTATTTCCTGAGCGTAGTCTAAGGGTGCAATACTAGTTATGTCCATTTCTTACCTGCTTGTCTATAGACATTACATTCTAACAACCACTATTCTTTGCTAACACGCAAATAGAATTTCAATCTATGTTTTTAAAAAAGCATTAAAATTCACCTCAGTTCACCTTTGCTTTTCCATTAAAATGTATAAAATTTACACCAAATACCAAGAAAAAGCTGTTTCAATGACTTATTTCTGCTTAGTGAAAGCTTTACTTCAGAACAGACCCTAACTCTGAAACTTGGCATTTAATTCTTCAACGATTACTTCTATTTTTTTATTTCTATCGACTTTGTCCAAAATTACTGCTGGAGCTTGCCTCACTTTGCAGTCAATAATCGCACAACGTTCACAGGTTACGCCAACCTCTTGTTTTTTAATAGTGGGATCTTCTAAAAATTTCAACTTACGTTCCAATTGCTTATTCATTAGTAACCCAATACTTATACTTCTATATTGATTGTGTTTAAAAGGATCTTTAGTTGCAGATGAGAGGACTAAATATTTTGTGTCATGACCTGGGTAATTAGAAATTTGAATATCAAATTCATGAGAACTTTTACTTTCACTAATTTCTTTTAAAACGTTCAAGGAGACCCAACGTCTACAATAATGCTCATTGCTTTCATTGGCCCGAGGTGAGTGCTGATGTGATAAATGAAGTTCTTTGTTTAAGTGAAATTCTTCAGAACCTGCTTTATGTGTAAACCTTAGAAAAAATAAATTCTTAATATTAAATGCTTTGGGCAAAATATTGGTCAAACGTTGATAGAATGATTCTGGTGAAGTGTTGAAACCTCTCAACATTTTAAGAAATAGAGTTTCATCAAAAGTTTCTTTTTCAAAAATGGTCTCTAAGGTTAAGGTCAATTCATTTTTAGGAATCATAAGTGCACCAGCAAAATAGGAGGCATAAAAATTATTGAGCACCTGTTCAAAACTCTGGAATTTAATCCATGGAAAAGTGTGTAACCTATCCGTAATTTCTAAATAATTATAGGCGATTTCTTTAGCATAAATAAACGTTCGCTGTCCTTCATCAATACCATTGGCAAGTAATAGGGTTTTGGTTTTAGGCACAAAAACAGAACGCAAATTCCCTAAAGCTTCATATTTACTTAATTCTCTATTGTTAATAATGTAGTCATACTCTTCAATTAATATGTCTTCTAGATCATTGGAGGAGAGAGATTTTGTTAAATCCACTTGATAGGCTTTTGAAAAATTTAAGGCCTGTTGTTCTAAATCATCAAAATAATTATTATTTGCCTCTTGAAATGAACGTACAGAGGCTAGAAAAAAACTTTCTCTACTAAAGTTATAGTGCTGTGCAATTTCAATTATAGTACTTATAAATGCGTTTACTTTTACAGGTGCATTGGCTACAATATCTATTAAATTACTTTCCTTAATTCCAAAAAGCTCTAGAGGTATTTCCTTAAATATTTTAGACTGCAACAATTCACCTATAGGGGCCAAATTTTTATCCAACTTTAAAGAAACCATTTGGTCATAAGGAACTTCCAGTTTCTCTGAAAGTGTAGCGATTTTATCTGGCTTAGGATATTTTTTTCCATTTTCAATTTCATTCAAATAAGACTTTGATAAACCAGAAAGTTTAGACAATCCGAATAAAGATAATTTCTTTTCAGTCCTTATCTGCTTTAGCTTTAAGCCAAATATGAGTTTGATATAATCTTCTTCCATAAAAACAAATATAGGCTTTTTTGCGACTATTATTATTTTGCGAATATTCACATTTAGCGAACGTTCGCTTGTGTATTTTGAATCTTTGTTATACTATTGTAATGTAAATCAACAATACTATGGAACACACACACTTAAAACAACCCAAATTAAATTTTTCAAAAGATGTAATTAATTATTATCCAGACATTCTTACAGATGAAGCGCTTAACTTTTTAACGTTGCTTCATGAAAAATTTAATTCAGAGCGATTAGACTTATTAAATAATCGCTTAGAACAACAAAAATTATTTGACAAAGGTCATTTTCCTGAATTCCCAAAAGAAACTGAAGCTATTCGAAAAGGGGAATGGACAGCTGGCAATATCCCGCACGATCTACAAGATAGGCGTGTGGAGATTACAGGTCCAGTAGACAGAAAAATGATAATAAATGCTTTAAATTCTGGAACTAAAACATTTATGGCAGATCTGGAAGACAGCACTGCACCTAGTTGGAAAAACACTATTGAAGGGCAACAAAATTTAATAGACGCTAATGATAAAACCATTTCATTGCTAGATTCAAAACGAGGTAAATCTTATAATTTGAATCAAGAAACAGCAGTTTTAATGGTAAGAACTCGGGGTTTACATTTAAACGAAAGACATATCATAATCAATGATCAAGAAAGTTCAGGAAGTTTAACTGATTTTGGCCTGTATGTATTTCATAACGTCAAAACAATGTTAGAAAATGGAACTGCGCCCTATTTCTACTTACCGAAATTAGAGCATTATTTAGAAGCGCGATGGTGGAATAAAGTGTTTGAATTTGCACAAGACTACCTCGATGTTCCTGTCGGAACATTTAAGGCAACTGTTTTAATAGAAACTATCACGGCAAGTTTTCAGTTAGACGAAATCATTTTTGAACTTAAAGATCACATCGTGGGTTTAAATTGTGGCCGTTGGGATTATATATTTTCATACATCAAAAAATTCAGAAACCATCCAAACTTTG
Source organism: Psychroflexus torquis ATCC 700755 (assembly GCF_000153485.2). NCBI lineage: Bacteria > Pseudomonadati > Bacteroidota > Flavobacteriia > Flavobacteriales > Flavobacteriaceae > Psychroflexus > Psychroflexus torquis. Next base: position 223,330 of record NC_018721.1, on the reverse strand, counting down.
TGGTGCCAAACCGTGATCAAGTGACTATGACAACCCCTTTTATGGATGCGTATTCTAAACTTGTGATTCAACGTTGTCATAAACGTGGTATCCTTGCGATAGGAGGGATGGCAGCTCAAATTCCAATTAAAAATGACGAAAAAGCCAATACTGCTGCTTTAGAAAAAGTTCGTCAAGATAAAGAGCGTGAAGTTAAAAATGGCCATGATGGGACATGGGTTGCACATCCTGCATTAGTTGAAGTCGCTATGGAGGAATTTAATAAACACATGCCAATGCCAAATCAATTACATATCACTCGTGACGACATCAACATTACAGAAAAAGATTTAGTTGAACTTCCTAAAGGCACTGTAACAGAAGCCGGAATTAGAAAAAACATTAATGTTGGGGTACTCTATACAGAAGCTTGGTTGCGAGGTCATGGCGCTGTCGCCCTCTATAATTTAATGGAAGATGCAGCGACCGCAGAAATTTCAAGAACTCAAGTCTGGCAGTGGTTAAAAAATGAAGTAAAACTCGAAGATGGTAGAAAATTTAATATGGAATTATATAAAGACTTATTTAACGATGAAGTCGAAAAAATTAAGGCTGAATTTGGTGAAGAACACATGAAGAACAGCAAGTTTGAATTGGCTTTCAATGTTTTTGATGAGTTAGTTGTTTCAGAAAAATTTGTAGAGTTTCTAACCCTCTTAGCGTATAAACACATTTAAAAAAATGTCTCGCAACTACTGCAATAGTTTACGAGACTTAAGTAACGTCTGGAAGGAAATACAGCAAAATTAAAAATGTTTCTATTTCCGACCAGTCACTAATTATCAAAATCTAGAATAACCCTAATAATCAATACAAAACTATGAAAAATTTACCACAAACAAATTACAGCTCTGCATTACAGACTGTAAGAACCCTTAAAGAAAAGTACGGAGAGAGTTGGAACGCCATACATCCTGAAAGCGTAGCTAGAATGGCTACTCAGAATCGTTTTAAAACAGGTTTAGACATCGCCATATATACAGCAGCCATCATGAGAAAAGATATGGCAGCTTACGATGCAGATTCGTCTAAATTTACTCAATCTCTTGGTTGCTGGCATGGTTTTGTAGCGCAGCAAAAAATGATAGCTATTAAAAAGCATCACAAAACGACCAGTAAAAAGTATTTATATCTTTCTGGTTGGATGGTTGCTGCGTTACGTTCAGAATTTGGACCACTGCCAGATCAATCTATGCACGAAAAAACAGCAGTTCCAGCTTTGATAAGTGAAATTTATGACTTCTTACGCCAAGCCGATGCTATTGAGTTAAATGATTTATTTAAAAGACTTGAAAGAGGAGAAGATGTGCAAGATCAAATTGACAATTTTGAGACCCATGTAGTTCCTATTATAGCTGATATCGATGCTGGTTTTGGAAACGAAGAAGCAACCTACTTGTTAACCAAAAAAATGATTCAAGCTGGTGCTTGTGCTATTCAGATTGAAAATCAAGTTTCTGATGCCAAACAATGTGGTCATCAAGATGGAAAAGTAACTGTGCCTCATGAAGATTTTATTGCGAAGCTAAATGCGATTAGATACGCGTTTTTAGAATTAGGTGTAGAAGATGGAATTATAGTCGCTAGAACAGATTCTGAAGGAGCTGGTTTAACTCAAAAATTGCCCGTTAGTCAAGAACCCGGAGATTTAGCTTCTCAATATTTAGCCTTTGTAGAAGCCGAAGAAATTGATGTAAAAGAGGCCAAACAAGATGATGTCCTTCTTAAAAGGGATGGCAAATTAGTGAGACCTTTAAGACTAGCCAATGGGTTGTATAAATTTAAAGAGGGATCTAATATAGATAGAGTTGTATTAGATTGTATTACAAGTCTTCAAAACGGGGCAGATCTTTTATGGATTGAAACGCCAACTCCAAATGTGAAACAGATTGCACATATGGTAAACAGAATCAAAGAAGTGGTTCCTACGGCTAAATTGGTTTACAATAACTCGCCCTCTTTTAACTGGACATTAAACTTCCGTCATCAAGTCTATGAAGAAATGCTTGCAGAAGGTGAAAATATGACAGCTTATGATAGGAATAATCTAATGGATTCACACTATGATGCTACAGAATTATGCTATCGTGCAGATGAGAAAATTAAGACCTTCCAAACAGATAGTGCAAGAGATGCAGGGATTTTCCATCACCTAATTACTTTACCAACCTATCATACTACCGCTCTTCATATGAATGACTTAACCAAAGGATATTTTTCAGAAGAAGGCATGTTGGCTTATGTAAAAGGGGTACAGAGACAAGAAATCCGTAATAAGGTTTCTTGTGTTAAACATCAACGTATGGCAGGATCTGACTTAGGAGACGATCACAAAAGTTTTTTTGCTGGAGACAAAGCTATAAAAGCAGGAGGAGGAAAGAATACAAGTAATCAGTTTGAAATTGATAAAAAGGTTGAAAAAAGAGAACTTGTTACAGATAAATAATTCCATGTAGTGATGAATGTGGTATGTAGTGTCTGGACGGAAATACAGCAAAATTAAAAATAATTCATTTTATAAAATTTGTCTATTTCCGACCAGCCACTATTTATTAATATTACAATTACTAAGTGATCAGCTAGTTACACTGGCGATAGAAAACAAGTGGAATGGCATTACTATAAATGCGTGTCTTCGCGATAGTCAACTCATTAATTTTATGGAAATAGGTATAAGAGCTCTAAACACTTCTCAAGTTAAAAGCATTAAACACAATAGTGGAGAAATAGACTCTATAGTAAAACTTGGTGTTGTTTATTTTATTTCTGGTGATTATATCTATGTAGATTTAGATGGTATTCTTGTTTGCAAATATGATTTGATTCACAAAATATTAAAAAATAAAAGGTAGAAATTACTAATGATTCCAGGTCCAATTGAGTTTGAGGTATTACAGATTATGTGAATTCGTTTAGAAAATTGGGCTTTGAATTCAGGGACGTTACTAGGAACGAAGAAAATTATGTAAAGTGGAACGATTGGCTTCCAGTAATGTTAAGCTTTAACCTTCAGTATATTGAATTTAATACGAATAGCATTTTAAGTAAGAGATTATGAGAATATAAAAGTTTTAACCTCACCAAATGATAGCCTACTAGAGCAGCAATTAAACGAGCTTTTAGCCAAAGGCTGGGAAGTTGACTTAAGACAAATACAGGTTTTATAAGGACACCTATCAACTAAAACGACAAAAATTTACACTCATGTGGGAACAAACACTCTTAAAACAATAAAAAATCCCTTAGATTAGTATTTTAATAATGGATATAACATAAATTATTGTTTTATCCGTACGTTGTACTTAATTAAAAAAATGACATTCTTACCTATACAATTTCGGACAAGAATTAAATCTAATCTCCTAAAAGAGGAAGAGATTCTTGACATAATTGAAGAATACTTGAACGATGAAAGATTCTTTTACATCAAGAGAAAATCTGATAAAATAATATTTCATAAAGCTGACGGTTGGACTTCTTGGAAATTCAAATCTTTTCTTGTTAGTGGAGTTGTGAAAATAAAGAAAACAAATGGTGTGATTGAAATAATAAATGGAAATTGGATGGTTTTCCTAATCTCTTTACCGTTTTTAATTCTGATTCTACTCGGAAAATCTGAATACTCAACATTTGATGAAACTGATTTCATGATTTTAAATTATTTTTTTATCGTAGGATTCGGAGGGAATCTAATAACCAGAATTTTTGCTCACCTTAGTTTTAGAAATAAAATTAAGACAATGATGGAAAACAACTAAGTACAACAACGTATAAAATTAATGTGGGGTTTTTGGCTTAATCAAAGTTTTGTACATGTTAATAGTGTCGCTCATACTTATTTGATTATTTTTAAATCGACAAAGTAAAAACATAAAATAAGTATAAGCTTGCGGCTCGGTTGACAATTCTTCGATTGCCTACCTTCCACACTAATCTTATACAAAACTGTTATGCCCAATAATAAATGAAAAACCTTGAAGCACTAAAAAAATGGATTGATACTATTATAAAGTTAGGCCCATTTATAATAGTTTTTGAAGTAATCATAGGCGCTATAATGGCCATCGCTTCGAGTCAAATTAAGGCTATTGATTCTCTTTGGTTTGGAATTTTAATTTTTTCAATTATTGTCTTCACTGCCATAAATATTTTTAAATATTTCAACGAAAAGAATTTCCCAAAACTGCTAATTGAAAATATTGAAAACGAGATAAATGAGGATACCCTTTCAAAAAGCTTTGCTAGAAAATCTCTAATTAATGATGCAATTGCATCAACTTTAATTGGACTAAACGACCAGACTTGCAAATTAACTAATAAAGCTGTCCCAAATTATGCTACTGAAGAAGAAATATCTAATCGGATGTGTGAGAAAGATATTGAAGATGGTGTATTAAATTTGCTTCGACCTTTTATAACTAACTTACATTTAGTTCTAGAAAGCTTCAACTCTAAATTTACAGTCGCAACTTATTTACAAAATATTGCTAGTGAAACACCTAAACAGGATATTGTTGAATACAATACTGGTATATATGTCCTAAAAGATGAACTTAAAATTAAAGAATCATTGATATGGGATTTGTTAGAAAGAACTGATTTAAAATCTGAAAAACAGGAGATTCAAAATATTCTTCGTTTGTCAATTAATAACAATCGTTTTGAAAATGGTAAATTCAAAATAAATGGCGAAGAATATTATTTATTGTCTTCTACAATACCAATAGTATGTGATGACGACCATCCAGATGGTTTATTCATTGTAATTGGAAAAGATTTAGGAAATGTCCCAAATGATATTGAAGAAATTTTCAGAATATTTAACAGGGTTCTTGCTAATTGGATTTCAAAATATAATGAATGTGTTTACAGTAGAATTAATTATAAAGAATAAAGGACATAACAACTTATATAAAAAACAGGCGAAGTAATCATAAAATCAAAGTTTTGTTTCATATCAAACTTTGTGTTTAACGGAAAGTTTAATGCCTCGAAATCGCCTAGTTTTATTTACTAAACGCTATCTGTAATTTAAAAAAAATCCGAAAATTAAAAAATAAAATAATTGAGTGGGAAAAGAAGAAAGAAAATTACCATCAGAAATTTTAAAAAAAGCAACTGGAATTGAGGAAATGCAAGACGGAATAATTAGTGGGGTAATTTCTACAATTCCTTGGCTTGGTTCAGTAATGAATGAAATATTTATTCAAGTTCCGAACAGAATCCAACAAAAGAGGATTAATGAAACCGTTCAGATTTTACAAGAAAAAGTAAGAAATATTGAAAATGACGAATTAGTTGAAAAATATATAGAAAGTGATGACTTTTATGATTTTAATATAAATTTTTGGAAATCCTCAATGAGAATTAGAGATGAAAAAATAAGAATCACATTAGCAAACGTATTTATGGATTCTATTATGACTCAAGAAAATTATGAATTAAGTGTAAATAGATTATTTCTCAATTTTTTAGTGAATTTATCACCAATTCAAATAATAATAATTTCCTACATTAATTCCAGTGAAGAAATTTTAGATAAAATTGAAACCTACGACAATTTCTTTTCAAGATACAATGAGTATAATAAAAGAATAGTAATTGAGCAATCTGAATTTAAGTTTTATTGTCTTGACTTGGAGAATAAAGGTCTAATTACAACAAATGGAGGTTTAATAGATTTTGGAGTTAATGACTATATATTGTATAACAGTACATACGAGAAACCTTCAGTTAAAACGACAGAATTAGGAAAAAGATTTATGGAATATATAATTAAGTAAATTAAAAATTAATTGCCTTGGTTTTGGCTTATTTAGGAAAGTCCTTGTGGACTTTCTATACAGTTATTATTTATTAAATTTATTGCTTAATCACAAAACTAATCTAGTACAACAACGTTTTAAAAAATTAAGAATAAATTATGGATGATTTTGATACTAGAAATTCATTGCACTTCTATACCTATATTGAGCATGCTGAAAGTCTAAAATTAGCAGCAGATGAAAATTTAGATTTATTCTTAGAAGTTGTTGAAAATTGGTTTACAGAAAATGACAGAATAAAAACTCTTGGATTAAGTCGATCTATAATGTTATTGTATTCGCTATCAATTGAATTAATTATAAAGGCACGCGCCCTTTTCATTGAAAAAGAAAATATTAAAAGTGGTCAAATAAAAACTTTTTATGATTTTATGAAAAAATGGAAAGGCAAAAGTAATGGCCATGATTATCTACAAATCGTTGAATATTATAAAATCAAACTTGATTCGTCAGAAATTGAATTATTAAAAAATTTTCAATCACACGCTGTTTGGGCTGGTAGGTTTCCTTTCCCTCATAAAGAATCTGAAATCATTATGCTTGAGGAAGGCTTATTTCACAGAGGTAGTTTAGGAATACAAAATAAATTTCAAATTCAAAACTTCATCAATAAGCAAGTGTCACTAATGAATAATTAACGTTTCACAATAACTAAGCATATGGCTCGTCGATAGGCCAAAGCTATATAATTTGTTGTCTGATCCGAGATTTTTAAATAAGGGGGAATTTGAGGAGTTGTCAAGAACCTTACAGGAGGAGAAGGTTGTTTTTAGAGTGCTTTGTATCCCTTTTTTTTCAGTTGGTTATCTAAATAAGGTGCTTTTTATTGGGATAGCTCTTTCTTGGTGTGAAAACTCTACTGGATACATAAAACATACTTGTTGTTGCAATCTATTTTACTTTGAACTAGAATTAATTAAATAAAAAAAATGTGCAAAAAAATATTTTTATTGATTGGCGGAATAATATCATTATTAATATTTATTGATACTATGTTCAATTCGGAACCTGAAATATTTTTTGGATATTCAATTAATGTTTGGTTAGTTAAAGCGTTTTGGTTTTTAAACACCCTTTTGATCTTTAATGCTTACAGAACAATTAAACAAAGTCACAAGAAAAATATATATAAATAAGTATAGAATCAGTTTTTTTGGATTAAAAAACGAATTGAATACGCTGTATCTTACTCAATCAGTTTATAAAAATATAGCTACATAATAACTAACCGATTATGCACAAACTTTCAAAAGTGGGAAACTGAATTTTTGTTAACTAATTTGAAAAACGAAAAAAACCCTCATATACACTGGGTATATGAGGGTTTATGGTGGAGTCGGGGAGACTCGAACTCCCGTCCAAACAAGCAATTCAATAGTCTTCTACACGCTTAGTTTTCTCTTGAATTTTCGAGACAAGACTGGCTGAAAACCACCTACCGTGTCCTTATTCTCAATTGAGCTTCACAAAAACATCAAGACCCTGTTTTAGCTATATTTACTTTACCGGTGCCTCTGGTGCAAACGCCGTAAATCAAGGCTTTTGCGAGACATCTTAGCCCGTTACCTGGTAACGGTTAAACATATCCTACTGTGATTCGGATTATGCAGCCAAGGCGTAGTTATCTTCGCCGTTTAAAAAAGTGTGAAACATGAGATTTACGAGCTATATTCCAGCGCTCGACGTGCTTACCATCCAATTGGCCTTGCTGTCAAAACCAAATCGACCCCATACTTACAAAGTCAGTAATTGAACTTAAATTTTCTATCACTTTATCTGTCAATGATCTTAAGTTGGGCGTTTCCCTTTGGTCGACTCTAGCCTTCCAAAGCGTCGGGCTATATGCTATATCCTCATTTCCGATACCTATCGGCAATGAGGGATGCCGCTTCTATCCCTAACGCGAGCGACTTCGATTATTAAAAAGAAGTAACCTCTCAAACTTGAAGCGCAAAAGTAGATATAAATACTATCTTTGAAGCAAAAAACATCTTAAAATAAAGCCTATGAAATTTGGACTTATCAAAGAACGCAAAACGCCACCAGATCGTCGTGTGGTCTTCTCTCCTGAGAAAGCTAAAACAGTCCAAAATCAATATCCCTATCTGGAATTTAAAGTAGAATCTTCAAACATTCGTATTTTCCCAGACACTGCATATGAGCAGCAAGGTCTTGAAATTACGGACGACTTGTCCAGTTGTGATGTGCTTTTGGGAGTCAAAGAAGTTCCTATTGAGGCTTTAATTCCTAAGGCGTCCTATTTTTTCTTTTCTCATACTATCAAAAAACAACCTTACAACCGAGATTTACTCAAAGCCGTTTTAGAGAAAAACATAGAGCTTTACGATCATGAAGTGATTACCAGTCCCACAGGAGGACGTCTTATTGGCTTTGGTCGCTATGCAGGTCTGGTTGGGGCTTATAATGGTTTTCGGGCTTTAGGCTTACGCGATGGTCTTTTCAATTTACCTAAAGTAGAGGGTCTTGAAGACTTAAAAGCCCTTCAGCAAGAGTTGGACACTATTAAAATTCCAAACTTAAAGATTTGTCTGTCTGGTTTAGGGAAAGTCGCCAAAGGCGCCAAGGAAATTTTAGATTATCTTCAGATTAAAAAAGTAGGGATAGAGCAGTACCTCAATACAACTTTTGATGAACCAGTATACACCGTTATTCATGTGATGGACTATAACCAGCGCAAAGATGGCAAACTTGGAAAGACCTCAGATTTCTTTTTTGATCCTACGTTTTATGAGTCCACTTTTATGCGTTTTGCCCAAGTAACCGATTTTTTTATAGCAGGGCACTTTTACGGTGATCATGCTCCCTATTTAATAACACGAGAAGACGCTAAGCGATCTGACTTTAAGATCAATCTTATTGCAGATATCAGTTGTGATATTGATGGACCAGTGGCGTCCACTTTAAGACCTTCTACTATTGCCGATCCGTTTTATGGTTATGATCCACAAACCGAGTCGGAAGTCGCCTTCGATGCTGAAGGTGCAATTACTGTAATGGCAGTCGATAACCTACCCTGTGAGCTTCCTAAAGATGCTAGTGAAGGCTTTGGCGATATGTTTGCAAAACATGTGATTCCTGCGTTTTTTAATGGAGACCTTGATGGAGTATTGGAACGGGCTAGAATGACTAAGGATGGAAAGCTTACGCCTCGCTATAGCTATTTACAGGATTTCGTAGATGGAAAAGAATAATTTAAAACGGTCTGAATTCATTTATCAATGTTAGTGACACTAACATTGATAAATTTTAAAATTCAATGATCTAATTGAATTTAGACCTATAATGTTGCAATAAATCATTTTTTTCGCCTGCTTTTTATCAAAAATAATTATCGTAGCTAAGGCTATGCTACTTATTTTTAAGTTTAATCAATAAAAAAACCTGTGCTGAGCTACGTCGTAGTTTAATTCAATTTATTCATAGGACATTACAAATTTAATTTGGAACTATATTCGGTTTCAATTTCTAACAGAGTAAAGAATCAATCCAGAATATCTCGATGGAATTAATTTTCAGTTCTAACCAAAAAAGACTTTTCAGGGGTCTGAAAAGTCTTTTAAAGTAGTCTAAATAGCTGAAAGTTAGTATTCAATAATCGTTTCAGTTTGAGGACGTCTTACTTTTTGAAAACCAGCAAATTTATCATCTTCTGCTCTGTAACCCACGGGTACGACTAGAGCTGAGGAAATACCTTTTTCATTGAGGTTTAAAATCCTATCGTAAGCCGCACTATCAAATCCTTCCATTGGACAGGCATCAATCTTTTCTGCAGCACAGATAGTCAATAAATTACCCAAGGCTAAATACGCCTGATTAATCGCCCATTTTTTAATATCTTGATCAGACTTTTTTCCAAAGTCCTTGATCAAAAATTCTCGAAAAGATTTTACGGTCTCATCTTTTGTATTTCGGATTTCTTTCTGCAGTTCAAAATTATGGTTGATAAATGGCTCATCAACTATATTTTCGGTACATATTACCAAAACGTGAGAGGCAGATTTTACTTGAATTTGATTATAGCTATTCTCGAAAAGTTTATCCTTAAGTTCTTGTTCTTTAATCACTACTAATCTTAAAGGTTGCAAACCGTAAGACGTAGGCGTTAAGTTAAAAGCTTTTTTAAGCATTTCCACTTTAGAGGAATCTATACGTTTGGTATTATCAAACTTTTTGGTTGCATATCTCCATTCTAGGGCATCAATCATTGTTGTCATATTTTAATTAGGACAAATGTAAAACTTAACTTAGTAAAGTGTTTAAGTTTTAATACAATTAACTCAACTTTTGTTAAATATCCTAGTTTTCAGAAACAATAGATTCTATAGTTTTAGCCATTTTAAAATCTTTTTCAGTAACGCCACCTGCATCATGAGTCGATAAACTGATTTCTAAGGTGTTGTAAACATTAAACCAGTTGGGATGGTGTTGTTGAGCTTCAGCTTCAAAAGCAATTCTCGTCATGGCAGAAAATGCGTCTTTAAAATCATTAAACTCTAGTGTGGTATGAATGGCGTCTTCGTTGTAAGACCAACCCTCTAATGATTCTAAATGGCTTTCAACTTCTTTTTGGGATAATGGTGTCATAAAAATTCTTTTTTTGTGAATTCTTAAAATACAAAAAAAAACTGATTATTACGACTTAAGCTTTGTTGAATTTTCAACGACCTCTTCAATGGTGATTTGTAGATTTTTTGGTAAGATATGCGTTTTAGGAATAATGGCGATATACCGGTCTTGGTTGGAGTTATATACATTTTTAAAAATTGGATTTTCCAAACCTAAACCTTTTAAAATATCATGTACTAATTCTTTATGATGAATAAGGTCTTGACTGCCAAGATGATAGACGCCTTCAAGATCGCGATTGATAAGGTAATGGACTTGTTGAGAAAACTTATCGTGAGTGGTAGCATTCATGACCACATTTGGAAATACCTCAATAGGTTCTTTTAAGTCATATAAAAGCTTCAATTCTTTTACCCGTGGGGAATTATGACCGTATATCATAGGTAACCTTACAATGTTATAAAGGTGATTAGGAATTCTGAATAAGGCATTTTCAATCTTTATTTTAAATCTGCCGTAAATACTTTCAGATAGAGTTTTGTCGTACTCATAGGAAGGGTAGTTGCTAAACACATCAAAAACATTGGCAGACGATAAAAAAATCAACTTCTTCTGAAACTTGATTAAATAAGCAATAATCTCAAAATGGGCGTGAGTTTGGGCTGTAAAATCACCTCTAATACAAGTAATAATAAGATCTGGAGCTAATTCCTGCAACAATAGATTTACGGATTCCGTTTCAGCATCCCATTGGAACATGCGTTTGTTTTTTTCTAAGTCAGCATGGTCTCTTGTAAAAGTGCCATAGACATCATAATAAGGAGACAATTCTTTGAAGAGGGCATTGCCTAGAAAACCACTAGCACCGAGAATTAATATTTTTTTGGTGTGTTTGATATACTTAAAACTTAATAAGCTATTTCCGAAATTTAGAAATAGCCTAAGATTATATAAAATTCAGGCTTAAGCCTTGTAAAATGGGGGCTTTACAATAGTCGCTTTTATTGTTTTCTTTCTTATTTGGATACAAATAGAAGTTCCAAATTTAGAGTGTTCTGTTTTAACATAACCCATACCGATAGCTTTTTTAAGACTAGGGGACATTGTACCTGAGGTGACATGACCTATGTCATGGCCTTCTTCGTCTACAATAGCGTAACCATGTCTTGGTATACCTTTTTCCTGTAGTTCAAAAGCAACAAGCTTTCTGCAAGGACCATTTTCCTTTTCTGCTTTCAAAGCCTCAGCGTTGATAAAGTCTTTGGTGAATTTAGTAATCCAACCTAACTTAGCTTCAATTGGAGAGGTTGTGTCATCGATATCGTTACCATATAGACACATGCCCATTTCTAAACGCAACGTATCTCGAGCGGCTAATCCAATAGGCTTAATTCCAAAGTCTTTTCCAGCGGCAAATACTGAAGTCCAAATCAACTCAGCATCTTTATTTTTAAAATAAATTTCGAATCCACCGCTTCCAGTATATCCCGTGGCCGAAATAATCACATCTTGAGCTCCCGCAAACTCACCTACGGCAAAATGATAAAATTTGATAGCAGATAGGTCTAGGGGTGATATGCTTTGCATGGCTTCCAAAGCTTTAGGGCCTTGTATAGCTAACAAAGAATACTCATCAGATAAATTTGTAGGAATAGCATCAAATGTGTTGTGTTGGTTTACCCACTTCCAATCTTTCTCTATGTTGGAAGCATTTACTACCATCATAAATTTTTCGTTGTGAAACTTATAGATGATGAGATCGTCTATAATTCCTCCTGTCTCGTTTGGCATGCACGTGTACTGTGCTTGACCATCGATAAGTATGGAGGCATCATTACTGGTTATTTTTTGAATAAGCTGTAAAGCTTCTTTTCCTTCAATAAAAAATTCACCCATATGGGAGACATCAAAAACACCAAGAGATTGCCTTACGGTTTCATGTTCTTCATTTACTCCGGTATAAGATACGGGCATATCATAACCTGCAAAAGGGACTATTTTAGCTCCAAGTTGTTTATGAATTTCGGTAAGTGCAGTTGATTTCATATCGCTTATTTTAGAAATTGCAAATTTAAAATTTAAATCAAGATTTAGCTCAGCAAATCTTTCATTTCATCAAATAAAACCTTGGTTTTATTTTTTTCGCATCTAAGCGTGAATAAAGTTGTAGTATTTAAACTACTTTTCATACCTTAGTATAAATTTATACCCAATTTAAATAATTTGAAAAAAATTACTAAAATTATTCTAGCAGACGATCATGATGTAGTCAAGCATGGGGTAGAGTCTATTTTACGACAAACTATCTCTGGTCCAGAAATTATAAAGGTATCTTCTGTCAACGAGTTAAGAAATCAAATGTTGTGTCATGAAGATATTCATCTTATCATTTTGGACATCAAAATGCCTGGTGGGAATACTGTGGAGACTGTAAAAAACATAAAAGCTAATTATCCTGAAACCAAAATTTTGATGTATTCTGCTTATGAAGAGCCTCAATATGCCATCAATTTTATTAGAAATGGGGCAGATGGATACTTAGGAAAATCACAACCACTTCAAAAAATAGCCTTAGCTATTAAAGTTTTAGAAAACGATAAACGGTTTGTAGATGAAAATATCGAAGATGAGGTGTTTAACAATAATGGAGCAAATGATCTATCCTTATCTAATATTTTGTCCCATCGGGAATTTCAGATATTAGCTCTTTTGGCAGAAGGGAAGTCAAACATAGATATTTCAGGTGAGCTTAATCTTCAGAAATCAACGGTGAGTACTTATAAGAAACGCATTATGCAAAAGCTAAATATCAATAATAATATTGGGTTAGTGGATGCGTATAGAACAGGCTTCAATAACTTTGTCGATTAAGACATTGCCTTAGATAGCACTACTTCCACACAAAGCAGTTTTAGAGTTTTGGTATAATTGATTTTTGCTTGCATTGCATTCAATACCGAGTCGACTAGAGGTTGGTGTTTTAAGTCGTTAATTATAATATCAATCTTTGTGTCATCTAAAGGCTGACTTAAATCTCCACTTAAAGTAATTTTCAGATCTTTTTTACAAGGCATCACTTCAATTGATATTAATTGGAATTCAATCTTCGTTAATTCCTTGATCAATGAAAATAAGAGATAATGATATAGCTCTGGGAAATTAACAATTTTAGCAGTCAGGTTTCCTTTTAGGTTTATGGATTTTTCGTCTATCTTCAGCAAGTCTAGGCTTGAAGTCATGAGTTCTATTAGGCTCGTTTTCGGTAACCCAGTTAGATGCAGTATAGACTTTCCTTCCGTGACTAGTTGCTTGGCTTGATCGCTAAGTATGGTAGTAGAGGAAGAAATAACACGGCCTGTTTCTATTAAGTCTTCTTGATTTTTACTACCGATTTGAGATTGAAGAATTTCCGAAGAAAATTTTAAGTAACTAAGTGGAGAGGCTAAGTCGTGAGATACTTTGTTTAATAACGATTTATATTCTGCTTTTAGATTTATGAACAAGAGTGACATCTCAACTTGCCGCTGTAAATTTTTAAATATCAGCTGGTTTTCCTCTTCCAAGATTATTTATTTTTATATTCTATATACATTCTTTGAAAGCTTGGAGAACTCATGTCGTCTTCCCCTAAAAGTTCAATAGAGTGTATTGATTTTGATTCATTTGACGTCGGAGCAAACCCAGGGATAATTTCCTGAAGAGCTCTATTGAGTAAAGTTTCATTAGGATCACCTAGTATACCAAGATTTGAAAAACTTTCATTTAACTCAATATCTGGATCTAAACCATCGAAAAAGTCAGTGAATCCATCCTTATTGGCTGTCTTTAAAATTAGCGGCTGAATGGCGTAGGTATGTTCTAAACTTACATTGTTTCTGGTATAATCTTCAGAATCATAAAGAGTGGCAGAGCCTTCAAACTTTCCTTCGGTTGTGTCGCCAATTTGGACCACATCGATGTAAGGGTTTAGCGCATTGATGACTAGTTCACTAGCAGAGGCTGAAGAGCCTGTGGTTAAGATAAAAACGCGAGATAAGTTTAAGTTATTGATGGCTTCACCTGTATTGATTTGGTTATCAAAGATGAGATTTCTGGGTTCAAAATTGGCGTTGAAAAGCTGTTGAGCGAAAACTTGGTCGTTAAATTGTCCAGTAATCATACTCGATAAGTCTTTGGCCGTTTCGATACTCCCACCAGAATTATATCTTAAATCTAAAACTAGGTCGCTAATACCTTCAGAAGCAAAATTTGCAAATACAGCATTGAGCTCCGTATTAAATGGCGTCCTGAAGTTATTATACATCAGATAACCTATTTTAAGGCCTTCAATATCCAAAACACGTTGGTCATGGATTGGGTTTTCTGTCAATTGAACTTTGTTTAATGCGACTTCTTGATCAAGTTGAACGAGGTCTCCACCTTGAAGTTCTGCCAACCCAAGGGTATAACTTGCAGGATTTAGGAGTGGATTGAAATCTGTATCTGGTGAAAAGATTATGCCATCTATACGGTTAAAAATCATCCCTCTTTCCAAACCTGCAGAGTCTGCTGGGGAACCCGGAATAACGTATCTCACATAGCCAAAAACCGTATTCGTTCCTATAAATCTAATTAAACCGAATGCCATTCCATTATCAAGAGAAATTCCATCTAAATTTTGCTCAAGTGTAACAAAATCTGATACCAGAAAACTATACCGATCCTGGTCTGCCAATAGAGAATTGAAAAATTCTGTTGGTAGTTTTATACTGCTCAAAAAGTCTCTATACTCGGGAGTGTTTTCAAATCTATCGTCTGCCAAATCTGGAGAATCGCTTTTGTATACATAAAATGTATTCATAGCCTTCCACATGTAATCTTTTATATCTTCTTGATTTGCGAGCTCGTTGATATTGGTAATATTATCATCCCGGTCATCTTGGCAAGAATTCAAGAATAAGAGGGATAGACCTACAAATACAAAAAGTTTTAATATTTTCATTTGTCAAATTTTAGATAAAAATAAACAAATTTGCGAAAGTTCTTTAAGAATGTAACAAAACATATCTTGCATCGTCTTCTTTAAAAACAGACTCAATATGACTTCTGAAGATTATAACAAACATATACTGCCTGTAAGTGATAAAATATTTAGGTTTTCACTGCGTTTGTTGTCTTCTGAAGCTGGAGCTAAAGATGCAACCCAAGATGTTCTTATGAAATTATGGAATATGAAAGCGAAGTTATCGGCGGTAACCAATGTGGAAGCTTATGCCATGACGATGACCAAAAACTTATGTTACGATGTTTTAAAATCGAAACACCACAAAACGCTCGAGTTGGTCCATAATTCTTATTCTGAAACTGACTCAGGACTTGGATCTCAAATTGAAGCTAGAGACGAAGTTGACTTGGTCAAGAAATTTATTGATGCTTTGCCAGATCAGCAAAGAGCTATCATACAGTTAAGAGACGTCGAGCAATTTTCGAATAAAGAAATTGAAGAAATTATGGGAATGAACTCTACATCCGTGAGAGTGGCCTTATCGAGAGCTAGAAAAAAGATTATGAACGAATTAAAAAAAACGTCTGCCTATGGACTTCAGTAAAGCATATATAACCAAGTTGTTGGATCTTTATGACGATGGAGAAACAACTTTAGAACAAGAACGCGACTTAAAGTCTTACTTTGCTAGTGAGTTTTACGATAAAGACTTCGAGCCTTACGCTCTTCTATTCAGCTATTTTGAAACTGAATCAAAAACCACTTCAAAAGTAAAACTTGATGTTGAATCTCCTAAGCCTAATAAGTTCTTATGGCTCAACATCGCGGCGAGTATAGTTGTTGTTATCGGTGCTGTATGGTTTTTTACATATTATGAAAAGCAACAGGATATGCAAGAAGCTAGAATAGCTTTCGAAAAAACACAAAATGCACTGAACTTTCTGTCCTTTAATATGAATGAAGGTTTGGAAAAATTGGAATATATAGAAGTATTCAACACTCAAAAAAACAAAATAATAAAATAAAGCTATGAAACGAATTAAAATTTTAGGTCTAATAATGGCCGTCGCTTGTATGAGCACAACTGCAGTGGCTCAGGATTTTAGTAAATATGATAATGTAAGAGAGATCACCTCTATTGTTGTTAATAAAAGCATGTTTAAATTAATGAGTAAACTCGATCTCGGCAGTGATGATGAAGACGTGAAGTCCTATTTGGAGCTAGTAGAAAATCTAGAGGACATAAAGGTATATACCACCGAAAGTCTTGACTATGGAAAACAGCTTCAAGCTGATTTTAACATCTTAAAATCTAAGAATAACTTAGAGGAATTGATGCGAATTAAAGATGATGGTAAAAATGTAAACTTTTATATCAAACCCGGTAAAACAGATGACTATGTGAGTCAACTCTTGATGTTTATTAATTCATCAGAAGCTTCAGATACGCAATCGGTTTTGATGGTCATCAACGGAAATATTGACTTGAAAAACATATCAAAGTTAACCAGTCAAATGAATATCCCTGGAGCAAAATCTTTAGAAAACATAAAAAATAAGTAAGATGAAATCATTCATAATAGGTTTAGTAGCTTTAAGTACTTTGTTGGCTTGTGATTCCAACCCAAGTCTTCAAAAGTATTTAGTTGAAAAAGAAAGTAATCCTGAATTTATTTCAGCAAGTTTATCAATGGATCTTCTTATTCAAAACCTAGACAGCTTAAGTCTAGAGGAAAAGGAGAGTGTACAGAAAATCGAAAAAATAAATGTTCTTGCTCTTCTTAAAGATAAAGGAGAATTCACATTAGAAGAAGAAAGGACTGCATTGCGAACCATCTTAAACCAAACAGAATACAAGTCTCTTATCAATTTTAACGGAGCAGACCGGGAGGCTAAATTTCTGTATTCTGGTAATGAAGGGGATATTCAAGAAATTGTCTTTTTTGGATACGATGTCAAAATGGGGATGTTGCTGCTGAGAATGAGGGGAAGTAATATTGAACCCAACGATATATTTAAAATAACCCAAATGGGAGATCAACTTAATCTAGGAGCAATTTCTGGTTTTGAAGGTCTTATGGAAGATTCGATGCAATAAACTTAAAGAGCGATTAAAATTTTGTTATATGTTCTTGTTCTTTGAATTTATTTAAGATATTTATGAAAAATTAAACATTTATGGATATTTTTATTATAATTTTAAAAATCATTATTATTATCGGCATTTTAAATGTCTGGTTATTAAGGTTTAATACTAAAACGGAATGGAGAGGGAATGGAGCTAGTAATATGAATGAAGAATTCAGTAATTATGGCTTGCCTAGTTGGTTTGTTCCTGTAATTGGTTTTCTTAAAATAGGTTTTGCTGCACTTTTAGTTATAAGTATTTTCAAAACGGATGCAAATCTTGGTCTTATTGGAGCCGTAGGTATGGGGGTTTTAATGATAGGAGCTATTGGTATGCACGTCAAAATTAAAGATACTCTCAAGCGTTCATTACCCGCTTTTTTAATGCTTGTGATGTCCGCTATTATCGCTTTATTTTAGTTTGAAGTTTCAAGGTTTGTAATAGAAATGGGCAAACCAAAAATCGTTTTTTCCTTAGACAAAATCATATCAGACTGGGTTTCTACCCAGTCTTTCCATTTAGAAGTAACTCCACCTATAGGAATTATTGAAACCCACATTTTGAAAGCTTTAGGTCTATAATTTTCATCGACAATCCAAAGATAGGAATCACCTGGTGTAGATCCTCCCGAGGTATAGGTTACTAATAAGGCTTCTTTTCCTTCCACATTCACAATTTTTCTTTCTACTTCATCACCCATCAGTTTATAAGGTGCAATTAACCAAAAGGAATCATTATTAAAGTTCTTAATAGCCCTCTGGATGTGTTGCTGACGTATCTTGTCGTCCATAACTTTAGGAGATATAATTTGACTAGCCTCATAATCTTTTAAATTTAGCCTCACCACCTCGTCACCAGATTTTACCAGCACATAATTTTGATCTTTATGCCATTCATAAGAATGCATTCCCGCAAACGTCCAGCTAATCACCTTGGTGTTTTTGTAAGCATCATAGTTAAGCTCTTTTAAAATCTTTTTGGCAAATTCATCGGCTTTAGCACCTTCTGTGCCTTCTGGCAAGTCTTCAGAAATGATCACTCCAATTGCTGTTAGTACTACAACTATACAGAGGATGATAATTCCAATATACTTAAGTGTCTTCCAAATCCATTTCATAAATTCTGATTGATACTTTTAATTTTTTCTTTACAAAACGCTCTTATGTCTTCAAAAAACGATTCAAATTCGTCTTCAAATTCTTTTTGATGATCTATATAAATATCTACTCCCTTTTGAAGAGCAGTATCATGCTTAGTCTTGTTGTTCATTTGTTTTAAAATTTCGCGTAAACCTTCAATACTTGCATAACTCACCAGCCAGTTATGTTCTATCATATATGGAACAGCTCTGGATATTTTCTTAGGTAAGGTATCCATATTTGCGTCTAGAAGCAGATAAAAATCCTCTGCAAACAGGTTTAAGTCCATTTTGGAATAGGTGTTCCAATTTTTTGCTAATATATGGTCATAAATCATATCGATAACAACACCGTTGTAGTGTCCTACAGCATCAAAGAAGCGATGGGACCCTTTTGAGACTAAAGGGTGGTGATCTGTAAAATCGTCTATAGCTCTATGGAGTATGATCCCTTTTTGAATGTCTTTTGGAAATTTTTTGTAAGACTTTCCTTTGATTTCATCGGCGATAAAATTTCCTAGTTTTAAAAAATCATCATTTCCAGAAAGGTAGATGTGAGCTAAATAATTCATTGCTCTAAAGTATATTTTCTTATCACTTTTAGCAAATTATTATGGAGTTAAATCTATGGACTTGTATATTTACACTTAAAAACTTTTTAAATCCAAACAAATATGACATTAATCAAATCTATTTCAGGAATTCGAGGTACTATCGGCGGCAAAGTGGGTGAGAATTTAACCCCCTTAGATGTTGTTAAATTTTCTGCAGCTTATGGAAAATGGATCAAAACACAACGAAGAAAAGATAATTACAAAGTTGTTGTTGGTCGTGACGCCAGAATTTCCGGAAAAATGGTTCAATCACTAGTGATGCAGACCTTATCCGGAATGGGTATTCATGTGGTGGATTTGGAACTGTCTACGACACCTACTGTAGAAGTTGCTGTGACTATGGAACATGCCGACGGCGGCATTATTCTTACGGCAAGCCATAATCCTAAACAATGGAATGCCTTAAAGTTACTCAATAAAGACGGGGAGTTTCTAAATGCAGAAGAGGGTGAACAGATTTTAAAATTTGTAGAAGAGGAAGATTTTGATTTTGCAGAGGTTAACGATTTAGGAAAAATATCATTTCATAATGCTTACATAGATTTACATATAGAAGAGGTGCTAAAACTCAACTTGGTAGAAGTCGACCGGATTAAGAATTCCAAATTTAAAGTGGTAGTCGACGCCGTAAATTCATCGGGAGGTATTTCTATACCCCCTCTTTTGGAAATGCTAGGGGTAGAGGTCGTGAAATTATACTGTGAGCCCACGGGAGAGTTTCCTCATAATCCAGAACCCTTGGCTAAAAACCTTCAAGACTTATCCAAGTTGGTTAAGGAAGAACATGCAGATTTGGGCATCGCTGTAGATCCCGATGTCGATAGACTGGCCTTGGTCGATGAAAAAGGGGAGATGTTTGGAGAGGAATATACCTTAGTGAGCGTAGCTGATTATGTTTTAAGTCGTAAAAAAGGAGCGACGGTGAGCAATTTATCTTCTTCTAGGGCTTTGAGAGATGTTACAGAAAAGCATGGCTGTGAGTATTTTGCAAGTGCTGTAGGAGAGGTTAATGTAGTCGCTAAGATGAAAGAAGTGAAAGCGGTGATTGGTGGAGAGGGTAACGGAGGAGTCATTTACCCAGAGTCTCACTACGGAAGAGATAGCTTGGTAGGGGTTGCCCTATTTTTAAGTTTATTGGCTGAACGAGAAATAAAAGTATCGGAGCTCAGACAGACTTATACTTCCTATTTTATGGCTAAAGAAAAAATAGAGCTTACACCAGACTTGGATGTCGATAAGGTGTTGGAGGCTATCGCTAAAACATATCAAACTGAAGATATAACGACTATTGATGGTGTGAAAATTGACTTTAAAGAGAACTGGGTTCATCTAAGAAAGTCCAATACAGAACCTATCATCAGAATTTATACGGAAGCTAAAAGTCAGGACGAAGCTGATAATTTAGCCAAGCGTTTTATTTTTGAACTCAGGGAGCTTAGTAGCTAAATTAAATCTATTCGCTGGAAACTCGCCTGTGTTTCCAGCGCTTATGGGTCCAGAGGTAATACTCTGGAGCTTCGAGTATTTGATTTTCAACGAATTTTAAAAATTGATCGGTAATCTCAAAATCAGCAACACCTATGGGTTCTTTGACAATTGTCTTAAACGTGGCTTCATAATGCCCGCGTTTAATTTTTTTGACACTACAAAAAACAATACTGGAGTCTAATTTTTTAGCTATCATCTCTGCACCGGTATGAACAGGAACTTCTATGCCCATAAATTTTTGCCAGTGATACGCTTTATCGATTTTAGGAGATTGGTCAGAAATAAAACCACTGATAGATGTTTTATTTTCGGCTTTAGCCTTTAATAAAGTTGGAATAATTTCTTTTGTAGTAATGAGATCACTGTTGTACTTAGCTCGAGTTTTTTTAATGAGTCTATCAAAATATTTATTTTTTAATCTTTTATAAACAGCATAACCTCTAGATTTTAGATGTCTTTGCATAATAAAAATCCATTCCCAATTACCATAATGAGCCATCATTACAACAACGCTTTTCCCTTCGTTCTCAATTTTTTGAATTTCGTCAATATTAATAAGTGAATAGCGTCTTTTGATTTCTTCTTCAGAAATGGTTAAAGATTTGATTGATTCAAAAATCAAATCACAAAAATGTTTATAAAACTCTTTAGCAATCTTTGCTTTCTCTTGCTTCGATTTTTTAGGAAAGGCTAAATTCAAATTTCCAAGAACGACTGTTTTACGGTATCTAAAGATTTTAAAAATCACAATAAAAAAGACATCAGAAAGGAAATATAAAACCTTGAAGGGTAAAATCGAAATCAACCAAATAAAGGGATAAACTAAATAAAAAACCAGTGCATGCATCACTCAAAATTTCGCCAAAGATAGGTATATTTGGCGTTTACTGATTTAAAATTATGGGTGGAATCGATTTAGTTATTATAGCGGTTATTGCTGCAAATGTTTTGATGTCTTTTAAAGGATTTAAGGATTCTCAATTCTTCAATAAGTATAAATTTGACGTGTCTTCCATAAAGGCCGGTGATAAAATAAGAGTTTTGAGTTCGGGATTTCTTCATGTGGATACTACTCATCTTTTCGTAAATATGTTGACCCTCTATTTTTTTGCTTCTAGTGTTACAAGTTTTTTAGGGACAACGGGATTCTTGTTGGTCTATTTTGGAAGTTTGATTATAGGAAATCTATTGTCTCTTTATTTTCACAAAGATGACTATGGGTATACTGCAGTTGGAGCTAGTGGCGCTGTTGTAGGAGTCCTTTACGCAGCCATTCTGCTCCAGCCCGATATGATGTTAGGTTTATTCTTCATTATTCCTATGCCAGCGTATGTATTTGGAATAGGCTATTTGTTTTATTCCATTTGGGCAATGAAAGCTAGAAGAGATAATGTAGGTCATGATGCCCACTTTGGTGGAGCGATGGGAGGGTATTTTATTACTCTATTGCTATCGCCTTGGGTATTAAAAGAACACCTACTCATGGTTATTCTGCTAGCGGTTCCTATTTTAGTTTTGTTTGTTTTACAAAAGATGGGAAAACTATAATTTTAAGAATATATGTCTAGTTCATTTCATTCTATAATTCGCTTATCTATATTTGTATTTAATTTCACCTATGAAACTCTTTAAATTTATATTCAGTAAGACTTTTTTGGTTCAATTGATTCTAGCAGTTGTTGTTTTAGTCGCTTTGATATTTGGAGCTTTAAAGTACCTTGATGTAACTACCAATCACAACGAAACGATTGAGGTTCCTGACCTTTCAAAGTTTCAATTGGACATCGTAGACAAGAAACTTGAAGAAATGAATCTGAGAAGAGAAATATTAGACTCAGCTAGTTTTAATCCAAAATACCCACCATTTTCTGTCCTGGATCAAGTTCCAAAACCAGGAAAACGGGTAAAAGTAAATAGAAAAATATACATTACGCTTAATCCTTCAGGATATATCGATGTTGAAATTCCTCAAAATTTAATTCGAAAAACAAGGCGACAGGTAGAGCCTACCTTAATAGCTTTGGGTTTTAAAATTGGAAAGATTATAATGAGACCCGATATTGCTAAGGGAGCTATATTAGAATTAAGACATAAAGGAGAGACCATAGAGGCTGGGGATTTTCTTCAGAAGAGCAGTACTATAGACCTAGTGGTCGGAGATGGTAGTTTAAGATAAAATAATCAATAAGAGTTTACAAGATAATTAGTATGCAAACACAGGAGGACTTAGACCAAAACGACGAACTTTATGAACACCATAGCTTTAAAGCAAGCAAAGGTCAGGAGCCCCTTCGTGTAGATAAATTTTTAATGAATTTCATTGAAAATGCAACACGTAATAAAGTGCAACAGGCCGCTAAGGATGGTAACATTTATGTAAATGGAATTCCTGTAAAACAAAATTATAAAGTCAAAGCGGGGGATGAAGTCAAAGTTCTTTTAGCTTATCCTCCTTATGAGAATTTATTGACTCCTGAAGATATTCCTTTGGATATCGTTTATGAAGATGATGCTTTGCTTGTGGTGAACAAGGCAGCTGGTATGGTTGTTCACCCAGGTCATGGAAATTATTCAGGGACCTTAATTAATGCTCTTGTTTATCATTTTGAAAATCTACCTAACAATAGTAGTGATCGACCGGGGCTTGTTCATCGCATCGATAAAGATACCAGTGGACTTCTTGTGGTTGCTAAGACCGAAGCTGCTATGGCTTATCTTTCTAGACAGTTTTTTCATAAGACCAGCAAAAGGGAATACGTGGCAATAGCTTGGGGAAATCTCAATGAAGAGGAGGGAACTATTGAAGGAAATATTGGACGTAATCCGAAAAACAGACTTCAGAACATAGTTTATCTTGGAGATGATGCAGATCAAGGTAAGCCTGCGGTAACTCATTATAAAGTGATTGAACGCTTAGGATACGTTACTCTTATTTCTTGTCAATTAGAAACAGGTCGAACCCACCAGATCCGTGTGCATTTAAAACATATAGGGCATACCTTATTTAACGACGAGCGCTATGGCGGTGATAAAATTCTTAAGGGAACCACGTTTACTAAATACAAACAATTTGTTGATAATTGTTTTAAAGTTCTACCACGGCAGGCTTTACATGCTAAAAAATTAGCTTTTGAACATCCAACAACTAAAGAATGGATGGAATTTAATTCAGAAATTCCCGAAGACATGACTCAATGTATTGAGCGTTGGAAAAATTATGCTAAAAACAGCAAAGAAAATATTTAGTATCAATTTCTTTGATAACTGTATTTTTAATAATTAGTTAACTAGATCCTCAAGTTGTTTGATTTCGATTATTTTTAAAATAAAACATGAAACTTATAGTATCACCAGCTAAATCATTAAATGAAAATGATAAGCTACCAACCCATAAACATACAACACCAATTTTTGAGGACTTAGCTGCTCAAATCAATCATGAGCTATCTAAGATGACCAAAGATGGGATAGCCGAATTGATGAGTATAAGTGATAAACTTGCCGATCTCAATTATGGGCGTTATCAAAGCTTTAAAGATTCTCATACCTCGAATAATTCCAGACCAGCTATTTATATGTTTGATGGTGATGTCTATAGCGGTATAGATGCTTACACAATTCCAAAAGATAAGATAGAGGCCTTACAAAAATCTCTTCGTATTTTATCAGGTATGTATGGAGTCTTAAGACCTTTAGATCTTATGCAGCCTTATAGATTGGAGATGGGCACTAAGTTGCCTATTGAACAAGACAAAGATTTGTATGCTGTGTGGAAAGAAAAAGTCACAAATCAACTAAATTCAGAAATGACAGAAGGGGAGTTACTTGTAAATTTAGCAAGTCAAGAATATTTTAAAGTCTTAGATACCAAAACAATTAAGGCAAAATTAATTTCTCCTGTCTTCAAAGATTTCAAAAATGGAAAATTGAAAATAATCAGTTTTTATGCTAAGAAAGCAAGAGGCTCTATGGTAAGGTATATTTTGGATAAGGATGTGGAGACTTTAGAAGGAATTAAAGGGTTTAATTACGATAACTATCATTTCTCTGAAGAATACACGGAAAATGAGGATGATCCCGTATTTATCAGGTAATTGTTAGTGATTTAATACGATCATAGCATTACTATCAATAGAGACTTTTTTCAAAATTATTTATTTTCTGATCTATCAAATTGATTTGGTAAATATAAATGTCGATGGTGCTATTTGCTAAACCTTAACTTAAATTACCAATTAGTGGAAATACTTGATATTTCTCTGTTTACCTCAATGGAACTTCTAACACGTTTAAAATAGTTGTAAACTATTTTAAAAAGATGAAGTAAGTATAAGTATTAAAAAAGACCAAGGTCATTTATTAAAATGGTGCTCTTCTTCTTTAGTCAATAATCTAGATTTAACAACAAATCTATAGCCTTCGGGTATTTCTAGTGAAAAGCTAGAACCTCGACCTTCTGTTATATCAATGGTAAGGTGAGTATGTTTCCAATATTCAAATTGAGCTTCGTTCATGTAAAATTTAACTCCTCCAATTTCGCCCATAAAAATATCAGATTCGTCTAAGTAAAAGTCTTCTTTAGGTAAAAGCATGGGTGATGAGCCGTCACAACAGCCACCACTTAGATGGAAAATAACACTCCCATGCTTTAATTTCAACTCCTTTAATGCTTTTTCAGCATTTTCAGTTATATCAACTCTAGTATACGCCATAATATTTCTGTTCTAATAGGATTAAAACATACATCTCAACTTTTTAAATTTCCACAAATAAAATTAGAATAAATTAAAAAGTCAAGGCGCATGTTGAATATGATTTTAAATTGACTGATACCAAATTAAATCTAAAAGAATCCAAGCTTATTTTTATCATAAGAAATAAGCATGTTTTTAGCTTGGCGATAGTGATTGAGCATCATCAAGTGATTTTCTCTACCAAATCCAGATTTTTTATAACCTCCAAATGGTGCATGAGCTGGGTAATCGTGGTAGCAGTTGACCCATACTCTACCAGCTTTTATAGCTCTTGGAATTTGATATAGTTGATGGGCATCTCGTGTCCATACTCCAGCACCTAGCCCATAAAGTGTATCGTTGGCAATTTCCAAAGCTTCAGCTTCATCTTTAAATTTACATACTGCGAGTACTGGACCAAAAATTTCCTCTTGGAAAATTCTCATTTTGTTGTGACCTTCCAAGATAGTTGGCTGAATATAAAAACCATCAGCATATTCTCCACTAGCTTTGAAAGCTTCTCCACCACAAAGCACTTTGGCACCTTCTTTTTTACCAATATCCATATAAGATAAAATCTTTTCATATTGATCGTTGGACGCTTGAGCACCTACTTGAGTATTCATGTTGAATGGGTCTCCTTGTATAATTGCTTTTGTACGCTCTACAACACGTTCCACAAACTTGTCATAAATGTCTTCTTGAACTAAAAGTCGCGATGGACATGTACAAACTTCTCCCTGGTTAAAGGCAAAAAGAACAGCCCCTTCGATGCATTTATCCAAAAACGCATCATCATGATCCATGACAGAATTAAAGAATACGTTTGGAGATTTCCCACCCAATTCCATAGTCACTGGGTTGAGGTTTTTGGATGCATATTGCATAATTAATTGACCAGTGGTGGTTTCGCCAGTAAATGCAACCTTATTAACTTTTGAACTTGAAGCTAATGGTTTACCGGCTTCAGGACCAAAACCATGGATGACATTTAAAACACCAGGCGGTAATAAATGACCAATTTTTTCCATAAGGAAAGTTGCTGAACTTGGTGTTTGTTCTGCGGGTTTTAAAACTACACAATTCCCAGAAGCTAGTGCAGGTGCTACTTTCCATGCGAGCATAAGCATTGGAAAGTTCCAAGGTATAATTTGAGCAACGACACCTAAAGGCTCTTTTATGATTAATGAAAGTGTATTTTCATTGAGTTCTGTAGCATTTCCTTCTTCCGCTCTTATCACAGAAGCAAAGTATCTAAAGTGATCTACAGCCAAGGGAATATCTGCATTCACAGTTTCTCTAATGGCTTTACCATTATCGTAAGTATCTATTGCCGCAAATTCGTTTAAATTTTCCTCTATAACGTCAGCAATGTTTTGAAGAATAGAAGCTCTATGAGCTGCCGATGTATTTCCCCAAGCCACTTTTGCGGCATTGGCTGCATCTACTGCTTTTTCTACATCTTCTTTCTGAGATCGTGGATATTTTGCAATCAATTGATTGTTGGTGGGTGACGTGTTTTCAAAATATTGACCTCCAATAGGATCTACAAACTCTCCATTGATATAGTTGCCATACTTTTCTTTGAATTTTGGTTTTGAGTGATTCATAATATTATATGTTTAAAAATTAGAATTAGTTAAAAATAGACTATAAATTTTATTTAAAATATAATAATACTATCTTTAAATATCATTAATCTATTTATTTAAAATGTCCTTAGATTCAACTTTGCACAATCATATAAATTATAGAAAGATTGAAACTTTAGTAGAAAACAGAACAGTTTATTCTGCTGAATTTGCCGAAATGAATATTTATGAAACACATAAAAAAGCGAAACAGGTTTATCTAGAGTTTGAATGTCCTATTATTGCAAGTATGATTTCTGGAAGAAAAATCATTCATTTAAAAAACAAGGCTACTTTTGATTTTTTACCCGGAGAGTCTGTCGTACTTCCAGCTAAAAAGAAAATGATCATTGATTTCCCAGATGCAACCTTAGATTCTCCTACTCGATGTATGGCGCTAGGAATTGATTCTCAAAAAATTCAAGAAACTATAGATGTATACCAAAATGCAACTGAAATAGAAGAAAGTTTTACTTTAGGCTCAAACCTTAACTTATCTCCGTTACACCTAAATAATAATACTCAAGTACAACATCTTCTAGAGAGGCTTTTGCAAACTTTTAGCAGTGGGCACAAGTCTAAAGACGCGCTATTGGATGTTATGATAAAAGAGCTCATACTCCGTCTACTCCAAACCAATGCTCGAGGAGCCTTACTAGATGAAAATTCTTATTTGTTTGATAACCATAGAAT
Organism: Psychroflexus torquis ATCC 700755; assembly: GCF_000153485.2. Lineage (NCBI taxonomy): Bacteria > Pseudomonadati > Bacteroidota > Flavobacteriia > Flavobacteriales > Flavobacteriaceae > Psychroflexus > Psychroflexus torquis. The sequence goes on along the minus strand of NC_018721.1, from coordinate 195,470 downwards.
GGCTTTTGTCCTAAAATATATTAGAGAATATTATAAAGATGATATTACGGTCGAGGATTTGGCTGACAAGGCTTGTATGAGCAAATCTCATTTTTACAAAAGCTTCAAAAACACTCTGGGTGAAACCCCGATGGAGTATTTGAATAGTGAGCGATTAAAACAAGCAAAAAAACTTATAAGAACAACCTCATCCAAGCTATCTGAAATAGCTTTTTCTACTGGTTTTAATAGTTCTAGCTATTTTGTTACTCAATTCAAAAAACAGGAAGGTATGACGCCTAGTCAATTTAGAAAATCAATTCTATATTAGTTTCGCAGAAACTGATATATATCATACTTCACTCATTTCCAGTATATTTGTAACTTTTGTTTCATTTAATTTTTCAGATATCTCTTAATTTAGCCGTATAATTTTAAAACTGTAATTATGAAAGTTGAACAAATTTATACAGGATGTATAGCTCATGCGGCTTATTATGTAGAAAGTAATGGGGAAGCAGCGATTTTTGATCCGTTGAGAGAGGTCCAGCCTTATATCGACAAGGCCAACGTAGACGCTGCTAAAATAAAGTATGTTTTTGAAACCCATTTTCACGCTGATTTTGTGAGTGGTCATTTAGATTTAGCTAAAAAAACAGGAGCCAATATTATTTTTGGTCCTACTGCTCAACCTAATTTTGAAGCAGTTATTGCTGAAGATAATCAAGAATTTAAAGTTGGAGAGTATACGATTAAAGCGATTCATACCCCTGGACATACAATGGAGTCGACGACTTATTTACTCATAGATGAAACCGGAAAGAATCATGGTATTATTACAGGAGATACTTTATTTATTGGCGACGTAGGTCGTCCAGATCTAGCGCAACATGTGATTGCTGATCTTACTGAAAAAAAACTAGCAGCTCATCTTTTTGATTCTCTTAGAAATAAAATTATGCCATTGTCAGATGATTTGATAGTCTATCCTAATCATGGTGCTGGGAGTGCATGTGGTAAAATGATGAGTAAGGAGACTACTGACACACTAGGTCATCAAAAAGAGACTAATTACGCACTAAGAGCAGATATGACTAAAGAGGAATTCATAAAAGAATTACTTGAAGGATTAATTCCACCTCCTGGGTATTTTCCCAAAAATGTGCTGATGAATATACAAGGCTACGAAAGTATTGATGATATCATAGAGAGGGGAGAGAAGCCTTTAGAGCCTAATGCTTTTGAAGCTGTCGCCAACGAAACTATGGCCTTAATACTTGACACGAGAGAGGCTAAAGATTTCCACAAGGCTTTTATTCCTAACAGTATAAATATCGGTTTAGATAATAATTTTGCACAATGGGTCGGAGAGTTGATTCCAGATATAAAACAGCAGATTTTATTAGTTACCAATTCAGGAAATGAGGAAGAAAGCATCATAAGACTTGCACGCGTGGGATATGATCATTCTATCGGTTATCTGAAAGGTGGAATAGAATCCTGGGTTAATTCAGGTAAAGAAGTTGATCATATCAATAGACTTACAGTTTCAGAATTGAAGAAAAAAATGGCTGATCATGTTAAAGTATTTGATGTTAGAAAGTCGAGTGAATACCAATCTCAACACGTGGTAGGTGCTGAGAACATACCTTTAAACCTTTTAAATAAGCATTTATCTGAATTTCCAAAAGGAGAATTTATAGTGCATTGCGAAGGAGGGTATCGAAGTATGATAGCAGCATCTATTCTTAAGCAGAGAGGTTTTGACAATGTTGTGGATGTTGTAGGTGGCTTTGAGGAAATCCTTGAAGAAGATGAGATACCAACAAGCAACTATGTTTGTCCTACAACTTTACTTTAAAAAACAAACTCGGTTATAAAGAAAAAAAGCTTCAAATGAAGCTTTTTTTTTATAGGTGTAATCCACATTCTGTTTTAGGGTTATTGTTCCAGCGACCGCTTCTGTCCTCTCCAGGAACAGTGCAGTGTTGACAACCGATAGAATTATATCCTTTACTCACCAAAGGGTGAAAGGGTAAATCATGTGCTTTTATAAAATCGTCTCTTTGTTGTTTGCTCACATCTACAAGAGGATAAAATTTAAGGATGTCACCTCTTTGTTCAAAAATATCTAGTGAGTTTCTATGGTCACTTTGCCATTCCATCAATCCTGATACCCAGACTGTGTATTTATTTTTAATCACCTCTAGAGGTTTTACTTTATTAATAGAGCAGCAGAGGTCTGGGTTTTCGGACCAGGTCTTGTCTTTGGTCGTAAATTCATGTTCATGAGCCAAAGCTTTAACAGATTTTACATTGAGATTGTAAGTTTCAGAAAGTTGTTTTTTGTATTTTATAGTCTCATCAAAATGATAGCCTGTATCAATAAAGTAAATAATCTGATCTGTATTTACTTCAGAAAATAATTTCAATAAGAATGCTGAAGTTGCTGCAAAAGAGCTTGTTAGCATTATCTCTGATTCATCAAAATCTTCATACAAAGCTTTGATGCGATCTATTAAATTTAAAGTCTTATATTTTTTGTTTAATTTCTGTATTTCTTTTTCAGAAATGATTCTCTTCTCCGCAATTTCGCTCATTCTATCTCTAGATATTTTAACTTTGCAAATATAAGTAACTGTTTACTTTTTGTCTTAAATTTGACGAGTAAACTTCAATACATTGAGGTTTATACTAAATTAGCATTCAAATGTCGTATAAAATGAGTTTCTTTTTCACTTAATAATTGTCATAAAATATAACCATAGCTACTGTTATGCTTATATTTTTTTCATCAACTAAGTAAAAAACCTGTGCTGAGCTACGTCGTAGTATAATTCAAATTTTTAATGCAACATTTAAAACTAAATTGGTATTACTCGTCAAAAACTGAATAACTTTTAATTTTATATATATATACATTCAATGGGTTTTTTTGATAAACTATTTAATACGAAGTCAACACAACAAGAAGAGTCAACTTCAGAATCTAATTTTATCTGGCGTCAACTAGAAGATATCTCCCAGCTCGATGCTGTAGAACAACTTTCTGAAGAAAAACTTGTTGTGATTTTTAAGCATTCAGTGTCTTGTGGAATCAGTAATATGGTTTGGCACCAGTTTCAAAATAACATAGATTATACCAATGAGCATATTGAAATGTTGTATCTCGATTTATTAGCAAATAGAGACATCTCTAACGAAATTACCCGTCGTTTTCAAGTTTTGCACCAATCTCCTCAAATTTTAGTGATTCAAAATAAGGAGGTCGTGCATCATGCTTCACATTCAGCCATACGACTATCAAACATCAAAGAATTGTTACCTTCGTAGTTTGAACTTTGCTACTCTATAATTAATTTGTGGGTAGTAGTCTGAGTTTGATAGGTCAACTTAACCAAGTAAATTCCAGAGTTAAGACTGCTTGTATTCAGCTTTAGTTCTGAAGAAGACAAAAGGTCTTTTGGGATCTCTATATTTTGTCCTATTATATTGAAAACTGAAACCTTTAGTTCGTTGTTGAAGTCTGGATTATGTTTGAGATAAGCAAATCCTGAATTTGAAGGGTTTGGATAAAGTTGTGAACTAGCTACCATCTCATTCTGTGAAGTACCTAGGGTGATTTGCTCAAACCGAATTTTAAATCGGTCAGAATTTACAGAAGCTGGAATTGAAGAGTCAATGCTAAAAGCAATATCATTTTCACCTTCGTTCAATTGATGGTCCACTTCAGTGTAAGTATCTCTTAAAAAGATATCATAATCTGGCATGTCTTCAACTTCAACGTTCATGGTATAATCTAGATCTCTGTAATTACCGATCCAAAAACTAAATACATCTTCGTCTTTAGGAAAAGGCCTTTTTTCGATAGCTAAATAATTTCCATCAGAGTGTATTCCTATAGTTTCATCATCATTCCAGAATTTTAAAGCATCATCAGGACCAGCTTCTTCATCGTAAGTAGCATCAAATTTAAATCTCACACCATCCATCAATTCATTATTAGAGTTACTGAAGATATTTAAATCTATTTTTGAGTTAGAATTGACCCTTAAGACTTGACTAGTTGAAGTATCGTCTGTTTTAAATTCTTCTTTAAAAGTCAGTGTAGGTACTTCATTTGGTTGAAGGTCACTAACAGTCTGAACGAATACAGATTGATTGACTTGTAAAAAACGAAATTTTTCCGAATCCATATTATTGTTAAGAGGAACTTCAGGAATGTGTTCTACAGGTTCAGAATCTAAATCAACTGTAACATAACCACCTCTTTCCCCAATACTTGGTTTATAAGCGTAATAAAATCTTTTGTCTAAATGTGTTGAACTATTTGCTAGAGTTGCTTTCATATCAACTTCAGCTTGGTAGGGATTGCCGATTAAAGCAAAGCCTTCTGAGTTAGGATTCAAATCATTATCCATGTTTACATCACCAGTTAAAATAGTCCCCAAAGATCTCAATCTAGTATCACCGCCCATGACTAAATTATTTGAATAAATATTTGTATCTCTATCACCCCTAATCAAAATTCCGTAGGCTTTACCAGCTACTAAAGTATTAATGTTTGTGTTGGAAATTGTTAACCAACTTTCATTTTGTGAATCCCAAGAAAATAGAGATGGATTTCCAGTGGGTGTGGAATCAAGTCCATTAACGCCGGTTGTACTGCCTGTAATATGTGTGCCGTAACCAGGATTTGGGTTTTTATTTTGTGTGTAATCATTAACCGTATTGTTGACACCTTCTTGCCAGTTTTCATTTATGGAAGTTGTGGTGTTTACAGAAGTGGTCATAAATCTAAAAGCTCTGTTTTGCATAGTAATATAACGCTCAATCATAACTTCACCATGGACAGTATTACTATTTTTAATTTCACTAATAATAGCTGTGTGAGTAGCATTGGATTTAAAAGTTACTAGGTTATTATCAGGAATAGTATGGTCATAATTTGTGATTAAATCACCAGTCGTTAAATTTAGACTATTGAATATATCAACATTCCCAGATAATAGGTTTAAACTGTTGTCGTTATCGATAGTTAAGTTATAGACTGAAATTGTATTATCTGTAGAAAAATTCTGGATTCCATCTCCTTTAAATGCCAAAGTTGAGTTCCCTGGATTATAGGTGCCATTATTTTCTAAATCACCATAAATATCAATTTGAGATTCATTGGTTTGTGAGACACTAGCACCAATAGCGATCACCAAATTTTTCATTTCTAAATTCTCTGAAAAAATGGGATCATTTGGTGTGATATTGATTAGAACATCAATATCTCTGTCAGGGAAGCCATTAGTCCAATTACTTATATTTTCAGCAACAGTAGAAACTTCACCAATCCAAACGGTAGGGATTAATGCGCAAAAGTCTGAACCTGGACTATATACAGTACCATTATGAATACTATTAGCACCAAATGATATAGCTCCTGCAAAAGTACCGATGTCTCCTGTGGTATTTGAATCCGCACCAGTTGCAATCGCACCAAGGTTGGACCACATTGCAAATGTGGAAAGACTTTTTAAATTAATAACGGAAGTACCTGTTGGAATAATAAGAATAGTGCCGGTTGCCCCAGAAGTTACTGCACCTCCCAATGTAAACATCCTTCCTACATGGTTTGTATTTGCACCTAATGACACTGCTGCATCACCCGGAGGTCCTCCAATCAAAGTACCTTTCATTGTGGTACCAGCGCCCGTAGAAATAGCTCCGTTAGCAACCCAGAATATATTTTCTGGCCTTGCATTTCCTGTCAATCCTACAGTTGTATTAACTGCTGTAGATAATGCCCCAACGACTCTAATAACAAACAAAGCATTTGGATCTCCACCTGCATCTAATGTAAGTGTTCCAGAAATTGTTGCTGCTGTAATTACATCATAGACTCCAGGAGATAAAGTTTCATTAACAAAAGCTGCACCGTGAGATGCTGTGCTTGTTAGCCCCCATAACTCGGCGTGTGAAGCTATCAAATCCGCAACAAGTTGATTTGCACAAGATGTTTCAACGCTAGACAGTCGTGTATTAGATAAGACGGGATTTGTATCAAAAACGGGTAATATCATCATTTCTGGCACTAACATATGACTAATAGAAGTAGTGTTCACAATATTACCTTTAGTATTAGAATTAATAACTGATGCCTCCAGTGAAACAAAACTTATTAAAAAGCTAATAATTGCTGTTGTAAATAGTGAATTTTTCATTATTTGTATGTATTAATTTTTTGTAAAAAAAGAATTGAAAGTATAGAGATCAATATTGGCACTAGTAATAAAATTTATAATTATCATAATTAAAATTTTTGCGAATCTATCGATAACGTAAGAAAACATATTTACTATAAATGCTTATAATTCATTATTATTTCTTTATAAAGTCGATAATTTTTCAATTATATCGATGCTATGGCTTTGTTTGTAGTACTTGTTCTACTAGTTTAGCATTCGCAGTGAGATGATTTTGAATTAATTTGATTGACAAGTTTTACAAGGTTGAAAAAAAAAGCAATATTGATTAACTCTAAAGGTGGGCGAGGCTTTACTCCTTTATTGTTTGCTCGATATTTTGGAGAGATAAAAATGATAGAGTACTTGCTTACTAAAGTCCCGATTATAGAAGCTCAAGATGTTAGAGGTCATACCTCTTTAATGGGGTTTTATGTAGGCGTCAACTAGAAGATATCTCCCAGCTCGATGCTGTAGAACAACTTTCTGAAGAAAAAATAGTAGTGACTTTTAGGATCAAACATTATTTTAGGGGAGCAGTCCCCATTAAGCAAATAATTTAGTTAATCTATATAGAAAGAATTTCACATCTCTAACACCTCTAAACTGCGCTCTGAACTCTTTAATTTTAGCATTAAAAGATTCTGCTGAAGCGTTAGTGCTTCTATTGTTAAAGTAATTTAATATGGGTACATAATGCATTTGGATTGACCTGGCAATCGTACTAAATGATTTGAACTGAGATTTTTCAACTTTATCATACCAATGTGCTAACTTTAATCTGGCAATATCTTTATCTTTATGTGTATTGTTTTCAAAGATATAGGTTAATCCTTGCGCTAAATTGTATGCTTTTTCAATGCTTGGGTATAATTTAAATAGAATTTCAGCCCTTTCTCTCTGTTCTACGGTCCATCTTGTTTTGGATTTAAATAATAAATATCTGCTTCTAGCGAGTAGTTGTTTGTGCGTATCTCCATTGCTCAGAAGTTCATACTTATATGTACGTCCTTTCTTACGAGCCTCTAGTATAGCATTATTTTCTTGCTCTATGATTTCCCATCTTAATCTTATACGCTCTTCTTGTACTGCTTCTGAGGCTAATTTTTGGACATGAAATCTATCGGTAACTAGTTCTGTTTTAGGAAAACATTTTTTAGCAATTAAATTCACGCTACCTGCCATATCAACTGTAACTTCTTCTATCACATTTCGTCTCTCTAGAGGGATCTTATGGAGTATATTAATGACATCAATGGCTCTAGTTCCCTTTACAATAGCAACTATACTCCCTTTTTTACCCTGAGCATTCTTGTTGGTTAAGATGGTGTATAGCTCACCATTAGATAAAGAGGTTTCGTCTAGACTTAAATAGGTGCCGATATTCTCTGGTTAGAGTAGCCAATCTTGTGCATGTTCTTTTTGTATCCAATCTTTAAAATCGCTAAGATGGTTTTTGTAATGATATTGAAGAACCCTACCATTGATTTTATAATAATCTCCAAAACGCTTGGCACTCACAGCGTGGGTATCAAGCGATACCTTTTAAAAAAGAGGCAAACTTGCTGGTGATACGAGTGCCTTTTGCTATTAAATCCCAATCCCTTTTTACAATCTTACCTGTATCAACAAGCGTCCAGCGCCTACGTTTTATGTGAAGTAATACTGATTTTCCTCTGAGTGGAAAATCCTCAATTATTATTTCAGGGGAGAAACCTTTGGAATGAGAGAGTTCCGATTCATAGTCTTGGGGTAGTGTATTTTTCTCTTCCAAATAAAAATGAATCTTATCTTCAGTAGACTCATGTTTTGTAATATCAAAGTACTCTAAGATACCTTCTGGCAATAAATAACTAACTAAATCTAGACTCAAATTCTATTATTTTATAAGGCTAAGATAAACGAAACCCCCTAAAATAAATCTTGACCCAATTTTTAAGCATTCAGTGTCTCGTGGAATTAGCAATATGGTTTGGCACCAGTTTCAAAATAACATAGATTTTACCAATGAGCATATTGAAATGTTGTATCTCGATTTAATAGCAAATAGAGACATCTCTAACGAAATTACTCGTCGTTTTCAAGTTTTGCACCAATCTCCTCAAATTTTAGTGATTCAAAATAAGAAGGTCGTGCATCATGCTTCACATTCAGCCATACGACTATCAAACATCAAAGAGTTGTTACCCTCTTAGTTTGAGTTTTGCTATTCTACAATTAATTTGTGGGTAGTAGTCTGAGTTTGATAGGTCAACTTTACCAGGTAAATTCCAGAGTTAAGACTGCTTGTATTCAGTTTTAGTTCTGAAGAAGACATGCGGTCTTTTGGGATTTCTATATTTTGTCCTACCATATTGAAAACTGAAACCTTTAATTCGTTGTTGAAATCTGGATTATGCTTAAGATAAGCAAATCCCGAATTTGAAGGGTTTGGATAAAGTTGTGAACTAGCTGTCATCTCATTTTTTGAAGTACCCAGGGTGATTTGCTCAAACCGAATTTTAAATCGATCTGAATTTACAGAAGCTGGGATTGAAGAGTCAATGCTAAAAGCAATATCGTTTTCACCTTCATTCAATTGATGATCTACTTCAGTGTAAGTATCTCTTAAAAAGATATTATAATCTGGCATGCCTTCAACTTCAACGTTCATGGTATAATCTGCATCTCTGTAATTGCCAATCCAAAAGCTAAATACATCTTCGTCTTTAGGAAAAGGCCTTTTTTCGATAGCTAAACACTTTCCATCAGATTGAATTCCGATAGTTTCATTATCATTCCAGAATTTTAAAGCATCATCAGGACCAGCTTCTTCATCGTAAGCAGTATCAAATTTAAACCTCACACCATCCATCAATTTCTCATTAGAGATACTAAAGATATTTAAATCTATTTTTGAGTTAGAATTGACTCTTAAGACTTCATTAGTTGAAGTTTGGTCTGTTTTAAATTCTTCTTTAAAAGTCAATGAAGGGACTTCATTTGATTGAAGATTTTCATCAGTCTGAACAAATACAGATTGATTGACTTGTAAAAAACGAAATTTTTCCGGACCCATATTGTTGTTAAGAGGAACTTCAGGAATGTGTTCTACAGGTTCAGAATCTAAGTCAACTGTAACATAACCACCTCTATCACCAATACTTGATTTATAAGCATAGTAAAACCTTTTGTCCAAATGTGTTGAACTATTTTTTAGAGTTGCTTTCATATCAACTTCAGCTTGGTATGGATTGCCTATTAAAGCAAAGCCTTCTGAGTTAGGATTCAAATCGTTATCTATGTTTACATCACCAGTTAAAATAGTCCCCAAAGATCTCAACCTTGTATCATCGCCTTTAGCTAAATTATTTAAATACATATTTGTGCCTCTATCACCCCTAATCAAAATTCCGTAGGCTTTACCAGCTTCTAAAGTGTTTGTGTTTGTGTTGGAAATTGTTAACCAACTCCCATTTTGTGAATCCCAAGAAAATAGAGATGGATTTCCAGTGGGTGTGGCATCAAGTCCATTAACGCCAGTTGTACTGCCTGTAATATGTGTGCCGTAACCAGGATTTGGGTCTTTATTTTCTGTGTAATCATTAACAGTATTGTTGACACCTTCTTGCCAGTTTTCATTTATGGAAGTTGTGGTGTTTACAGAAGTGGTTATAAATCTAAAAGCTCTGTTTTGCATAGTAATATAACGCTCAATCATAACTTCACCATGGACAGTATTACCGTTTTCAATTTTACTAATAATAGCTGTGTTAGTGGCATTAGATTTAAAAGTTACTAGGTTATTACCAGGAATACTATGGTCATAATTTGTGATTAAATCACCAGTCGTTAAATTTAAACTATTGAACACGTCAACATTACCAGATACAAGATTTAAGCTGTGGCTGTTATCGATAGTCAAGTTGTATACTGAAGTAGTACTATCTGTAGAAAAATACTGAATTCCAGCTCCTTTAAAAGAAAAGTTTCCATTTATTGAGTTAAATCTCCTTTAGAAAATAGGTTGCCTTTGATTTCAATTTCAGCTAAATTGGTAAGAACGGCTCCCTCTTTAATGATAACATTGAATAAACTAGCATTTTTACTGAAAACAGGATTGTAATTAGTCTTTGGAATTAGGACACTTTTGTTTTTTATTTTAGCTGACCAGTTGTCTTTGTCTTTTGCATCGGAGGATTTTGCTCCCAGCCAAACCACAATTTCTCCATTAGTATTACACTTTTCTGAAGTAACATTACCTTGAAGTATCCAATCGGATGGTAGTTTGTTCAAGTTTTTTACAGATATCGTACTTGCTGAATTTGCACTGATTTTACCACCCCATCCTTTCGCTTTTTTAATTTCTAAGGTGTTACAGTTGAGCTCAGTATATAGTTCACCTCTTAAAGTAAGCTCATCAAACTTAGCACTTCCTAAGAAATGAATTGATGCCCCTTCATCAACAGTGGTTTCACCTCCAAACTCTAAACCAGCACTGGCTTCTAGATGTCCTTTCCATAAGTTGACTTCACCATCAATTTCAAGAAAACTATTGGCTTCTGTCACAGCTTGAGGACTGTTGCTATTGTAACCTTCTTCAAATTCTAATTCACCTGACAATGTAGCGAATCCATTATTGATTAATTTTTTTTTGAATTCAGTCTTTCCGGATAATGTTAATCGACCATTATTATCGATATCTCCTTCGAATTCAGATTCTCCCCGAGATTCAAAAACCATGTTTGTTCCTAAACTGATATATCCTTTTTGCTTCAGTTCAAAGGTAGAAGAGTCATCATTGAAAAGACTTCCAGAACTGAAGTGACTATAACCTTCAATACTTAGTTCAGCGCCATTTAAATTATTTAAAGAGCCTCCTTCAAAACCAAACTTAGACTCCATCTCACCATAGTTGACGACTTCTGAGTTTTCATCTAGTTTTAAGGATTGGCCGTATTCAAATTCACCATAATTATAGATGGTTTTAGAACCTTCAAAATATAATCCTTTGGATTTAAATTTTACTTCTTCGCCTACACATAGTGTTACATTATCTCCAAGCTTGGCCCAATCTATTTTGTAGTCAAATTCACCTATAAAGCAAATAGTTTTATTTCTAGTAAGATCGTATGAATTACCACCTCCTGGTAATTCATCATTCTTACTAGTAATTTCTATATCACAGTTGCAATCCAAATCTATATCCTGAGAATAAGTATTTATTGAAAATAAATTCGAGATTAAAATAACAATAGTAAAAATTGAAATTTTCATAATAAAAGATTTCTACAAATTTATTGATAAGATGAAATTACATGTCACCTATAAATGCTTATAATTCATTATTATTTTCCTTACTAAAGTTAATGTTTTTTCAATTATATCGTTGCTATAGCTTTGTTTGTAGTCCTAGTTCTATTTCGTATTCGTAGTGGGACGGTTTTGAATTAATTTGATTGACAAGTCTTACAAGATTGAAAAAAAGCAATATTGATTAACTATAAAGGTGAATGAGGCTTTAATCTTTTATTGTTTGCTCCATATTTTGGAGAGATAAAAACGATAGAGTATCTGCTTATTAAAGACCAGAAAATGGAGGCTCAACATATTAGAGGTCATACAGCTTTAATGGGGAGTTATACCAAATTATATTTATAATGCCGTATGAATAAATTGAATTATTTTTTGATTGATTGAAATCAAAAATAACTAGCATAGCCTTAGCTACGGTAATTATTTTTGATGAAAAGCAGGCGAAAAAGAAACAATTTATTGCGTCATTATAGGTCTAATTTGGTATTATTTAGGCGTCAACTAGAAGACATCTCCCAGCTCGATGCTGTAGAACAACTTTCTGAAGAAAAACTACTAGTTGTGATTTTAAGCATTCAGCGTCTTGTGGAATCAGCAATATGGTTTGGCACCAGTTTCAAAATAACATAGATTTTACCAACGAGCATATTGAAATGTTGTATCTCGATTTAATAGCAAATGGAGACATCTCCAACGAAATTACTCGTCGTTTTCAAGTTTTGCACCAATCTCCTCAAATTTTAGTGATTCAAAATAAGAAGGTCGTGCATCATGCTTCACATTCAGCCATACGAATATCAAAGAGTTGTTACCCTCTTAGTTTGAGTTTTTACTCTACAATTAATTTGTGAGTAGTAGTCTGAGTTTGATAGGTCAACTTAACCAGGTAAATTCCAGAGTTAAGACTGCTTGTGTTCAGTTTTAGTTCTGAAGAAGAGATACGGTCTTTTGGGATTTCTATATTTTGTCCTACCATATTGAAAACTGAAACCTTTAATTCGTTGTTGAAATCTGGATTATGCTTAAGATAAGCAAATCCCGAATTTGAAGGGTTTGGATAAAGTTGTGAACTAGCTGTCATCTCATTTTTTGAAGTACCCAGGGTGATTTGCTCAAACCGAATTTTAAATCGATCTGAATTTACAGAAGCTGGGATTGAAGAGTCAATGCTAAAAGCAATATCGTTTTCACCTTCATTCAATTGATGATCCTCTTCAGTATAAGTATCTCTTAAGAAGACATCATAATCTGGCATGTTTTCAACTTCAACGTTCATGATATAATCTGCATCTCTGTAATTGCCAATCCAAAAGCTAAATACATCTTCGTCTTTAGGAAAAGGCCTTTTTTCGATAGCTAAATACTTTCCATCAGATTGAATTCCGATAGTTTCATCATCATTCCAGAATTTTAAAGCATCATCAGGACCAGCTTCTTCATCGTAAGTAGTATCAAATTTGAATCTCACACCATCCATCAATTCATTATTAGAGATACTGAAGATATTTAAATCTATTTTTGAGTTAGAATTGACTCTGAAAACTTCATTAGTTGAAGTTTGGTCTGTTTTAAATTCTTCTTTGAAAGTCAATGAAGGGACTTCATTTGGTTGAAGATTTTCATCAGTCTTAACAAATACTGCTTGATTGACTTGTAAAAAGCGGAATTTTTCTGAATTCGTATTGTTGTTTGAAGAAACTTCAGGAATGTATTCTACAGGTTCAGAATCTAAGTCAACTGTAACATAACCACCTCTATCACCAATATTTGGTTTATAAGCATAGTAAAACCTTTTGCCCAAATGTGTTGAACTATTTGCTAGAGTTGCTTTCATATCAACTTCAGCTTGGTAGGGATTACCAATTAAAGCAAAGCCTTCTGAGTTAGGATTCAAATCGTCATCTATGTTCATATCACCAGTTAAAATAGTCCCCAAAGATCTCAATCTTGTATCACCGCCCACAACTGAATTATTTGAATAAATATTTGTATTTCTATCACCCCTAAGCAAAATTCCGTAGGCTTTACCAGCTTCTAAAGTGTTTTCGTTTGTGTTGGAAATTGTTGACCAACTTCCATTTTGTGATTCCCATTCAAAAAGAGATGGATTTCCTGTGAAGGTGGCATCAAATCCATTATCGCCGGTTGTACTACCTGTAATGTGTGTGCCGTAACCAGTATTTGGGTTTAAATTCTGTTCGTAATCATTAACTGTATTGTTAACTCCTTCTTGCCAATTATCCTTTATGGAAGTTGTGGTGGTTACAGAAGTAGTCATGAATCTAAAAGCTCTATTTCGCATAGGAATATAACGCTCAATCATAACTTCACCAACAACAGTATTACTATTTTTAATTTCACTAATAATAGCTGTGTTAGTAGCACTAGATTTAAAAGTTACTAGGTTATTACCAGGAATAGTATGGTCGTAATTTGTAATTAAATCACCAGTCGTTAAATTTAGACTATTGAACACATCAACATTACCAGATAATAGGTTTAAGCTATTGTCGTTATCAATAGTCAAGTTATACACTGATATAGTATTATTTGTAGAAAAATTTTGAATTTCATCTCCTTTAAATGCCAAAGTTGAATTTCCTGGATTATAGGTGCCATTATTTTGAAAATCACCATAAACATCAATTTGTGATTCATTGGTTTGTGAGACAATGGCGCCAGTTGCTATTGACAAATTTTTCATTTCTACATCTTCAGAAAAAGTGGGATAATTAACTGAAATATTGATCAAAACATCGATATCTCTGTCAGGTAAACCTTTAGTCCAATTATTTACATTTTCGGCATCAGTAGAAATATCACCAGTCCAAACCGTAGGGTTTAATGCACAATAGTCTACACCTGGAAAATAGATTCTTCCATTATGAGTCCCAGCAATTGCAAGGGCTCCTGATGCAGTACCAACATCTCCTGTGATGTCAGAACTTGCAGAATCTGAAAGCGCACCACCAGAGGACCACATTACAAATGTGGAAAGACTTCTTAAATTAAAAAAAGGAGTACCCGTTGGGATAGCAAGAATAGAGCTTGCACCTACGCTTACTGCACCTAACTTTGTAAACATCCTTCCTACATGGTTGGTATTGGCACCTAATGACACTGCTCCAGCACCACCACCTCCACCAACCAATGTACCTTTCATTATGGTACTAGCGCCCGTAGACATGGCTGCACCACTCACCCAGAATATATTTTCTGGTTGTGCATTTCCTGTCAATACTACAGTTGTACCCGCTACTGTAGTGAATGCCCCAGGGCCTCTAATAATAAACAAGGAATTTGGGTCTCCATCTCCATCCATTGTAAGTGTTCCAGAAATCGATGGTGCTCCACCTACGTCATAGACTCCGGGAGACAAAATTTCTCCATTACCAAAAACTAGAGGGTGAGTTACTCCGCCTGGATATGCTATTAATTCGTTGTATAAAGTTATCAAATCCGCTGCAGCTTGGGTTGCACAGAATGTTTCGCTGCTGGACAATTCGGCATTAGATAAGACGGGGTCTGTACCAGAAACAGGAAATATCGTCATTTCTGACACCGACACATTATGAGTAGGGTTATTAGTTACAATATCACCTTCAGTGATAGAATTAATAACTGATGCCTCCAGTGAGGCAAGACTTATTATAAAACTAATAATTGTTGTTGTAAATCGTAAATTATTCATGATTTGTATGTATAAATCTTTTATAAAAAATAGAGCTCGCTATGGACACTACCAATAGAAACGTTAATAAGACCACTGTCAAAGTTGGTATTGCTACCAATTAAATTTGTTGTTGCACCATCATAGGAGTTTAAAGTACCATTAGACCATTTTTCATCAGAACTATCAATGACATAATCACAGTCGCAATCCAAATCTATATCCTGAGAATAAGTATTTATTGAAAATAAATTTGAGATTAAAATAACACTAGTAAAAATTAAAATTTTCATAATAAAAAACTTTCCACAAATTTATCGATAAGATGAAAATACATGTTACTAATAAATGCTTATAATTCATTATTATTTCTTCATAAAGTTAATGTTTTTTCGATTATATCGTTGCTATAGCTTTGTTTGTAGTCCTTGTTCTATTATTTCGTATTCTTAGTAAGATGATATCGAATTACTTTGATTGACAAGTTTTATAAGGTTGAAAAAAAGCAATATTGATTAACTCTAAAGGTGAATGAGGCTTTAATCTTTTATTGTTTGCTCCATATTTTGGAGAGATAAAAACGATAGAGTATCTGCTTATTAAAGACCAGAAAATGGAGGCTCAACATATTAGAGGTCATACGGCTTTAATGGGGAGTTATACCAAATTATATTTATAATGCCGTATGAATAAATTGAATTATTTTTTGATTGATTGAAATCAAAAATAACTAGCATAGCCTTAGCTACGGTAATTATTTTTGATGAAAAGCAGGCGAAAAAGAAACAATTTATTGCGTCATTATAGGTCTAATTTGGTATTATTTAGGCGTCAACTAGAAGACCTCTCCCAGCTCGATGCTGTAGAACAACTTTCTAAAGAAAGACTAGTTGTGATTTTAAGCATTCAGTGTCTTATGAAATCAGCAATATGGTTTGGTATCAGTTTCAAAATAACATAGATTTTACCAATGAGCATATTGAAATGTTGTATCTCGATTTAATAGCAAATAGAGACACCTCCAATGAACTTACTCGTCGTTTTCAAGTTTTGCACCAATCTCCCCAAATTTTAGTGATTCAAGATGAGGAGGCTATGCATCATGCTTCGCATTCAGCTATTGGAATATAAAACATCAAAGAGTTGTTACCCTCGTAGTCTGAGTTTTGCTACTCTATAATTAATTTGTGGGTAGTAGTCTGAGTCTGATAGGTCAACTTAATCAAATAAATTCCAGAGTTAAGACTGCTAGTGTTCAATTTTAATTCTGAAGAAGACAGGCGATCTTTTGGAATTGCTATACTTTGTCCTAGTATATTGAAAACAGAAACCTTTAATTCACTATTGAAATCTGGATTATGTAAAAGATAAGCAAATCCAGAATTTGAAGGATTTGGATAAATTTGTGAACTTCCTGCCATCTCATTTTGTGATGTACCTAGGGTGGTTTTCTCAAACTGAATTTTAAATCGATCTGAATTTATTGAAGCTGGAACTGAAGAGTCAATGCTAAAAGCAATATCGTTTTCACCTTCATTCAATTGATGATCCACTTCAGTGTAAGTGTCTTTTAAAAAGATAACATAATCTGACATACTTTCAACTTCAACATTCATGATATAATCTATATCTCTGTAATTGCCAATCCAAAAACTAAATATATCTTCGTCTTTAGGAAAAGGCCTTTTTTCGATAGCTAAATAATTTCCATCAGATTGAATTCCTATAGTTTCATCATCATTCCAGAATTTTAAAGCGTCATCAGTACCAGCTTCTTCATCGTAAGTAGCATCAAATTTAAATCTTACACCATCCATCAATTTATTATTAGAATTGCTGAAGATATTTAAATCTACTTTTGAGGTAGGAACATCTCTGAAAACTACATTAGTTGAAGATTGGTCTGTTTTAAATTTTTCTTTAAAAGTCAATAAAGGGACTTGGGTTGGTTGAATGTTTTGATCAGTCTGAACATATACAGATTGATTAACCTGTAAATAACGGAACTTTGCTGCAATTGTATTCTCGTCAGTGGGATCATTAGGAACGCCTTCTACTGGATTAGCATTTAAATCAACTGCGACAAAACCCCCTCTAGTACCCAAATTTGGTCTGTAAGCATAATAAAACTTCTTGTCCAAATGTTTTGAACTATTTGCTAGAGTTTTTTTCATATCAACTTCAGCTTGGTATGGATTACCAATTAAAGAAAAGCCATCTGGGTTAGGATTTAAATCGGCATCTATGTTTACATCACCAGTTAAAATAATCCCCAAAGATCTTAAGTTTGTATCTCCACCTCTAGAATTATTATTTACATAAATATTTGTAGCTCTATCACCCCTAATCAAAATTCCGTAGGCTTTACCTGCTTCTAAAGTGTTAGTATCTGTGTTTAAGATTGTTGACCAACTTCCATTTTGTGATTCCCATTCAAAAAGAGATGGATTTCCTGTGAAGGTGGCATCAAATCCATTATCGCCGGTTGTACTACCTGTAATGTGTGTGCCGTAACCAGTATTTGGGTTTAAATTCTGTTCGTAATCATTAACTGTATTGTTAACTCCTTCTTGCCAATTATCCTTTATGGAAGTTGTGGTGGTTACAGAAGTAGTCATGAATCTAAAAGCTCTATTTCGCATAGGAATATAACGCTCAATCATAACTTCACCAACGACAGTATTACTATTTTTAATTTCACTAATAATAGCTGTGTTAGTAGCACTAGATTTAAAAGTTACTAGGTTATTACCAGGAATAGTATGGTCGTAATTTGTAATTAAATCACCAGTCGTTAAATTTAGACTATTGAACACATCAACATTACCAGATAATAGGTTTAAGCTATTGTCGTTATCAATAGTCAAGTTATACACTGATATAGTATTATTTGTAGAAAAATTTTGAATTTCATCTCCTTTAAATGCCAAAGTTGAATTTCCTGGATTATAGGTGCCATTATTTTGAAAATCACCATAAACATCAATTTGTGATTCATTGGCTTGTGAGACACTGGCACCGGTAGCGATCGATAAATTTTGAATTTCTATATTCTCTGAAAAAATGGGATCATTTGGTGTGATATTAATTACAACATCAATATCTCTGTTAGGGAAACCCTTAGTCCAATTATTTATATTTTCAGCAACTGTAGAAACTTCACCAATCCAAATGGTAGGATTTAGCGCGCAATAGTCTATACCTGGATGATACACTGCTCCATTATGAGTCCCAGCAATTGCAAGGGCTCCTGATGCAGTACCAACATCTCCTGTGATGTCAGAACTTGCAGAATCTGAAAGCGCACCACCAGAGGACCACATTACAAATGTGGAAAGACTTCTTAAATTAAAAAAAGGAGTACCCGTTGGGATAGCAAGAATAGAGCTTGCACCTACGCTTACTGCACCTAACTTTGTAAACATCCTTCCTACATGGTTGGTATTGGCACCTAATGACACTGCTCCAGCACCACCACCTCCACCAACCAATGTACCTTTCATTATGGTACTAGCGCCCGTAGACATGGCTGCACTACTCACCCAAAATATATTTTCTGGTTTTGCATTTCCTGTCAATACTACAGTTGAACCCGCTACTGTAGTGAATGCCCCAGGGCCTCTAATAATAAACAAGGAATTTGGGTCTCCACCTCCATCCATTGTAAGTGTTCCAGAAATAGATTGTGCTCCACCTATGTCATAGACTCCGGGAGACAAAACTTCTCCATTACCAAAAACTAGAGGGTGAGTTACTCCGCCTGGATATGCTATTAATTCGTTGTATAAAGTTATCAAATCCGCTGTAGCTTGGGTTGCACAGAATGTTTCACTGCTGGACAATTCAATATTACTTAAAACGGGATTTGTATCAGAAACAGGTAATACTTTCATTTCGGGTGAACTAAAAGATCCCCAAATATCTCCATCTACTAGATTGTATCCTGCTGCATTTATGTTTCTCGTAGAAATATCTGTTGCAATTTCATAAGAACTTCCTGATGCTAAAACTAATAAAGCTTGTGCAGTAATAGAATTGGTGTTTTGTATAGTTCCATCTAAAATTGTAGGTGGTCCATACCCAGCTATCGCTCCTACGTGTGATCCAACATCACCGGTAATGTCCGAAATTCCAGTATTAGCGATTGCTTCGGCTCCTGTAAATAGTATAAAATCAGCCGCCGTGCCAAGATAGATATCTATTGGTGACTGTTCATCTCGCGCTATAGAACTAAAACTATATGCGATAATAGCGATTGAAAGAATAATTGTTTTCATGGTTTTTATATTTTATAATCTTTTAAAACTAAAAACCTTTAGGATAAATTAATTTAATATTCGTTGAGTGTAATTAGAGGATCGTTAGAGGGTGGGATTTTGCAGATGAACAGCATATATGATAAATTAAGGCACTTTATTACCGATGACAGACTGTTGAAAGGTGAAATCTAATAAATAAATAAAGTTTTTAAATCACCTTAATCTTCTGTATACAAAGGTATTAAGTCTTGTTTTTAATATATGAAACTACAGAAACAGCCTACTTTTGCAGACATGATTTGTGATTTGCGATCAAGAAAAATAAAAGAACGTTTTTCAGCCAAATAAATGAGTTAATCGATTGGGATAACATCGAAGAGCTAATAGACGCTGATTATTCTAGAGGTAAAAGTGTTGTAGATAAATCTTCCTATAGCGGTCTACTAGTGTTTAAAATGTGTCTTTTGTAAAGTTGGTATGGATTGAGTGATTATGAAGTAGAAGATAGGTTGAACGACAGTATCTCTTTCGATTATTTCTGTGGGATGAATATAGATGAAGTTGCGCCAGATCATAGTACTCTTAGTAGGTTTAGAACTGCATTAACCAAACTAAAACTTTTGAGAAGTTATTCAGCATCATTAATGCACAATTGGAAGCTCACAACATCATTGTTAAAAAGGGAATTATAGTCGATGCTAGTGGTATTGATACACAACTTTGACCAAAAGGGAAAACGAACCATAAGGTAACCAAAATCACAGCGAAGAAAAGGTAAGGGTAAAAAAGCAGTATGCTGACAGTGTAGATAAAGATGGAACATGGCTAAAGAAAAGAGGGAAGTATCATTTTGGATTAAAAAAACATCATGTAACTGATAACGAAGGACTTGTCATAAGAGTCTCAACCACCACGGCAAGTAAAAATGAGATAGCCAATTTAGAAGACGTGCTAGAGACAGTAACTATAGATTTACCAAAAGGCATCCCATTAAAAGCAGATAAAGGGTATCAGTCAAAGAAAAATGCAGGACTACTCAAAAAGCGAAATCTAAAAAATCATATTCTAAGAAAAGCTTACAAGAACAAACCTTTAACACGTTGAGAAAGGAAGTTCAATAAATTAATAGGCAAAACAAGATTCAAGGTAGAGCGTACATTTGGAGGAATAAAAAGATGGTTTAACGGAGGATTAGCAAGATATCGAGAAATAGAAAAAATGCATACCCAAAATCTTATGGAAGCCATGTGTTACAATTTGTATAGAAGTCCAGAGATAATTGCGTATAAATTTAAAATTTAGGAAAAAAAAAGTAACTGCAAAGGCTAGAAATAGAGCTTAAAATGAAGATTCTATATAAAATACCAAAAATAATCAGCATAAAAAAGAGATTATTGCGAAATCATTCTATTATGCAACAATTTTTACTTGCTTACTAAAGATCAGAATATAGAGGTTCAACATGTTAGAGTTCATAAAGTTTAATGGGAGTGAGTTATATAGGTAATACCGAAACTTAAGAGTCGTTTCTAGAAGATAATGCTAATGTAGATCTAATACCAAATTATATTTATAATGCCGTATGAATAAATTGAATTACACTTCGACGTAGCTCAGCACAGGTTTTTTGATTTATTGATTGAAATCAAAAATAACTAGCATAGCCTTAGCTACGGTAATTATTTTTGATGAAAAGCAAGTGAAAAAAGCCTGTGCCGAATTCGTATCGGTAAAACGATTTATTGCGTCATTATAGGTCTAATTTGGTATAATTTATACAGAAGGAGTTATGGCATTAATTTATGCGTTTAGTTTTATGCATCAAGAGTTAGTGGATGTAATACTAAATTATGCTGTTGACTTTTTTTAGGAGGCAAAGATGGTTTCACAATAAAAATCCAAGCTAAAAAGCTTGGATTAAAACGAATACAGCAATTACTTCAATCACTGTTTATTTCAATATAGGGTATAAAAAAAGCCGAATCATAAGATTCGGCTTGATAATTTTAATTATAAAAAATTATTCAGAAGATTTAGTTGCCAAAGCAAAAATCACTAATCCAAATCCAATTTTATTCACAGCATCACCAATGTTATAAACAACATCCATAAATGAAGCGTCTACTCCAAAATCAAATCCAAATAATCCACCTGGAGTTCCTAAAATGTATCCTAAAGGATAGATAGCCCATCCTACAAGTACGAACCAACATAAAATGTTGTGAGCTTTTAAAACTTCTCCACCAGCTGATACTGCTAGTTTCTTAGCTTCACCAAACCATACAATGTAGACAATAACAAAGTAAGCTATACCTGAAGCAAGACCCCACTGCCAAGAGAAATCTGGTTGAACAGCTTCACCAAAGTAACCAGTTACTAACATAACCACTGACCAGAAAATCAATTTCCACATTAAACTAGCTTTTGCTCCAGCCACTCTTAAGATAAGGAAGAATTCAACACACATAAGTGGTACCGTTAAAACCCAGTCTACATATCTAAAGAAAGTAGGTGATTCTCCAAATGCATCCCAATAATCTCTCATATAGAAATAATGAACTGCTGCAATAAAAGTAATCAAACCTGATACTAATACTGATGTTCTCCACTTTTTATCAAATTGACTTAATGATAAAAAGAAGAAGGCAGATGCAGCCAACATGGCCATACTACCTACAAAAAAAGTGAAACCAACGTAGTCGTCATTTGCGAGCTTTGATACGTCGGCCATAAAGTACATAAATGTTCTCATAGCGTTATAAAATTTAAGTTTGTTTAATCAAATGTAGTAATAAATTAAACACTAAATTTTAGTTTTAAGAAATTTTTTCAATTAATTTTGCGTAATATGAAACTTTACAGGATAAAATTTTACGATTACATAATGCTTTTTAGTTTGCTTGCTATATTAGGCTCAGAACTTCTTATATCAGAAATTCAATATGTTATAGCTCTTTTGGGTATTTTTAGTTTAGGTATTTTACACGGGTCTAATGACTTATTTGTTATTGAAAATTTAAACTCGAATTCCCAGAAACCAAATTTTTACAAGTCGTTATTTGCTTATTTGGGAGTTGTTTTGTCCTTTGTAGCTGTGTTTTATTTTATCCCCATTTTTGCTATCGCTGCATTTGTCATTATAAGTTCTTATCATTTTGGAGAACAGCACTTTCACCATAAGTTACAAAACACTCAATCTTTTTGGTCTTCCTTATTTTTTCTATTTTATGGATTACTGGTTTTATTTTTAATTTTAAGCTTAAATTCAAAAGAAGTTATACTCATTGTACAAGATATGACGGGTTTACTTATTGACAGTCAGTTTTTAAATATTGTTCTTTTTATTTCAGCACTAGGAAGTATAGGTTTATTTATATTTTTATCCAAAACAAACCCTAAACTTAAGTCTTCACTTTTTCCAAACGTGATATATCTTATTTTATTTATGGCCTTATTCGCTGTTAGCAACGTAGTCTGGGGTTTTGCTAGTTATTTTGTCCTTTGGCATAGCATACCATCTTTAAAGGATCAGGTTAATTCTCTATACGGAACCTTTAATTTTGAAAATTTTTTAAGTTATTTTAAAAAAGCCTTTCCGTATTGGTTAGCCTCAATTATAGGTATGCTCGTTGTTGTATGGCTGTTTAAGGATTCTAAAAACTTTTTATCACTTCTTTTTGCTTTTATAGCTGCTATTACCTTTCCACATGTATTTATAATGAGAAAACTATTTGATAAAAATTAATCTGTATTGATTTTCATTCGAAAGCTTTGACTTACTTCATCAAAAACAATTAAATCTTTTGGAAATAGAGAATTGAATGTTCCTTTTTGAATTAATTCTGAAGGAGCTCCATAAGTGACTTTCCCTTGATCGATAAGAACAATCTTGTCGCATAGTTGGAGCGCTAAATTGATTTCATGAGAAGCAAAAAGAATGCTTTTCTGAGAGCGTTTCACTATCGATTTTAGAAGTTGCAACACATAAGCTTTATGATACATGTCTAGGTGAGTTGTAGGTTCATCCATCAAAATTAGAGGTGTATTTTGAGCCAAAGCTCTGGCAATTAAAACTTTTTGAAACTGTCCGTCACTTAGAGCATCGCAGATTCTATGTTGGTTCTGTAGTAATCCAACTTGTTTTATGGCTTCATTTACAAGAGTTAAATCTTTTTGACTTAAGTGTCCCAACCAGTTGGTATACGGATGTCTTCCTAAGGCAACTAGTTCAAATACAGAAAGTTGTTTAGATACGGTTTCATTGGTCAATACCAAACTTTGCTTAGAAGCTAAATCTTTGTTTTGTAAACTAGAAATAGGGGTATTATCAATTAAAATATCACCTGTAAGTACTGGGAGTATTCCAGATAAAGTTTTTAATAATGTGGATTTTCCAGAACCATTAATTCCAATTAAAGCGACAAGTTCACTAGGCTGAATTTCAAAATTTATTTGACTTGCGATTTCAATAGTCTCCCTCTTATCTTTATAGCCTATGCTTAAAGAATTTGCCGTTAGTATTGAGGGGGTAGATTTAACTTTAGAAGACATTTTAAAATTTGAGTTTACGCTTTCTAACCAAAAGCCAGATAACAACTGGCGCACCAAATATAGAGGTTACAGCATTAATAGGTAATGTGCTTTCACTACCTGGTAATTGGGCTATAATATCGCAAAGAATCATTAAAAAAGCACCACCAAAAATAATATTGGGAAGTAAAACTTTATGGTCATTAGTAGTGACGAGCTGTCTTACTAAATGCGGAACTGCTAAGCCTACAAAGGCAATTGGACCTGCAAAAGCGGTAGCGCTTCCTGCAAAAATGGAAGTGGATAAGATAATCAGGATTCGATTTCTATTTAATTTCACACCCATACTTTTGGCATAATTTTCCCCTAAAAGCAAAGCGTTTAGGTTTTTGAGACAAATAAGAGCAAGTCCAAGTCCAATGCACCAGCAAAGACTTAATAGGCCTACCTCTCCCCAAGCCAAATTTCCTAAACTACCAAAAGACCAAAAAATATATAATTGAAGTTCTTCTGCATTGCTAAAATAGGCAAGAACACTAACCACAGCAGAAGTTAAGCTTGCTACCATCAACCCAATAATAAGAAGCGTCATCGTGTCTTTTACTTTCTGGGCCGTCGCTAGCACCGCAAGCATAACTAGAATACTCCCTAAACTAGCGGCGAGAATAATGGACCATTTTGAAAACATAAACTCTCCAAAAATACCAGAAAACAGTCCTGCACCCATCAATAGAATAGCAACTCCTAAACTTGCACCACTGCTTAAGCCTAGGACATAAGGACCAGCTAAAGGATTTCTAAATAAGGTTTGCATTAGCAATCCACTTATAGCGAGACCAGAGCCAATAAGCAAAGCTGTAAGTGTTTTTGGTAGTCTATAATTGACTATGATGTATTCCCAGGTTGAATTTTCGGTAGTAAGGCCAAGTAAAATTTTCAAGACTTCATCTATGGGAATAGAGACAGAGCCCAAAGAAAGACTCAGTCCAATTCCAAAAAGCAGTAAAACCACAAGACCTAGACTATTTGCTATGTTTCTATTCAATGGCTAGGGGCTTAAAAAAGGTAAAATCTTCATCTTTGAGCAAATCGGGGTGGAAAATTTTTACTAGATCTTTTAAAATTAAATCAGGCCGATTTGGACCTAGTTCATAAAAAAGAACTCCCCCAGTTTCCCCTGTAGTTCTCGCCATTGTGAAAATATTCTTTTCTTGAAAGGCATCAAATTCTTGATAATGGGTATTGCTTTCCGTCAATTGCTCATAAGTGGTATATTGTCCTGGCGATATCCAAAATTCAGCTTGTTTAGCATCTTGCAGGACTGTTTCGAAAGCAAAGGCAGCGCTGCCCTTTCCTTGAGTGTGACTATAAATATAATCTGCGTGAGCATCTTCAAAAAATTGAGCCTGCCAGCTAGTTCCATAGGGAAGATACCAGCGGTCTTGATGCATAGCTCCCGATATAACAGTTGGTTTTTTACTGGAGGTCTTGGCTAAGACTTTTAGAGAGTGATAGGATTGCTCAACGTCTTCAAAAGCTTTTATAGATTGGTCTAACTCTCCAAGAAAAACACCAAAAAATTTAATCCATTCAGCCTTGCCAAGGGCACTTTTTTCAAGCCAGTCTCCATTATAGACCACAGGTATTCCAGACTCTTGTAATTTGCTTAAGGCTTTATTTTGTCCTTCTAATGCAAAACTAAAAATAACATCAGGATTTAGTTCTAAAACAATTTCGGTATTTATCGCTTCATTTTTACCCAGTTCTTTGATCTTTCCTTCATCTATAAATTCTCTAGCAGCTTTAGAAGAAATGTAATCGAGATTGGGGAAACCAACAAGTTTTTCTAATTTATTCAGTGCGATTAATGAGGGGATGTGGGTCGTAGAGGTTGTGACTAGCTTTTCGATAGGTAAATCAATAATCGCATCGTAGACCAATGAGTTAGGTAATTCAATCTCTTTATTTTTTAAAATATAGACCAACCCTTTTTCGGCTTCTTGCCATGGAGAATGGACAATGACTTTAGTAAAGTCCTTGTAATGATATATTGAAAATCCTTCAGCGTAAGTGATCTCAACTTCAGTAAAGCTTCCTAGATCTTCTTCTTTTTTTGTGTTATCGACACAAGAAAGTAAACCGATAAGAATTAATGCCAATAGAATTTTTTTCATCACTACAAATTTTGACAAAAGTATGATTAATTATTCCAAATTTTAAACTCCTCAATTCAAGCTTATTAAAATTAAATTCAGAAAAAGCTATCATTCTTTAAGAAATGTCTAATTTTGCGACGCATTTTGGTTCTCAAAGGTGTATTTCAACTTTTGAAGATTAAAAGGGAATTTCGTTAAAATCGAAAGCTGTTCCCGCAACTGTGCGCTTTGTACGCTTTGTGCGTATGCTTTACTTTAAAACTTTATAACCACTGTCTGTTAAGATGGGAAGGTTAAGTAAAGACGCAAGCCAGGAGACCTGCCTCAATGTATAATTTAAAAACGAAGACTTTCGGGATAAAAGTCGAGTGGTGTATGAAGCATTATATTTACTTATGCATTTTGGTGTGTCTTTGGACATCCCCAACTGTTGCTCAATTGGACTCTATCCAAAAGCTGGAAGAGGTGATCGTTGTGGATCGACAAATCAGTCGATTTTCCACAGGGCAGCGTGTTCAAAACATTTCCAGCTCGATTCTTCAAAATACCCCTGGCTTACTTACCGATGTTTTAGGACAAGAAACCACTATATTTTTTAAGCAAAATGGGTACGGGATGGTATCTTCTCCAACTTTTAGAGGAACAACTGCTCAACAGACTGCTGTGGTTTGGAATGGTTTTAATATCAATTCACAGTTCAATGGTCAAACCGATTTTAATACTTTATTGGTAGATGGTTTCGATGAGTTATCTGTAAGGCCAGGTGGAGGGAGTATCATCTATGGAACAGGGGCCATTGGAGGCAGTATTCATCTCAGCAATCAGTTAAGATTTGACGGTGAAACTTCAGCGGTATTAAGTGCTAGAACAGGAAGTTTTTCAACTTTTCAAAATTTATTAAAAGCTTCTACATCCACAGATCGTTGGAGTTTATCTCTAGCTTTATCTAGGTTTTCTTCTGAAAATGATTACGATTGGCCTACGACTAATCGGAAAAATCTGAATGGAGATTTCGAACATTACAATGCCAATTTGAGCCTTTCCAGAAAATTGGGTAATGGACATAGGCTAACTTATCATGGAATGTATTTTAATGGGGATAGAAATTTCTCCTTGTTGTTTCCATCAGATCCGCGATCAAATTATCTCAATGAAGACCATCGGCATATGTTGGAATGGGAGAAAGAATTTTCAAACTTAACTTCTGTATTAAAAATGGCCTATTTTGGAGAGGACTTTCAATATACTGCCAATATAAATAACCCAAATCCCACCGGTGCTGGAGCTCAAACTGCTATAGCTAGATATAGTTTGTTTTATACTTATAATGACTTCGATTTTAATGCCTTAAGTGAATATAATTATAGCACAGCAGATGGTGATAATGTTCAAGCTGATAGTCGAACTATTGCGAGTTTTGCTTTTCTCGCTAAACACCAATGGAAGCAACTGACATCTGAAGTGAGTTTTCGACAGGAATATTCTAATGTATATGACAGTCCATTTTTATTTAGTACAGGTTTTAATTATGTGTTTTCAAACTATGTAGAGGCTAAAGCTAAGGTTTCAAAGAACTTTAGAATCCCCACGTTCAATGATTTATACTGGGAGGGAAGTGGTCAAACCGACTTGCAGCCTGAAACTTCTAATCAGTTGGAGAGCTCTTTGATCTTTTCTAATGCTAAAAAAAATCATAGGTTTTCATTGACAGGATATTATAACGATATCAATAACTTAATCCGTTGGATACCCAATGTAAATAATATCTGGGAGCCAGAAAACGTAGATGAAGTAGAAACCTATGGCCTTGAAGCACAA
Organism: Psychroflexus torquis ATCC 700755; assembly: GCF_000153485.2. Lineage (NCBI taxonomy): Bacteria > Pseudomonadati > Bacteroidota > Flavobacteriia > Flavobacteriales > Flavobacteriaceae > Psychroflexus > Psychroflexus torquis. The sequence goes on along the minus strand of NC_018721.1, from coordinate 167,530 downwards.
CTAGAGTCAACATTTAAATTTGGAGAACATTTATTCCAGTTGAACTCTTTATATGGGTATACTATTTCTGAAAACAAACAAACAGGATTTCAACTTACTTATGTTCCAAAACATAAGTTGACAAATGGGTTTACATACTCATGGAACCGATTTTCAGTTGAAATACAAAATCAATACATCAGTGAAATCTTTACAAGATCTAACAATAGCGAAGGTGACATTCTTGAAGATTATTTGCTTTGGAACTCAGGGCTATCTTATAAATTCCCTAAGATCCAAAATCTTAAGTTATCCTTTCAAGTCAGGAACATAACCGATGTTGCTTACCAAACTATAGAAAACAGACCCATGCCGGGGAGGCATTTTTTTATTCAAACTTTAATTAACTTTTAAATCCAAATCAATGAACACTTATTTTAAATTTTTAGTGATCGCCATTTCAGCTTTTGCTATTATCTCTTGTAGTAGTGATGATGACAACCCACAGCCAGTTATTCCCGATGGTGACTATTTTAACGGGGTTTTAATTCTTAATGAAGGAGGAAGTGCTGGAGGTTCTGTATCTTTTTTGGGTACTGATCAACAAGAGGTTATGAATGATATTTTCGCAGATGCCAATGATGGGCAAGGACCAGGTCTTTTTCTTCAATCCATATTTTTTGATAGTGAAAAGGCTTATATAATTGCTGGGGGGTCAGATCTCATTTCTGTTGTAAATAGATACACTTTCGAACTGATTGAAGAGATTGATCTAGATCTTCAAAATCCTCGTTATGGTGTAGCCTTTGATGGAAAAGCATATGTAACGAATTCAGGTGAATTTGAATCAGATCCAAACGATCCAAAAGATGATTTTGTTGCCGTTATAGATCTTGAAACTTTAAATGTTGATATAACTATTCCCGTTGGTTTAATTGCTGAAAGGATTGTTGAAAGTAACGGACAGATATTTATACAAAATGGTTCTTTTGGATCTGGTAATACCATTTCAAAATTAAATCCAATGTCCAATACAATTACAGAAACCCTTGAAGTAGGAGAGGGGATTAATTCTATACAAGTTTATAACCAAAAGCTTTATGCTTTGGATTCTGAAGGAGTAAAGCAAATTGATCTAGCAACTTTTAGTGTGGAAACTGAAATAAATAAACCTGATGCTTTAACCTCTGTTAGTAATTTGAGAATTGAAAATGATCAATTTTATTACACTTCAGGTACAGCTGCTTATACCACGTCAATTTCATCAACAGAATTATCTTCTGAAGTTATTTTCGATTATGGGAGTGACTCTTCTTTTGGTGCTTTTCGGGGATTTGAAGTGAACGAAGGTCAGATTTATGTTGGGGATGCAGGAGACTTCACCTCCAATGGATTTGTATTCATCTATTCTTTGGAAGGACAATTAGTAAAAGAGTTTAGTGTTGGTATTTCACCCAACAGTTTTTACTTTCAGTAATCAAATTTTTAACTAACAACAAAAGCTTCTGTTTCGACAGAAGCTTTTGTTGTTTATAAGTGAATTGAAATGATATTCAAAATTTTTAAAAATTGTACTTTCGATTTATGTATAGGAATGATATAAGTGCTTAAACGTTTAAAATCTGTAATTCAACAATCTACTCTATTGAAGGTGAGTTCTTTCAATGGACTATCCGTTGTTATTAAAATGATTACGGGTCTTGGCGTTTCAAAGCTAACAGCTATTTATCTTGGTCCACAAGGCATTGCGATATTAGGAAACTTGAGAAATGTTTTAGAAATTTTTCATAAGTTTTCAAGTGGAGGATTAGCCAATGCAGTCGTCAAATACTCCGCAGAACACAAATCTGATCCCAAAGCATTTTCCTCTTTTTTATCCACCTTGATCTGGTCTGGATTGGTGATGTGTTTGCTTACCATAACTGTGATTCTTGTTTTCTCAGAATTTATCAACACGCTAATCTTTGGTTCTAGAAATTTCGTGTCGGTTATTCGTTTGTTGGCCTTTGTCTTACCTCTTCACGTCATTAATCTGTATTTGATTTCTATTTTACAAGGCTTAAATGAGTTTAGTAAAGTCATTAAAATCAATATTGCCTCTCATTTTTTGAATATCATAGCTTTTGCATTGCTGGTGTATTGGCTAAATCTTGAAGGTGCTTTGTTAACCATTGTGATTGTTCCTTCTGCAATGTTGATTTTTACTTTGTACTATGTTCAATCTTGGTTTGGAGCAATCACCTCGTTTCAATGGAGCAAATTTTCAACACCAGTTCTTAAAAATTTAGGTCAGTATGCCTTTATGACCTTAATTTCAAGCTTGAGTTTTCCTTTGGTTTTTCTAGGGATTCGAAACTTACTTATCGACTCGCTTGGAGAAAGTAATGCAGGCTTTTGGGAATCTACAGTAAGAATATCTAGTTACTATCTTTTGTTTATTTTGTCTTTATTGAATTTATTTATTTTACCTAAAATGGCTGAAGCTCAAAAAACATCGGAATTTAGAGCTATTGTTTTCAATTTCTATAAACAGATTCTACCTTTTTTTATAGTGGGATTGATCTTGGTATATGTTCTAAGAGATTGGATAGTGACCCTAATTTTTTCAAAAGATTTTTTACCAGCGGCCGACTTATTTTTTTGGCAAATAGTAGGAGATTTCTTTAGAGTATTGGCAATGGTGATGGTTTATCAATTTCATGCTAAGAAAATGCTTTGGCATTATATTATTACAGATTTATTTTTAGCTTTAAGTCTATATTTAAGTGCCATATATCTTGTTCCAAAAATTGGTCTTGAAGGTGTTGTTTTGGGACATGCTTTAACCTATATAGTTTACTTTTTCATTATATTATTTATTTTTAGAAAGAGTTTAATTTTTTATAAACGATGATCATAGAACCTAACTTGGAAATAATGATATCTACCATGAATAGGAGTGACCTTTCTTTTTTAGGAGGGATTTTTCCTGAGATGGATCTGAGTTCATATTCCATTTTAATTGTTAATCAGACCAAATTAAACCAGGATTTAGTGTCTACTACTGAAGGCATACGAGTGATCAATTCAAGAGAGTTTGGATTGAGTAAAAGTAGAAATCTGGCAATTGAAAATGCTATCGGAGATATCCTAGTCATTGCAGACGACGATATAGAGTATTTACCAGATTTTGATAAAACGATCTTGCGAGCCTATAAAAAATATGATCAAGCAAGTTTAATTTCATTTCAATTTTTGGATGAAAACGATCAACTTCAAAAAAAATATCCAAAATCTGAAGGGTATACGACATCTACAAAACAACCATTATCTTCAGTGGAAATGACATTTAGGGTAAAAGATGTTAGAGAAAAAGGAATACGAATGAATGAAAATTTCGGACTTGGAACTTCATTTCCTTCAGCTGAAGAGCAAATTTTTAAAGACTCACTATTAAGACATAGCTTAAGAGTTGCTTTTCATGCTAAACCCATACTAAAACATAGTGGAAAAATATCTGCTTCCAATCAAGGAGCACCAGGATTTATAAGGGCAATTACGGCCCAAAAATTTTTAACTCATCGGCATTGGACTTACTTATGGCTATTTAAATATGTATTCTTCTTATACAGGTATGATTTTATTTCTTTTTTTGAACAACTAAGAGCATTTAAAATAGGGTTTAAAGCCATACATGAAATCAAAACTCTAGAGCATGAAGGTTAACTATAAATCGCTTTTAATGTGGGTATCTCCAATTTTGGTGAGCTTTATATTTGAGTTTTTGTCTTCAGAATTCAGAGGATATAATTTTAAAAATTGTATTGAAAATTTCTTATCACTATCACTTATACTTGGGTTTATATCTTTAATCCCAAAAAAAAATATCAAAAGCGTATTATCAAAAATCTTATATGTGATCTTCGTTTTTTCTATGGGCATAGAAAGTGCCTATTTTTACATTTTTGATACCTTTTTTTCAGCCTCAGCTATTTTTATCATTTTAGAAACTAATTATGCTGAAGCTTCAGAGTTTTTCTTTAACTATGTAAGCTTCGAAATAATTCTTCTTTTGTTTATTGATCTGGTCTTTATTATAGCTTATAGTATTAAAAGATATGTTCCGGTCTTAGTCAAATCACCCTCATTTAAAACAAAATATAAATGCCTATTTCTTACTTCAACTTTTTTCCTACTTACATATTCCGGTTTATATTTTGCAAACTTTCCCTATCAATTTATTAAAGGTGGGGCTGAGTATTTTAATGAGATAAGAAAATATGAAAAATTCAACATTAAAAGTTCCTTTGGAAATTTTAGAAATGTAGAATTTAAAGGAAATTCTGATTCTCATACGTTTGTATTAATCATTGGAGAATCTACAACTCGTCATCATCTTGGTATTTATGATTTCTATAGGTCTACGACTCCTAAACTCAGTCAGATTAAAGAGGACCTATTAATTTATAAAGATGTTATAAGTTCAGAATCTCATACTATAGAATCCTTACAAGCAGCTTTATCTTTAGATAATTTTAAAAAAGACACCGAATCTACCCTTATTCAACTTATGAATCAGGCGGGTTTTAAAACCTTTTGGTTATCGAATCAAATACCGATAGGTATTTATGATACTTTATTAAGTAAGGTAGCAAAAGCATCAGACTCCTATGTGTTTACAAATACAACTGATTATGGTTCCAAAACACCTTATGACGAAGTTCTGTTACCACACCTTGACATCGCACTTAACGATGACTCCCCAAATAAATTCATCGTACTTCATCTCTTGGCAACTCATGGAAGATATAAGTTAAGATATCCTGATAAATTTGATATTTTTAAAGATATACCTAAAACTCGGTTCCCAAAAAAGGCCAATTTTGAAATAATAAATACCTATCACAATTCAATTTCTTACGTAGATTATCTGGTAGATCAAGTTATTAAGAAGGTGAGTTCCCAAAATAAAAATAGTTTTGTTGTTTACTTTTCAGATCATGGAGAAGAGGTGTTTACAGATCGTGACTTTTTTGGGCATAATGATTTGGAAGAACCTACTCGCTCTATGTTCGAAATTCCATTTGTGGTATGGCTATCCCCTCAGTATAAGTCAAATTACACTATTGACTTTAAGCCAGAAACCCCTTTTTCCATTGAACACTTATTGCATTCTATTTCTGATTTATCAAAAATAGATTTTAATGAAAAGGAATTCAAAAAAAGTATATTTTCTAAGGATTTTAGACCTGTAAAGCGAATTATAGGACAGCGCTTGGATTATGATAACTATTTTAAATCTAAAATTGATAGTCTGCACTGATTAACGGAAAGGAGTTATATAAAGTCCTCTATCTATTAAATAGTTCTGGAATCTCTTGATTGATATTAGAATTTTTGCAGGTAATCCAAGTAAAATCTTTTGCTTATAGTTTAGATTTTTAGGATTTATTTCATGTATTATTTCTTTCCATAAAGGAATTGAATCTAATTTATATCTTATAACTAAAGCATATCTGTTGATGTCTAAATAAGTTTTTAAAGATGAATTTTTATCTTCTTGGGCTTTATATTTTGAAATAAAATCTATGCTGTTTATGAAAAAATTAGATTTTGCTAAATTATTTTCACTGTTTATAATGTAACGCGCCCCAATTTTTGGATTAAAGGCAATAATGCCTTTTAACCCGAATTTTATCATAAGATCGGTGTCTTCACCCGATTTAATATCAATATCAAATCCTCCAACTTGTTTAAAAAATGAAGGCTTAAAACATATAGAAGACATACAAGCGATGGGATCTATTAAACTCCCTTTAAAATAATCTTTGATGTATTGAGCTTTAAGAGGATTTTCAATAGAGAAAGTAGGATGTTTAACATAATCCTTCTCAAGCAATATTTCATAGTTGTTGCAAACCACATCAGCTTTTGGAAATTGTTCAATGGTGTTTTGCAATTCCTCTAAATGATTTGGGTACCAATAATCATCTGCATCGATTAAGGCAATCCAGCCGTGTTTAGCCAAAGAAACAGCTTTATTTCTAGCCGCTGAAGCTCCTTTGTTTTCTTGATGCACCAGACGTATGCGTGAGTCTTGAAATCTTTCAACTACAGTTTCGCAACCATCTGTACTCCCATCGTTTACAAGGATAACTTCAAACTCTTTATGAGTCTGTTTTAAAACGCTTTCTAGGCAGTTTTGAATGTAGTTGGCCTTGTTGTATAAGGGTATAACGACTGAAAACTGTATCATTGTTTTTGATATGATTTTGAAAAATGGTAAAGCTTATAAAGTTTAAAATAAATTAAACTCGGTTTCTTAGATACTAAATTAGTCTTAAGTGCTCTTTCAATAGCGTTCAGAAATTTATAAATAACACTATTAAGTTTGTATCTTCTAAGTTTAAAATATAAGGTCGAAAGGCTTGTGGCTTCCTGACTTAAAGTTCCTTTTTGAATTAAACTGACCAAATTGTCTAAGGCTGTTTCAGTTTTTTGAAGAAACACCATAGAGGTTTCAAGACCTTTATGGATAACTGGATTTTCAATTTGCAGTACATCAATTTGGTGTTCTCTCAAAAACTCAGAGAAAACCAAATCTTCATACCCGTAAGTTTTTAATTCAGTATTAAAAATGGGCTGTTCAAATTCAGATTTTTTAATGAGTAGGTTAGAGACTAAGATGTTATAAGGATATCGAGATTGTCTTAAGCTTGCTGGCTTTGCTTCTTCTTTGTGGCCATAAACCCACCTTAATAGTTCAGAAGTTTCTGGAGGATTTTTTTCGTAAGCAAGTCCACCATAGGCGACAACACACTTTGTGTTCAAGGCTTCCATGTATAGCTTGATAAAATCAGTTTTTAATGGAATTACATCCGCATCCATGAGTAATGCACTGTTGAATTTAGATTTACGTATCAATTTATTCAAATTGTTGGAGCGCCCTAGGTTTTTTTTGTTTCTCCAATAGGTTACCATCGGAAATTGACTAAGCTTATGGTGGTCTAAATTTTTGCCATTAGAGTCATCATCAGAAATAAGAATTTCAAATTCAATATCCAAAAATTGACATTCTGTATATAAAACAGACACAATATCAATCAATGGATTATCAAAAGACCTGATAAGTATAGAAAGCATTTTATTTTTTTGGGACTGGGAAACCTCGGTCTCGCATCAAGGCGTCAATTTCTGCATCTCTTCCTCTAAATCGTCGATACGCTTCGGCTGGATCTATAGCATTTCGGGGCGCAAATAGAAAGTCCACTAGGTTTTTTGACAGCGTTTCATCATAAAAACCACCTTCAGCTTCCGCAAAAGCTTCTGCAGCATCCGAGGTAAGTACATCTGCCCATAGATATCCATAATATCCTGTAGCATAGCCTTCGCCAGAAAACACATGACCAAATTGTGGTGAGCGATGACGCATCACAAGCTCATCTGGCATGTTTAATTGGTCTAAGGTTTCCTTTTCAAAGGTTTTTGGATTTATAGTTTTAGGATCTGTTGTGTGATATTTCATATCCATGATGGCTGATGCTAAAAACTCTGTGGTTGCAAAACCTTGGTTGAATTTAGAAGCATTTTTAATCTTGGCTATAAGTTCTGCCGGCATAGGCTTGCCAGTTTTATAATGTTTTAGAAAGTTATTGATAACTTCATCGGTATAAATCCAACGTTCCAAAAGTTGAGATTGAAATTCTGTATAATCTCTTACGCCTCCATTTAATGTTGGGTATTTTACATCTGCACTCAAAAAGTGTAGAGCATGTCCAAATTCATGAAAAAAAGTTTCTGCATCATCCCAAGATACTAGAATTGGTTCACCTTCTGCTGCTTGCACAAAGTTGGAGTTATTGGACGCTAAAACATTTGTCTCTCCATCAAAATTTGTGTAAGATCTATAGGTAGTAGCCCAAGCCCCAGACCGTTTGCCTTTTCGAGCATAAGGGTCTAGGTAGAACACACCAACATGCTCTCCGTTAGATTTTTCAGTAACTTCAAAAACCTTAACATCCTCATGAAATAGGGGAACGCTAACGTCTGTAATTTCAGAAAATTCAAAATCAAAAAGTCTTCCAGCTACATAAAAAATAGCATCTGTTAGATTTTCTAAGACTAAATATTCCTTTACCTCCTCCGAATCTAAATCATATTTTTCTTGCCTAACTTTTTCAGCATAATACCTGTAATCCCATGCTTCAATTTCAAAATCTGCTCCTTCTTGCTCGGCGACCTTTTGCATATCTTCTACTTCTTCTTCAACTCTAGCAATGGCCGATGGCCAAACTGCCATTAATAAATCCATCGCATTTTCAGGATTTTTAGCCATTCTGTCTTGAAGTCTCCACTCTGCAAAGTTATCGTAGCCCAATAATTTGACCCGTTCGTCTCTCAATTTCAGAATTTCTTTGATGAGAGCATTGTTATCGTATTCATCATTATTATCTCCTCTAGAATAATAATTTTCCCAAACTTGTTTTCTGAGTTTTCTTTCATCCGAGTAAGTGAGAAAAGGATCCATAGAGGATCTTGAGTTTACAATGGCATATTGATCTGGTTTCCCCTGTTCTTCGGCTGTTTTTTTAGCAGATTTAATGAAGGAGTCCGATAAACCACTTAGTTGATTTTTATTGAGAAAGGTGACATAGTTTTCTTCATCATGAAGTATGTTGTTTGAAAAATCGGTATAAATCTTGGCTAATTCTTTATTGATTTCAGCATAACGTGTTTTTCCTTCGTCATCTAAATTGGCGCCATTCATCTCAAAAGATTTATAGACTAAATCTACAACTCTTTGAGCTTGGGGCTCTAAAGGATTTTTTTGACTAGACTCATAAACCGACTTAATCCTATTGAAAAGTTTTTCATTTTGACGAATTTCAGATTGATAATCCGATAATTTTGGAGATAATTTCTGTTGGATATCTCTAAATTCTTCAGAAGATAAATTACTGCTCCAGATCCCGTAATAGGTATAGACTCTATCTACAGTTTTACCAGAACGTTCCATAGCTTTAATGGTGTTTTCAAACGTAGCGGTCTCCTTAACATTAGCGATCTCATCAATCTCCTTAAGGTGTTCTTCTATAGCAGCATCCATAGCAGGCTCAAGATCTTTTAGGTTCATAGCATCAAAATCTGGTACACCTTCGTACGGACCTTCCCATTTCTTTAGTAAAGTATTATCTGCCATCATATTGTCTTTTGATTTATCTTCAGTGTTGCAAGCAAAACATGTCATAAGTAAGGCGATTGCAGTGAGTTTAAGAGGTTTCATAGTGAATTATTTTTAATGCTGTTGTTGTTTCTTTTGAACTACTTCAAAAAGACGTTGTCCATCACATTTTAATGTTTTTGAAGGGTATTTTAGCAACAAAGCATAATCGTGAGTAGCCATCAAAATCGTATTTCCATTCTTATTTATGTCTTGTAAGACTTGCATAACTTCCACAGAGGTTTGTGGGTCTAAGTTTCCAGTAGGCTCATCTGCTAAGATGAGTTCTGGATCATTAAGTAAAGCTCTAGCTATAGCTACACGCTGCTGTTCACCACCAGAAAGTTGGTAAGGAAATTTAAAGCTTTTGGTTTTCATCTCTACTTTATCCAAAACGTCCTCAATTTTCTGATCCATTTTAGTCTTGTCTTTCCAACCAGTAGCTTTTAAGACGAATATTAAATTTTCCTTGACATTTCTATCGTTTAATAGCTTAAAGTCCTGAAAGACAACTCCTAGCTTTCTCCTTAGATAAGGAATTTCCTTTTCTTTTAAGCTTTGTAAATCAATATCGACAATTTGTCCAGATCCACTTTTTAGAGGTAAATCTCCATAGAGTGTTTTCATAAAGCTGCTCTTACCAGTTCCTGTTTTACCTATAAGATAAACGAATTCTCCTTTTTTAATTTCTATGTTTACATCAGAAAGTATAAGGTTTTCTCGTTGAAATATACTGGCATTATTGAGTTCTAGAATGGTATCTGACATTGGCTTTTAGAGAAAAAATTATTAATGATAAAGATAGGATTAATTTGTGAAGCGTGAAAAATCTACTGTTTTTTACTTATAATTAAAATGAGCTTGGAACGTTATATGACTATATAACTTTATATTTGACTGTTATCAAAATCACACAACTTATGTCTAAGTTTTTAACCATTTGTTTTCTTTTCTTAACCTTTTTAGTCCAAGCTCAGCAATCTCAATATTCTGAGGATGCCCTTGGAGAGTATCAAGACGCCCTTCATTTATATGATCAAAATCAATTTGCTGCTGCAGTTAAGGCTTTTAAGCAAATAAATAGGTCCTTGGACAGTGATCAGTTAAAGTCTAATATTAAATTTTATCTAGCGAATTGCGCCATTAAACTAGGCGAACCAACTGCAGATGAGCAGATGGAAGACTTTATAAAGGCAAACCCTACAAGTTTAAAAACCAACAAGGCTTATCTTGAAGTTGGAAATTATTATTTCCAAGAGAGAGATTTTTTAAAAGCCAATAAATGGTTTAGCCAAGTGAATACTCGTTCCTTATCGAGGGATGAACTTAATACTTATGAGTTTAATTATGGGTATACAAGTTTCAAAAGTAAGAACTATGACCAAGCAGAGCAACTCTTTAATAGAGTTAGAAATGATAAAAAATATGGAGCTCAGGCCAAATACTATATAGGTTTTATAGCTTATGAAGAAAACGAATACGAGTCTGCTTCAGAATTATTTGATGAGGCTAGGAGTGAAGGTATTCAGGGAAATAACATATCTTATTTCCAAAGTGATATGAATTTTAAACTTGGTAATTTTCAAAAGGCGATTGATCTAGGTATGGAAAAGCTACCAAAATCCAATACTCGCGAACGCTCTCAACTCAATAAAATTATAGGAGAAAGTTATTTCAATTTAAAGGATTATACTAGTGCTATTCAATACTTAAAGGACTATAAAGGGGATAGAGGTAAGTGGAATAACACAGATTATTACCAACTTGGTTACGCTTATTATCAAACGGGACAGTATGAATTGGCTATTGATGAATTTTCTAAAATCTTAGATGGTCAAGATTTTGTAGCTCAAAATGCATATTACCATCTGGCTAAGGCTTACTTGAAAACCGATAAGAAAATTCAAGCGCTAAATGCTTTCAAAAATGTGACAGAAATGAACTTTGATGACAAGCTAAAGGAAGATGCTTATTTAAATTATGCAAAGTTGAGTTATGAAATTGGAAATACGTACCAATCTGTTCCTGAAGTGCTGCAGGCGTTTATTGAAAACTACCCAACGTCTCAAGAATCTGATCTAATTAAAGACTTATTGATCGATTCTTATTTAACGTCAAAAAATTACGAGAAAGCGATTTCTATGCTAGAAGGAAGTCGGGAGTATAAAAATAAATTGGCTTTACAAAAAGTAACCTATTATTATGGAGTTGAATTATTTAGAGATAACCAACTTAAAGCCGCTAAAGACTATTTCAATAGTTCCTTAGCTGAACGCTTAGATCCAGAGTTTACTGCGAAAGCTACGTATTGGAAGGCAGAAGTGGACTATGCCTTGGGAAACTATGATATGGCCTTGATTGGTTATAAAGAGTTTAAAGGGATGCCCATGGCAAAGCAATTGTCGGAGTTTTACTCTACAGACTACAATATTGCGTATGCATATTTTAAAATAAAAAATTATAGATCTACTATTTCTTTCTTTGAAAGCTTTATTGCTATTGAAAGGCCATCACAACGACTTCATGATGCCTATGTAAGATTAGGAGATGCACAATTTGCATTAGGACAATATTGGCCAGCAATGGAGGCCTATAATAGCGCTATTGCAATGAAGAATTACAATAGTGATTATGCTTTTTTTCAAAAGGCTTATAGCTATGGATTTGTGGATAGGAATGCACAAAAAATAGAAAATTTAAATCTATTTGTCCAGAGTTACCCGAAATCTATTTACAAGGATGATGCTCTATTTGAGCTTGGTAATACCTACGTAGCAGAAAATGAAGACCAAGCGGCAATTACAACTTATCAAAACATTTTAACCAATTACAAGCAAAGCATATATTACCCTAAAGCTTTGTCAAAACTGGCATTAATCTATTTCAACAAAGGAGAAAATCAAGAGGCTTTAATGAGGTTAAAACAGTTGATCAAGGAATACCCAAACTCTCAGGAGGCCCTCCAGGCTGTTCAAACTGCTAGGCTAATTTATATAGATCTTGGCCAAACAGACGAGTATGCTACTTGGGTAAGAGGCTTAGATTTTGTTGAAGTTGCAGATTCTGATATTGAAGAAGCCACTTACGAAGCTGCAGAGAATAAATTTCTAGATAATGAAACTGATAAAGCAATTGAAGGATTTAAAAAATACTTAGAAGAATTTCCTAATGGAAAAAACAGTTTGAAGTCCAATTTCTATCTCGCTCAATCTTTGTTTAACAGCGATCAACGCCAAGCATCTGTTCCTTACTACGAAGAAGTCATCAATAGCCGATCTAGTGAGTTTACAGAAGAATCCTTGAGGCGATTAGCTCAAATCTATTTATCTGAAAAGAACTATGATCAAGCGATTACCAGTTTAAATAGGTTAGAGACAGAAGCCAATTTTTCTCAAAATGTAGTGTTTGCTCAGTCCAATCTAATGAAAGCCTACTATGAAATTGAGAATTTTGATAGAACTGTCATTTATGCTGAATTGATCTTATCAAAAGACAATATAGACGAAGAGGTCCTTAGTGATGCAAAAATATTCATCGCTAGAGCTTCTTTGGAAGTTGGTGATGAAAAGAGAGCGGAAACTGCTTATAGAGAAGTGTCAACGACGGCCACAGGAAAACTAAAAGCTGAGGCTTTATATTATGATGCTTACTTTAAGAATAAGTCACAGAATTACGAAGCCTCTACACTCGTTATTCAGGATCTCACAAAAAATTATTCTAGATATAGAGAATTTGGAGTTAAAGGACTTTTATTGATGGCTAAAAATTTTAATGCTTTAGGGGATGACTATCAGGCCACTTATATTTTAGAAAATATTATTAAAAACTTTCAGTCATACCCTGAAATTATTTCTGAATCTGAAGAATTACTAAAACAAATCAAGAGTAAAGCTGCAGAAACCAATTCGTCTATTGAGGTCGATAAAAATTAATTGGTTCTTTCAGAAATCACTATAAAAAAGCCCTCAATTAGAGGGCTTTTTTAGTAAAATTCAAAACCTAAACCTAAACCTAAACCTAAACCTATCCTAGGTATGTTTTGAGTATAGTGCTTCTAGAGGTGTGTTTTAAACGTCTAACCCCTTTTTCCTTAATCTGTCTTACTCTTTCTCTAGTAAGTCCAAAAGTCTCTCCAATTTCTTCCAAAGTCATAGGTTGTTGATTTCCTAATCCAAAGTAAAGGCGGATTACATCAGCCTCACGTGTGGTTAATGTTTCTAGAGCTCTTTCTATTTCTGTTTGAAGCGATTCATGTAGCAAATCGTTTTCTGGATTTGGAGATTCTCCAAATTTTAAAACATCATATAGATTGGAGTCTTCACCTTCAATCAACGGAGCATCCATAGATAAGTGACGGCCAGAATTTTTTAAAGACTCTTTAACGTCATTAACGGTCATTTCCAATTCTTTTGCAATTTCATCTGGACTTGGTGGTCGTTGATGGCGTTGCTCTAGAATGGCAAAAGTCTTATTGATTTTGTTAATAGAACCAATTTTGTTTAAAGGTAATCTTACTACACGGGATTGCTCAGCTAAAGCTGAAAGGATGGATTGTCTAATCCACCACACCGCATAGGAAATAAATTTGAAACCCCTTGTTTCATCAAAGCGCTTTGCAGCTTTAATGAGCCCTAAATTTCCTTCATTAATAAGATCGGGTAGGGTAAGACCCTGATTTTGATACTGCTTTGATACAGATACCACAAATCTTAAATTGGCCTTGGTCAATTTCTCTAAAGCTAAATCATCTCCAGCTTTAATTTTTTGTGCAAGCTCAACTTCCTCTTCCGCCGTAATCAAGTCTACTTTTCCAATTTCTTGAAGATACTTGTCTAGGGATGCAGTTTCTCTGTTGGTAACCTGTTTGGTAATTTTAAGTTGTCTCATTTAGCTATGTCCTCAATTATCGTTTATCTACATATTATTTTACGAGCTAAAAGGAGAAAATGTTACACGGAGGCATCAAATTATTTTTAAAACCTACTTTATCTTTCACAAAAAAGCCTGCTTTAGATTGTAAAGCAGGCTGTTAGGTATCTTAAATTCTAATATTTATTCTCTGATTTGTCCATTACCCCAAATATAATATTTGTTGGTGACCAGTTGTTTTAGTCCTAAGGGTCCTCTGTGATGCAATTTATCTGTAGAAATTGCCAGTTCTGCACCAACTCCCATTTGTCCACCGTCTGTAAATCGAGTAGACGCATTTTGATATACAGCAGCACAATCAATTTGTTGCATAAATTCTAAAGCTTTATTATCATCTTCAGTGATAATTACAGAAGAATGACCTCCAGAGTAAGTATTTATTTTCTCTACAGCTTCATCAAACGATTCTACGGAAGATAAAACTATTTTTAAAGCTAAAAATTCCTCTGTCCATGTATCTTTTGTTGGAAGTGTAGGTTTATCTAAAACATCTTCCACTTTACCATCGACAAGAATTTCTACCTTATAATCATTTTCTAGAGTCTCTGCTAAGTCCTTAACCTTAACTTCAAAATCTGGCAAGTGAGAGTCAATTAATACTTTATCAAGAGCATTACATCCAGAGATTTTATCTGTTTTGGCATTGATGATTACTTTTTTAGCGGTATCCCAATCTGCATCGGGAGATACGTATAAAAAGTTATTTCCTCTACCACTAACCAGTACAGCTCCTTTAGCTGTTCTTTTTACAAAATCTATCAACTTATCACCACCTCTAGGAACTACTAGATCTATTTTTTCTGGTGGATTGCTTAAAAACTCTCTTGTCTCTTCACGGTTGAGGTGAAGTAGAGAAATCCAATCTGTAGACAATTCATTTTCTTCTAAGGCTTCATGCCAGCATTTTTCTAAAATGATATTGCTATGATTCGCTTCTTTCCCACCCTTTAAGAATATTTTATTATTCGCTTTAAAGGCTAAAACTGCTGCTTCAATGGTTACATCTGGCCTAGATTCATAAATGATCATGATAGTACCAAAGGGGTCTGTTTTGTTGACAATCTTTAAACCATTATCCAAGGTTTTTTCAGAAATAGTTTTTCCAACAGGATCCTCTTGTTCTTTCACTTCCTTAATAGCTTGAATCATACCGTCAACTTTACTTTGATTCACAACCAATCTATCGTAAAGGGCCTGATCATTTCTATTGAAAGATTCTAAGTCTTTTTTATTTTCTTCTATAATCTCATCTCTTCTTTTATCGATAATAGTTATCATCGATTGAAGAACGTCGTTTTTAACTTTTGTATCTAATAACTTCATAAATTGTTTTTAAGATTAAACAGTAAATTTAGTACCGACTTCTCTACCTTCTAATATATCTATAATGATATTCTCATCCTTTCCGTTGGCTATGAAAGTAGGAATATTTTTACTTGCGGTCATCTTAGCTATTTTTAGCTTGGACTCCATACCACCTCGGCCTTCACCTTCTCCTTTTTCATTTTCTTGAACATATTTTTCAACATTATCGTGGACTCTTACATGTCTTAACACTTTGGAATCCTCATGATCTGGATGACCTGTATAAAGGCCCTCGATATCAGTAAGCATAATTAACATGTCTGCCTTAACCAATTCTGAAACTAAACTGGCTAACTCATCATTATCGGAAAACATAGACATAGAAAGGGATACCGCATCATCTTCATTGGCAATTGGAACGATGCCCTCTTTTAAAAGGCCTTCATAACAATTGATCATATTTTCGCGATATTTCCCAGGTGCAAAATCCCGTTTAGTGGCTAATACTTGCCCACAACGCATCCCGAAATCATGAAACATCGTGTAATAATGTCTCATCATTCTAGGTTGTCCTACAGAAGAATATACTTGTCTTCTAATAGACTTATCGTCTGAAGAACATGACCCTAAGACTTCTTTTCCAGCTATGGCAGATCCAGAAGACACAAGAACTGTTATGACATCACGCTCATATAAATAAGCGATTTGTCTCACTAAGTTTTTTAGAATTGGACCTACAATTCTATTGTTTCTGTTGGTCATCACATTGGTTCCAACTTTTACAACAATACGTTTTGAATGCATATTTTTAAGATTTAAATTACTCATCCCCAAGTTCTACAGCTCTGTTAAAGGCTGCGTAGGCAGCATCCTGAATGAGCTGTTTTACATTATTATCGTCCATAGAGTCCAGTGCTGCTCTAGTTGTACCACCTTTAGATGCAACGCGATCCATCCACTTTTCTGGAGATAAATCAGATTCATTAAATAGATGAACGGCACCTTCAAAGGTATTGCTCACCAATATTTTGGAATCATGATCTGAAAATCCCATTTTCTTAGCAGCATCCAACATGGAAGCCATAAAGTAAAATATATAAGCTGGTCCACTACCAGAAATACCTGTGGATTTATTTATAAAATCTTCATTTTTTACACGAATTGATTGTCCTGTAGTATCCAGTAAGTTTCTAATCATAAGTAACTCTACTCTGGAGACTTCCTTAGATTCCGTATAAGAAGTTACCCCTTTACCAACCTTTGCAGGTAAGTTGGGCATAGTCCTTACTACTTTTTTAACATTGAGTCCATTTTGAATGTTTTCGATGGTAACGCCCGCCATCAGAGATACAATGATTTGTTGTTCATCCAGCATCGGTTTCATTCTTTCAAACAATTCCTCACTGTGGTAAGGCTTAACCGCTAGAAAGACGACATCTGCGTTAGGCACACAATCTTGTAGATTATCGAAGGTGTCATAGTAAGACACTTCACTAAGTTTTTTCAATAAGTCTTCTGAGACGTCATGAATCATTAGATTTTTTCTATTTAATAAAGGGGATTTTGCCATTCCTTCAGAGTAAGTTAATCCCATGTTACCCGCTCCAATTACTAATACTTTCATTCTATTTTTTTAATGATTAATAAAAATGATTTACTTGTAAAGTGCAATGATCATGCACATTTACTAAAATACCTATTTTATTATTTTATTTTGAATTATTAAACCTATTTTATGAAATAAACCTATTTTTCATCAATATACTCAACAAAACAAGCTCTGAAAATATGTCAGTGATGCTATGTTGTCAGCAAACAAAAAAAACGGCTTAGAGTATTCTAAACCGTTTTTTAAAACTTATCTGAATTATTCAGATTTACTTGAATCTTCCTCATTTTTCTGAGGTCTTTCGGGCTTTTTTAAAAGAGCCTTTCTAGAAACCTTAGGTTTCTTAGTTCTAGGATCTACTCCAAAGTATTTTACATCTAAAACATCACCTAGTTTCATAACATCAGCAACATTTTCTGTACGCTCCCAAGCTAATTCTGAAATGTGTAATAAAACTTCATTTCCAGGGGCATCGTTATATTCTACAACTGCACCAAAGTCTAAAACTTTAACGACAGTGACTTCATAAACACTCCCTTTCTCTGGCTTGAAGGTTACAGAATCAATTTTAGCTAAGACTTTGTCTATACCTTCTTGTTTTGTACCAAGGATTTCAACAATTCCTTCTTCAGTAACAGGATCTTCATTTATAACTATTTCTGTTCCTGTTGATTTTTGTAGTTCTTGGATAACTTTACCTCCAGGTCCAATTAATGCACCAATAAATTCATTTGGAATTCTTCTAGTGATAATTTTTGGAGCGTGGGCTTTTACATTTTCATTTGGTAGTGAAATAGTATCAGTCAATTTCTCAAGAATATGTAATCTACCCGCTCTTGCTTGTTGTAAAGCTTTTACAAGAATTTCGTAAGGCAAACCTTTTACTTTAATATCCATTTGGCAAGCAGTGATACCGTCTGCAGTCCCTGTCACTTTAAAATCCATATCTCCTAGGTGATCTTCATCTCCTAAGATATCGGATAAAACAGCATGGCGATCTCCATCAGAAATCAATCCCATTGCTATTCCAGAAACAGGTTTTTTCATTTTTATTCCTGCATCCATCATAGCCATAGTTCCCGCACAAACGGTTGCCATAGAAGACGATCCATTAGATTCTAAAACTTCAGATACAATTCTTACCGTGTAGGGATTGCTTTCTGGAATCATTCCTTTTAAGGCTCTTTGAGCAAGATTTCCATGACCTATTTCTCGTCTAGAAGTCCCGCGGATAGGGTAAGCTTCACCTGTACAAAAAGGAGGGAAGTTATAATGTAAATAGAACTTCTCTTCACCTTGGTGAGTTGGCATATCTATTGTGCTGGCTTCTCTAGAAGTTCCAAGAGTTACTGTAGCCAAAGCTTGAGTCTCTCCACGAGTAAATATAGCTGAACCATGAACAGAAGGCAAATAGGCTACTTCACACCAGATAGGTCTAATTTCGTCTGTTTTTCTTCCGTCTAGACGTAAGCCTTCAGCTAGAGTAAGTTCCCTTACTGCAGCTTTTTCGGTTTTATTGTAGTATTTTTTAATCAACTTTTCGTTTCCTTCTAATTCCTCTTCAGAAAACAAAGCCATGGCTTCATCTTTTACTGCAGAAAAAGCTTCTCCACGATCTTTTTTGCTGTGACCACCCTTAGCAATCTCATATATTTTATCGTAAGCTAAATCATGAATTTTCTTTTCAAAATCTTCATTATCTTCAGTTACAGCATATTCTCTAACCGGTTTTTTACCAAAAGCTTCCGCTAGACGCAATTGCGCTTCCACTTGTTTTTTGATATGCTCGTGAGCAAACTGAATGGCTTCTGCCATTTCTTCTTCAGAAATTTCTTTCATCTCTCCTTCTACCATCATCACAGAATCCATAGAAGCACCGATAATCATATCGATGTCCGATTCTTTAAGCTGACTTCGGCTTGGATTGATAACGAATTCCCCATTTATTCTTGCAACTCTAGCTTCAGAAATAGCCGTTTCAAAAGGAATATCTGAAAGTTGTATGGCCGCAGAAGCGGCAAGGCCTGCTAAGGCGTCTGGCATTACATCTTCATCATGAGACATAAGTTGAATCATAACTTGTGTTTCAGTTCTGTAATCTGAAGGAAAAAGTGGACGTAAAACTCTATCTACTATTCTCATTGTTAATACTTCACCATCACTTGGTCTTGCTTCTCTTTTGAAGAATCCTCCTGGGTATCGACCTGCTGCTGCAAATTTCTCTCTATAGTCTACAGTTAATGGAAAGAAATCCATTTTACTTTCTTTGTAAGACGACACTACTGTACAAAGTAACATAGTGTCACCCATCTGTACGACTACAGAACCGTGTGCTTGTTTTGCTAATTTACCTGTCTCGAGCTTGATTCTCTACCATCGCCGAGATCGATAATTTCACTAAATGTTTTGGATCATAAACTAATGATTTTAAGGTTATACATTTTCTAGAAAATAGTTGTTGTGTTGTTGTTTAGAAAAAAGGTATAAACCAATGGAAGTTGTTCTAGGGAACGCTTTTAAACTAAAAAAGGGGCAAAATTGCCCCTTTAAATTTATTTTCTTAATCCTAAATCTTTTACAATAGCTCTATACCTCATAATATGTTTCTTCATAAGATAATCCAATAGGTTTCTTCTTTTACCTACAAGTTTTACTAGTGAACGTTCAGAATTATAATCTTTTCTGTTTGTCTTAAGGTGTTGAGAAATGAATTCAATTCTTCCGGTCATCAATGCGATTTGACCTTCTGCAGATCCGGAATCTTTACTATCCTTACCGTGTTTGGCGAATAATTCGCCTTTTTCTTCTTGTGTTAAGTACATGCCAATATTATTTCAATAATTTTTATGCTAAAATAGATTTTCTATTCAATCGTGCAAAAGTACCCTTTTATATTGAATCTAAATATCAAATTTATAAAAAATAAGCCCTCACTGGTGGATTCAAGATCAGATCCAAGTATAAACTCAGTTGATTTAAAATGGTGTGTGTACTCATTAAACCAGTAATTTTAATATCCTTTTTTAAAGCTTTATTGCGACATTATAGGTTTAAATTGGTATTACAGGATTCTATTGATTTTGGAGATGAATGAATGGCAAATGCGAACGGGGCTAATTCTATTTTTTTAGTTGATGTGATGAATAATAATGAAGAGGGTGATATAAGTCACGGCGCAAGTAATAATTAGCATAAAAGTAATTTTTCAAAACTGTAGTCATCTTTAGACCCTGATTTAAGTTTATACCATTCTTATACCAAATTATAGGTCTAATTTGGTATAAGATGAACAATCCCGACTAGTAGAAAGTAAGTGTAAACTAAATCAAGAGTATTAACCTAGAGCAGTGGAATTAAAAATTTTAAACAGATAGACTACCACAACTATCCTGCTTATGAAACTAATATTCATAAGTGAAAGTTTTATGTTCAAACTATTTTACCACGAGAACAAATGGTAAATTAAACTGATAAAAAAGGAAATAGTTTAAAGATGTCAATGATATTTTGAAACTCTCTAAATTATATCGATCATCAACGATTCTGAAGACAGCCCTAAAGCTTGGAACCAATGTGACGCTTTAAAAATAATGGTTTACTAGCAAAACGGGTACATGGTAACATCATACTTTTACCACCATTAACTGATCAACAAAGAACAATTGATATATTGTGTGAATATGATTATAACTATACTTAAAGGTTTTGAAAATAAATCCAGATATATAGCAAACTTGAAATCCCCAATTTTATAATTGGGGAATTTTTTGACTGAAAGTTTCAATTAAACTGAATTTGTAGACTTCGTTCTTTTTCTTTTCTATGATTTTATTGTTCTTCAAGGTAAAGCTCACGCTCTTTATCATTTTTGAAAATATATTCGTCAGAATCGTGCATATCAATTCTATAAGAAACACCTATGCCAGCTCTCCAACGTTCAGGAGAATCTTTGAAGTTAACAAGTCCAGAAACATCAATTTGAAGGTTTTTACCAGCTAAAAAGGCAACACCTCCCCTTAAAATTTCATCGCTGTAGAGATCGCTGATGTAAGTTTGGAATTCAGCAAAAATTCCTGTTTGCTTATAAATAGAATGGGTGAGCGTAAAGATTCCTGCATAAGCAGGAAAATCGGTAGTGGGTTTATCGGCAATAAGATTGGATACAAAGACCCATTTGCTTCCAATATTGTGTTGTGTTATGATAGCTGCTTTCGGGGAAGCATTAGGTTCTCCTTCAAATTTGAAGGGATTATCGCCAAAATTCAAATTTAATCCAGCATAAATAGATACTGCAGGAATCAAATCACTCCACTGGGGAAGATTATTTTTCTTCCAACTGTATAGGTTAGGCCCATCTATTTCTTTTTGAATATTAGGATCGTATAGTAAATATTTGACTCCTAATGTATTGCTTTCAAAATTACTGAAGTTTGAGGTCGTTTGAGTTCCACCTCTTAATAATTGATCTTCAACGTTAGCAAAAGTTCCGTCCAATAAGATTTCTAGGCGCTCCATTAATAATCCATATCTGATTTGATATTGATATTCCAACAAAGTTCGGTCAGGAATTAAAGGGGAGACGTGATTGTCTTTGCTAAAGGCCAATCCCGTTTCGAATTGTAAAACATTAGTGCCTACGGAATAAGCTCCAAAGGATTCTCCTGGTCTATTTGAATTAATCACATCTGTATATTGTGCGTTTACAGTTAAGGAGATAAAAGTTAAAAGACTAATTAGCTTCAGTTTCATAGATAGAATTTGTAGCCCAAATATAAGTTAAAATCTGATTTTTTGAGCTTTACTTCTCAGGTTACAGTTAGATAGTGGTATTTTTGTAAATCAATATAATACTATGGTATTTTTAAAGACTTTACTTATTATACTTTTGGTCTTTTTTGGCCTTAAATTGATGGCGAGGTATCTTGGGCCGATTTTGCTGAAATACGTTTTCAAAAAAGTCAGAAAAAATATGGAAGATAAATTCAATTCTGCTCAGTCTCAAACACAAGACAAAGAGACTGAAACTTCCAAAACTTTTAAATCTAAACCCAAAGAAAGCAAAGTAGGAGAGTACGTAGATTATGAAGAAATTGATTAACTTTCAGGTTTTTTCAAATTAAATCTATTTATGAAGTCTTTGTTTAAGAACTCTTGGAAGCACCTTTTGGTGATTGTCCTATTTATAGTAGCTGCTTTAGCTTTTTTCTATCCTGTTCTCAAGGGAAAAACAATATACCAGAGTGATATTGTGCAGTATACAGGAATGGCAAAGGCTCAAAACGATTTTAGAGCAAGTCAGGGAGAAGAGCCATACTGGACTAATTCTGCTTTTGGAGGAATGCCTACCTACCAATTAGGTGCAAACTATCCCTATAATTTTATAAAAGAAATCGATCGTCAACTTAGGTTTTTACCAAGACCTGCAGATTATTTGTTCCTGTATTTTATAGGTATGTATATTTTGTTGTTGTGTTTCAAGGTGAATTATAAATTGGCCTTTTTAGGAGCACTTGCTTTTGGATTTTCCACATACCTTATTATTATTCTAGGAGTTGGTCATAATTCTAAAGCTCATGCTATTGCATATTTTCCCATAGTTATAAGTGGTGTGGTTCTCGTTTTTAGACAAAAGTTATTTTGGGGAAACCTCCTTTTCTGTGTAGGGTTGGCTTTTGAATTGATGACCAATCACTTCCAGATGACCTATTATCTTATGTTGCTGTGTTTTGTTATGGTTATTGTGTATGCTGTAAACGCCTATAAAAACAAACAATTGAAATCTTATTTCAAGGCTGCCGTAAGTTTTATCCCAGCTATCATATTGGCTGTTTTGCTTAATATGACCAATTTATTGGCGACACAAGAGTACGCCGATTTTAGTACGCGAGGTGAAACAGGTCTAACGATTGAACCCAACGGAACTGAAAAAGTGAAATCTGGTTTAGATTACGACTACATCACCGAATATAGTTATGGTGTTATGGAAACCTTTAACTTGTTTATCCCTAGATTCATGGGAGGATCTAGTAGTGAGTCTTTAGGCAAAGACTCTGAAGTTTATAATGAAATAATACAACTAGGAGCGTCTCCAGTTCAGGCTTTAGAGTTTAGTAAGAATTTGCCAACTTATTGGGGAGACCAAACCTTTATTGGGGCACCAGCCTATATTGGAGCATCCATACTATTTCTATTTGTTCTAGCCCTCTTTCTTATAAAGGGTAAAACTAAATGGTGGATTGTGGCAGGGTCTATTCTTGCTTTGCTCTTATCTTGGGGAGATAACTTTTCTCTATTGACAAAGTTCTTTGTAGACGTTGTTCCTTTTTATGACAAATTTAGAGCGGTATCTTCTATACAAGTTATCATAGAGTTTTGCGTACCTGTATTAGGAATTTTAGGACTCTCCAAATTCTTAAGTTCTACAGTGTCTTATGAGTCAAAATGGAATGCACTAAAGAATACCACGCTTATTCTTGGAGTATTAAGTTTACTGTTTTTATTACTTAAGTCAATGCTTTTTGATTTCAGCGGTAACACCGATTCTATGTTTTTGGAACAATATGGAGCAAAATTTGTAAGAGCTCTTAAAGAAGATAGAAAGGCAATGTTTACCTCAGACACCATAAGATCTCTGGTGTTTGTTTTGCTATTAGCTTCAGTATTTTATTTATATCTAAAGAAAAACTTAAAACAAACAATGCTCTTAGGTCTTATAGGAATTTTTATACTTGTAGATTTGATTGGAGTGAATTCTAGATATGTGAATGAAGATGATTTTGTAGCAGCTTCTGTGATGGCAAGACCTTTCCAGCCTACTCAAGCAGATCGGGATATTCTTACCGACGATTCTCATTACAGAGTTTATGATTTAACTTCCAATCCCTTAAACTCTGCAAGGGCTTCTTATTTTCATAAGTCTATTGGCGGTTATCATGCAGCAAAGCCTGGACGCACACAAGAGTTGTTTGACTTTTACATTTATGAAGGCAAGCAAAGTATCTTGAATATGTTGAATGTGAAGTACTTTATTTTTGATGATGAAGGTCAGCCAAAGGCTCAACCTAACCCAGACCATTTAGGGAATGCATGGTTTGTTGACCAATTGATTCCTGTGGAAAATGCCAATCAAGCTATCTTGGCTTTAGATACAATCAATCCTCGTACTACAGCAATAGTAGAGTCCAATCAATTTTCTAAGTCGGCTAAAACTTACGATGTACAATCGTCAGATAAGATTCAACTGGAATCCTATTCAGAAAATGAATTGACTTATTCTTATGATAGTCAAGGAGAGCGTCTTGCTTTGTTTTCAGAAATTTATTATCCACAAGGATGGAAGATTTCCGTCGATGGAGAAGAAGTTCCACACTTTAGGGCTAATTATGTCTTAAGAGCTTTGGAATTGCCTGCAGGAAAGCATCAAATCACTTTTAGCTTTCAACCAGATGTCATAAAGTTTGGCGGAAGAGTATCTTTAGTAAGCTTTATAATTTTAGTTTTAGTAGCAGTAGGAGGAATCATTTATAGAGTAAAGTACAAGCAAATTTAGCAATGAAAAAAGTATTGATTGTGACCTATTATTGGCCGCCAGCAGGAGGTCCAGGAGTACAGCGTTGGCTTAAATTCTCCAAGTATTTGCCAGAATTTGGTATTCAGCCTATTATTTATAAACCCAAAAATCCAAGTTATCCTATTCTTGATTTTTCTTTGGAAGTGAGTTCAGAAGTTGTGGTTCTTGAAAAACCTATTTTTGAACCCTATGCAATGGCCAACCTTTTATCGAAAGATGACACTAAAACAATTAGTAGCGGTATTATTAAATCAAAAGCTAGACAATCCTGGTCTGAGCAGTTAATGCTTTACATCAGAGGTAATTTTTTTATCCCCGATGCAAGAAAGTTTTGGGTGAAGCCCTCTGTTGACTATTTGAAAGAGTTTCTTTCAAATAGTCAGATAGACACCATAATTACAACGGGTCCTCCACATAGTATGCACCTTATAGGGAAAGCTTTAAAACAGGCCAATCCTCATCTTCAATGGATCGCAGACTTTAGAGATCCTTGGACAACCATAGGTTACCATTCCGCCTTGAAACTTACCGTCTCTTCTCAAGCTAAACATAAAGCATTAGAAAAGGAAGTATTAGACTTAGCAGATCAAATTATAGTGACTAGTTCTCAAACTAAAGGCGAGTTTGAAACCAAAACTAAAACTCCTGTAGACGTGATCACAAACGGCTTTGAAGATACATCGATGTATGTTGAGCTTAGCGAAAACTTTACAATCTCTCATATAGGCTCACTGCTTAATGATAGAAATCCAAAAGTTTTGTGGGAGGTTTTTGCAGAATTGATAGAAGAGGATCTAGTCTTTAAAGACTTCTTTGAACTAAAATTAATTGGTAAAGTCAGTGATAGTGTTTTAGAATCGGCCTATCAATCTGGTTTAAAAAAGTTTGTGAGTATCATTGGTTATTTGGACCATAAAGATGCTGTTGAGAGCCAAAGAAGTTCTCAAATGCTCTTGCTCATTGAAATTAACAAACCAGAAAATAAGAGTATTGTCCCAGGCAAAATTTTCGAGTATTTAGCCTCCAGACGCCCTATTTTAGCCATTGGTCCTAAGGGTTGGGATGTCAACCAAATTATTTCTGAAACCCATTCAGGCAAATGTTTTAACTACGATGAAAAAACAAGCCTAAAAAGCTATGTCAAAGAGGCTTTTAAGGCTTTTTTAAATGGTAAATTGAAATCTAATACTAAAAACATCGATCAATATCACCGCAAGAATTTAACTCAAAAGCTGGTAAAACTTATCAAATGATCTCCCATGGGAATAGTCGCCAAACAATCCTTCAGAAACTTGATTTCAACCTATTTGGGTTTTGGGATTGGAGCGATTAATGTTTTGATATTCTACCCGATGTTTTTAACCGTAGAATATTACGGTTTAGTTGCTTTTTTACTATCGGCTGGAAATTTATTCTGGCCATTTATGGCTCTTGGTGTTCACAACACAATCGTTAAATACTTTAGCAGATATAGCTTAAAAGAAGACGTTGATAAGCTTTTTAACTTTGCTCTTTTACTGCCTTTGGGATTAGGAGTTTTGTTGGCTTTTGTAGGAGTCTTAGTTTACGATAGCTTGTTGAATTATTTTGAAGGTGAAAATGATTTAGTCCAACCTTATGTGTGGGGTATTTTTGTGATTGCTATGACCACTGCTTATTTTGAAATTTTTTTTGCTTGGGCAAAAGTCTACTACAAAAGTGTCTTTGGAACTTTGATGCGAGAATTGTTTCATAGGATAGCTATTTCTATTTTACTGATCTTTCTTTATTTTGAATTTATTGACGTTTCATTATTTATTTATCTACTCATACTTGTTTTCTTCTTGAGAACATTGGTGATGATGGTCTATGCGCTTAGATTGTATACTCCCCGCTTTAGCTTTGAACTCCCTAGAGAACTGAAGGATATAATTAGCTATTCCCTGCTTATTTTTATTGCAGGAACAGTAGCTGTTGCGCTTTTCGATCTGGATAAAGTTATGATTGAATACTTTATGCCTATAGAACATGTTTCTATTTATGGAATTGCTATCTATATCGCTACTGTAATAGCAGTACCCTCTAAAGCAATGCATCAAATTACAAATCCAATTACTGCTAAATATTTAAATTCTCAAGATTTTCTTCTTTTGAAAGATCTTTATGTAAGAAGTTCTAATACCCTTTTCTTAATTAGTGGATTAATTTTTACACTTATCGTCACCAATGTGCATCAGCTTTATCAAATCATTCCAGAGCCCTACAGGATCGGAGTGAGTATTGTTTTTTTGATCAGTCTTGTAAAGCTGTCAGACAATATTTTAGGGAATAACAACAGCATTATTTTTAATTCAAAATATTATAAAACTATCCTGATAGTTGGCCTTGTCGTTGTTGGAATAGCTTTTCTTTTAAATATGTGGTTAATCCCAACATTTGGAATTTACGGAGCAGCTTATGCAACCTTTATTTCTTTTATGGTGTATAATATTTTCAAATTAATTTTTGTAAAAATCACTTTTGGAATTCATCCTTTTAATAAGAAGAGTCTTTATATCTCAATAATCATATCACTTTTGAGCCTTAGCTTCTATTTCTGGGATTTTGCAGTAGTTCACGCTTTAGTCAATATTATCCTTAAATCTATTATGATTACTAGCTTATATCTTATTGCAAGTTTAAAGGGAGAGCTATCTAAAGACTTGTCCAAATTTTATCATTTGATCTTTAAAAAGAAAACTCCTTAGCCTATTTAAGACTAAGGAGTTTTCCGAATTAATCAACCAAAAATTACTTTAAGGCATAAGGCCTCGACATACACTCTAACCATTAGTGAGTCGTAAAAATTTCTGAATCTTTACACTTTCATCTTTAAATATTGACCAGTAAATGAGGACTTTACTTGGGCGACTTGTTCCGGAGTTCCTTCGGCAAGTAATTTACCCCCGTTTATTCCTCCTTCAGGACCAAGATCGATCACATGGTCTGCACATTTTATTAAGTCGATGTTATGTTCAATAACCACTACACTATGGCCATTTTCTATAAGTGCTTCAAAAGATTTCAGCAATTTACTGATATCATGAAAATGAAGTCCTGTAGTGGGCTCATCAAAAATGAAAAGGGTCTTATCTGCATTTTTACCTTTGGTAAGAAATGAAGCTAATTTGATACGCTGAGCTTCACCACCAGATAAAGTAGACGAACTTTGTCCTAAAGCGACATACCCCAAACCTACTTCTTGTAGAGCTTCCAGCTTATTGGAAATTTTCGTTTCATTATGAGACGAGAAAAATTCCATAGCATCATCAATCGTCATGGATAAGATGTCATCTATATTTTTACCTTCAAACTTCACATCTAGAACTTGCTGTTTAAAGCGCTTTCCGTAACAAGCTTCACATTCTAAGTGAACATCTGCCATAAATTGCATTTCGATAGTCACTTCACCTTCACCTTCACAAGTGTCGCAACGACCTCCTTCTACATTAAAACTGAAATGTTTTGGTCTGAAATCCCTGATTTTAGAAAGCTTTTGCTTGGCAAATAAATTCCGAATATCATCATAAGCTTTGATATAGGTCACAGGGTTAGATCTAGAGGATCTCCCTATCGGATTTTGGTCTACATATTCTATATGTTTGATGTGCTTGAAGTTTCCGTCAATACCATCAAACTGTCCAGCTTTGGTTCCGTAGCCTCCATTATGCTTAATCATAGCAGGGTATAGAATTCTTTTAACAAGTGTACTTTTACCACTTCCAGAAACTCCTGTGATAGCTACAAAACAATCTAAAGGAACTTTAACATTGATGTTTTTTAAGTTGTTTTCTCTGGCTCCTTTTAGTTCTACAAAAGCTTTCGTCTTACGCCTTTTTTTAGGGATTTCGATTTCTTTTTTTCCATTGAGGTACGAAGACGTCAGTGAGGATCCTTTTAGAATCTCTTTATAACTTCCCTTGCCGACGAGATCCCCTCCATGAGTTCCAGCTTCTGGGCCAATGTCTATGATATAATCTGCAGCTTTCATTATATCTTCATCATGCTCTACCACAATAACTGTATTGCCCAGATCTCTTAAGTTTTTTAAAACTTCAATTAAGCGTTTATTGTCTTTAGAATGTAGACCAATGGAAGGTTCGTCAAGAATATACATGGAACCTACCAGACTACTTCCTAAAGAGGTAGCCAAATTAATACGTTGGGATTCTCCACCAGAAAGGGTGTTGGACTTTCGGTTAAGCGATAAGTAGGTTAAACCTACATCTATTAAAAATTTAAGCCTATTATTGATTTCTCTCAATAAGCGCTTGGCAACAATTGTATCGTGCTCGTTAAGCTTTAGATTTTCAAAAAACTCACTGACTTTATCAATAGGTAAATCGACTAGGTCTGTGATATTAACGTCGTTAATTTTGACGTAGGTGGTTTCTTTTTTAAGTCGTCTTCCTTTACATTCTGGACATTTGGTTCGTCCTCGGTATCTGGATAATAAAACCCTATTTTGAATTTTATAGGCTTTGGATTTTACCACTACAAAAAACTCATTGACACCAGTTATGTACTGATTTCCATTCCAGATTATATTTTTTTGTTCGTCTGTCAATTCAAAATAAGGCGTGTGAACTGGAAAATCGAATTTATGAGCATTTTTTATCAACTCTTTTTTATACCAACCTAAAGTCTCTCCATTCCATGGAGCAATACATCCTTCGTATACACTTAAGCCAGTATTTGGAATAACTAAAGCTTCATCAATATCTACAATATCGCCATAACCTTCGCATTTGGGACAAGCCCCAACAGGATTATTGAAGCTAAAAAGGTGCACACTGGATTCTGTGAATTGCATGCCATCGAGCTCAAATTTATTATTGAAATTGGTGAGTTGGCTAGAAGCTACATCTTCGATATTCAATTCTCCCTTGCCTTCGTAAAAAGCATTTTGAATTGAATCTGCTAATCGGTTATAAAAATCTTCGTCATGCTTGACAACAATTCGATCTACAACTATAGAAAGTTCGCTCTTTTCAGATATTTTTTGCTCTAAAGCATCACTTATTTTTAAGATCTTATGATCAACCTTAATTCGGCTAAAGCCTTGTTGCTGAAGTATTTTTATTTTTTCCTCTATAGTTCTATTCTTTTCTAAACTTACAGGAGCAAGAAGTAGTAATTTTTGTTTTTCTTCGAGTGACTTTACAAAGTCAATCACATCGGTGACTCTATGTTTTTTAACTTCATTGCCAGAAATGGGAGAGAGCGTTTTTCCTACTCTGGCATATAGTAACTTTAGGTAGTCATAGATTTCAGTAGAGGTTCCTACTGTAGATCTGGGATTTGTGGAATTCACCTTTTGTTCAATAGCTATTGCGGGTGAAATACCTTTAATATAATCTACTTTAGGCTTATCTAATCTGCCAAGAAATTGCCTAGCATAAGCTGAAAGGCTTTCTACATAGCGTCTTTGACCTTCTGCATATAGAGTGTCGAATGCTAATGTAGATTTTCCAGAGCCAGATAGTCCTGTAATAACGACTAGCTTATTTCTGGGTATAACAACATCAATATTTTTAAGATTGTGAAGTTTCGCTCCTTTAATAATAATATACTCTTTGGGATCGAATTTATCTAAATTTATTTGTTTCATAGACTAATGGAATGTTGCAAATATAAAGATATGTCACTCCAAATTGGAGTTGAATACAACCGTATAATGTGTTAAATTTATTAACGGTGTGTGATGTGTTAACTTATATTTATATATTAGCTCTATAAATAATAGCCTATATAACACTTTTACTTAAAAATATTTTTAATTATTAACGCCACCACTTCAGGATAGGTGTTTATTTAAGTAAAGGACATGAATAGAACTCCAATTTCTTCGGAAGCTATATTAGTAAAGCAATACATAGACGGTGATGAAAAATCTCTTTCTACTTTAATCAATAGGCATCAACAAAAAATTTTTAGTTTCATTTTTTCTAAAGTTTATGATAAAGATTTAGCTGAAGATATTTTCCAAGATACCTTCATTAAAGTAATTAGAACTTTAAAGCGCGGCAAGTATAATGAAGAAGGTAAATTCCTTCCTTGGGTAATGAGAATTGCTCATAATTTGGTCATAGATCATTTCAGAAAAAGTAACAGGATGCCAAAGTTTGAAGGGAAAGGAGATTTTGAAATTTTAGATTTCATGACCGATGGTGATCTTAACGCTGAGCGGCAAATTATAAAAACTCAGATTGAAACTGATTTGCATGAATTAATTAAAGAACTTCCACAAGATCAGCTAGAAGTTTTGGAAATGCGAATTTTTAAAGAGATGAGTTTTAAGGAAATTGCCTTTAAAACAGATGTTAGTATCAATACAGCATTAGGCCGTATGCGTTATGCCCTTATCAATTTGAGAAAAATTATAGAAAAGCACCAAGTCGTCTTGACCAATTAGTCTACAATAATTCGTAAAAAATTGCGTTTTTGTAATATCTTAAATTTACAGATATGGCAAAAATTTACTTAAACGAAGCATCTCGAACTCCTTCAAAGAGTATGAAACCTTCAGCAAAAACAGTTAGATTAATTTTGGATTTTTCTAAAGCTTTTACTGTAGTGACCTACAAAAACCTTCAGTTCGATAGTGTTCAAAATTAATGGATTAATCCTTAAATCGAAAAGACTTCTTTATTTAAATTTAGAAGCCTTTTTTTTGTTGTAGTCATCGATTACAGACTTTCGTCCAATGGTTTTTGTGATGATATCTTTTTCCAAGTCCCATGCTCTGGCAGGAGAATATTGTCGTCCATACCAAATAATCTGTAGATGTAGATCGTTCCACACCTCTTGAGGGAACAATCGCTTAGCATCTTTTTCTGTTTTTTGAACATTTTTACCAGTAGTAAGCCCCCAGCGGTACATCAATCTGTGGATGTGAGTATCCACAGGAAAAGTGGAAACACCAAAAGCTTGTGCTAAAACTACACTAGCAGTTTTATGACCAACAGCTGGTAATTCTTCCAAACCCTCGAAACTTTGAGGTACTTTCCCATTGTATTTTTCGATTATAATTTGAGAAAGACCATAAATACCTTTAGATTTCATAGGCGATAATCCAACGGGCTTAATTATTTCTCGTATTTGATCAGCACTCATTTTTATCATGTCCCAAGGATTATCGGCCCTTTCAAAAAGAAGTGGAGTAATTTGGTTTACCTTTACATCTGTGCTTTGTGCAGAAAGCAACACAGCAATCAATAAAGTATAAGGATCTTTATGGTCTAGAGGTATTGGAATTTCTGGGTAAATTTCCTCTAACGTATTTATAACAAAATCTACTTTTTCAGATTTTTTCATTTGCTTTACTTTTATACAAAAATAGGAATTATGACAACATTAAAAGCAGGAGATAAAGCTCCAAATTTTGAAGCTAAAGATCAGGATGGAAACATACATAGCTTAAAAGATTATGAAGGAAAAAAACTTGTTGTTTTTTTCTATCCCAAGGCGAGTACTCCTGGTTGTACTGCAGAAGCTTGTAACTTGAGAGACAACTGGAAAGCTTTACAAGCTCAAGGTTATTATATATTAGGGGTGAGTGCAGATTCACAGAAGCGCCAACAAAATTTTAAAAATAAATATGAGCTCCCATTTCCACTTCTCGCAGATGAAGACAAATCGGTTATTGAAGCCTTTGGAGTTTGGGGACCCAAAAAATTTATGGGCAAAGAATATGACGGTATTCATAGAACCAGTTTTATTATAGATGAAAATGGAGTTTTAGATGAGGTGATTACAAAGGTGAAAACCAAAACTCACGCTGAACAAATTCTGTAATTTTAAAATAATCATCTTAACTTGCCTTCATGAAATGGCAAGAAGCAATTCAAGATTTTACATATTACCTTAAAATAGAAAGAGGACTAGCCGATAATACTGTTCAAAATTATCGGCTAGATATCTTAAAACTAGCCAACTATATTTCAGAATATAATGCGACTCTTACCCCAGAGCTCGTTGATGAAGAGACCCTTCAAAGTTTCATTTACTCTATTTCAAAAGTTATCAATGAACGATCTCAGGCCCGATTAATTTCAGGTTTAAAAAGTTTTTTTGATTATCTCATTTTCGAAGATTATAGAAAAACCAACCCTTTGGAGCTTATTGAATCCCCTCGATTAGGAAGGAGGTTGCCAGATACGCTGTCTACGGATGAAATAGATCAACTTGTTGAAGCTATAGACCTTTCACATCTGCAAGGTCACCGCAATAAAGCTATTATAGAAACATTGTACGGTTGTGGCCTGCGTGTCAGTGAACTCGTAGAACTTAAAATTTCAGATCTTTTTTTTGAGAAAGGTTTTATAAAAGTAATTGGAAAAGGAAATAAAGAAAGACTAGTTCCCATCAATACGTACACACAGAAATTCATCAGTATTTATAAAGAGGAGTTTAGAATACATCTGAATCAGCAATCAGAGTTTAAAGATATTTTATTTCTGAATAGGCGAGGGGCTCAGTTAACTCGTGCTATGATTTTTACGATTGTAAAACAATTGGCTAAAAAAATAAATCTTCAAAAAAACATTAGCCCTCATACTTTTAGGCATTCTTTTGCAACTCATCTGTTGGAGAATGGAGCCAACTTAAGAGTTATTCAACAAATGCTAGGTCACGAAAGCATCACAACAACAGAAATTTACATGCATTTGGATAAAACTCACCTTAAGTCAGTTTTAGAAAATTACCATCCAAGAGCTTAATTGCTAAACTTCTATTTTACTTAATATTTTATAGTTTTTGTAAAGACGCTTGGTCAATATCCCATAAAGTAATCTATAGAGAAGCAAGAAGAAGGCGAGGATAATCAACAAGATAAAAACCATGGTTCCTGTTATAATCCATATTTCTGTAGGATCTAACTCAGTTTGACTTAAAATGATTTTTGTGGACGTTATTATAAAAATAATAGCTAGAAATATAATGTTATAGCGCACATAGTATTTTACAGTTGAGCGTGTTTTGATGATCTGCTTCATAAGTTGTCTAGCAGAATCATTGACTTGTATACGTTTGTAATTTCTAAAAAAAACAATAATAAATCCAACAAGGACTGTATAATTAATGATCGAAGATAGTCTTAGAAACCAATTAAATCCAATGCTCTCAATAACAGAATTATAATCTTGAGAAAAGCTTAGTAACTCTACAATAATCCAAAATGAAAATTCTAAAATACTGATAATCAAAATCCACTTCACATTAGAAGAAGACTTCTTATGAATCATAGGAAATAGCTCATCTTTTGAGTAGTTGGGCAAATTTTTTGTTCTATTCTGCCAGTCCTTTTTTATAAGATCTAATTCATCCATAATTAAGGATTCAATATGTTTTTTAATTTTGTTTTCACTCTATTCATTTTCACTCTAGCATTAACTTCAGAAATTCCTAAAGCTTCAGATATTTCAGTATAAGGTTTGTCTTCCAGGTAAAGCAGGACCAGCGCTTTGTCAATATCATTTAATTCTTTAATGGCTGCATACATCAATTTTAAGTTATCATCTAAAGTTGAATCATAACCCTCAGAAGAAATCTTAAAATCATAGTCTTCCCAAGGCGAAGTTTGCACCCTTCTTTTTTTCTTTCTGTAAAGAGTTATCGCTGTATTAAAAGCGACACGATACATCCATGTGCTAAACTTAGATTCTTCCCGAAACTTAGGGTAAGCTTTCCAAAGTTGAACGGTTATCTCCTGAAACAAATCTTTATGTGAATCAGCATCATAAGTATACATCCTACAGATTTTATGAGCAATGTTCTGATGCTTTTCTAATAGGTCGATAAATTTTTTCTCTAAGGAGGTCTTCAAAACTATACATTACGTTTATATGTCGTTAAATTTACCGAAAGTTACATCCTAAACAGGAAAAGATAGTAATTTTAAAAAAAAAAGTTATGAACATTCCAATTACAGATTTGCCAAGGGTGGTTATTATAGGGGCTGGTTTTGGTGGAGTAAGCTTAGTAAATGATCTAGAGAAAAAACCATTTCAGGTGGTTATGCTAGATAAGAGGAATTATCACACTTTTCAACCTTTATTATATCAAGTATCAACCTCTGGTCTAGAGCCTGACTCTATAGCATATCCCATACGAAAGATTCTTAAAAATAATAAGGATGCTTATTTCAGAATGGCAGATGTCGAGCATATCGACTCCGATAAACAATTAATCCATACAAACATAGGAGAGGTTACTTATGATTATTTGGTGATTGCAACTGGGTCAAAGACTAATTTCTTTGGAAATAAAAGTGTAGAGGACAACGCTATTTGGATGAAAACAATACCCCAAGCTCTAAACTTGAGGAGTTTGATTTTGGAAAATTTTGAAGAAGCTACAATAGCAGAAGATCCTGAAAGAAAAAAAGCTTTACTGAATTTTGTTATTGCAGGTGCAGGGCCCACAGGCGTTGAACTTAGTGGTGCCATTGCAGAACTTCGTAAAAATGTAATTCCTAAAGACTATCAAGATATCGATCCTAAGGATATTCATATTCATTTAATAGAGGGGATGGATAAAGTGCTACCTCCAATGAGTGCAAAATCTTCTAAAAATGCAAAGAAATACTTAGAAGAACTTGGTGTCGAAATTCACCTCAATACCTTCGTTGAATCTTATGACGACCATATCGTTAGGACAAGTAACAAAGACCTCTCTTTTCCTACAGAAACTTTTATCTGGAGTGCTGGTGTAACTGGAGCATCTGTAGAAGGACTTAAGAATGGAGCTTTGATGGATAAATCAAACCAATACAATGTAAATGTATTTAACCAAGTAGAAGGTTATGAAACTATATTTGCAATAGGTGACATTGCTTTAATGGTAAGCGCAAAGTATCCGAAAGGCCATCCTATGGTTGCCCAACCTGCTATTCAACAGGGTGCGCATTTGGCAAAAAATTTGTTGAGAACTATAAATAAGCAATCTCTTACTCCTTTTGAATATTTCGATAAAGGAACCATGGCAACAGTAGGAAGAAATAAAGCTGTGGTTGACATAGGTAAAATCCAATTTGGTGGTCCCTTTGCTTGGTTTGTGTGGATGTTTGTTCATCTGTGGTTCCTAGTTGGATTCAGGAATAGAATAGTCACTTTTTTTAACTGGACTTACAGCTATATCAATTACGATAGAGCGGCTCGCCTAATTGTGAGGCCTTTTAAAGCGGAGAAAATAAGATCTCCCGACTAGGTGTTATGAATACTTAAAAAGGGACTTTTCACCATAGTGAAAAGTCCCTTTTTAAGTGGAAGTTTAATAAGATTTATTTTTCTAAAACTTCTTTTACCTTATCTCGTAAAGCTTGACCTCGAAGGTCTTTACCAACAATAACGCCCTTTTCATCAATTAAGAATGCTGCTGGGATAGCTTTTACTCCATATTTTTGGGCTATTGGTTCTTGCCAGTACATTAGGTTTGAAATATGATTCCATTCCAATTGATCATCCTCAATAGCTTTTAACCAAGAATTTTTGCTATTTGGCTTGTCTAAAGAAATACCTATTACAGAGAACCCTTTATCTTTATAGTCTTTATATATACTTACAATGTTAGGATTTTCGACACGACAGGGTCTACACCAAGAAGCCCAAAAATCAATAAGGGTTACTTTACCCATTGCTTCATCAAGAGTTAGCTCCTCTCCGCTTGGTGTTGGTCCTGAAAATTTCGGAGCTTCTGCTCCAACATCAGTAGCGCCTATTTTTGCAATATTTTGGCCCAACATTCTACCTAGGGGGGTATCCTTTACAATATCAATAAAGCCTTCGTAAAGGGATTTCATTTTATTAGAGGGAACAGATTTAGAATTCATCACATCAGACAAAGCCATCATTCCCACTATAGAGTTGGTGTGAGACTTAATGAAATCCAAAGTAGCTTTTTTTGATTCTTCTGCCAAGGCATCCATATCTAATCTAGCATCTAGAATGGCAATTTCTTCTTGATTCTGTGTAGCCTGTGTATGCTGATTTTTAATGAAATTTTTCTTTTCTGCAAAATTGGTGATGATGCTGATATAGTTTTTTAATAAGATGTTATGTTCACCTGCTTTTATTTTAGAATTTCTCAAATTTTCATTTGAAACATCAATCTTTATTGTTTCAGCATCATTAATAAAAATGATGTTACCGTCCACACCTTCGATTTGAATAAGATTGATATCTTGAATTTTGGAGGTAGTTAAATCAAATTCAAAAGAATTGTTATTCACCTGAGTCGTGTCTATCGGGACAGGAACATTTTGCGGACCTAAAAGAGCCAAGTAGACATTGGTTCCATCAGGAACTTCATCAATAGATGCTTCGAGTTTTGGAGAGGATGAGTTACATCCTAAAAGAAGAACTAAGATCGAAAAGGCATATAAAATTTTCATTTAATTTAATTTTGATTTTGTACAAAAATAGACAACTCTAAAAGAGTAGAAGAATTACTTAAGAATAAAATAGCCAAAACTTATAAAAGTATCTTAAGTGAACTATCAAATCTTCCCGTTATAAATAGTATTGTATTTTTGTATATTTAACTATGGATCACTATAAAGATATTTATCCTTTTAGAATAAAATTGAGTTTTCAAAAAATATTGGATAACTTCAGCCAACGCTTGGAAACTGAAACCAATCCTATTTCCAAAACATATATAAAAGGTGTTTTAGAATACTCTAAATCTTACCCAGAGTTATTTGAAGGTATCGAAGACTTTGAAAACCTAGATGTCTACCAAGATCAAATAAAAATTCTTCTTGATGATCTGTTTCCAGATGTGTTAACTTACAATGAGATAAAAGTCGCTACAGTTCCTTTTCGCTCTAAAATGTTTAGAAAAACCAAGCGATTTGAATCCATACTGAATTCAGTAAAAGATAAAGACTTTGAATTTCTACCTAGAAATTTCAATATCGAAAAGGATTATATTTTAGCTTGTATCATAATTTTAAATACGTATTACAACTATAATATTGATTTTTTCCGCCCAGAATATTATGATGTACCAGATGCAAATGGCAACCTAAAGAATTATCGACTTTTTATAAATGCTGATTTTATTGAACTCATCCCCACAAAAGAGGCTTTAGATATCACAGATAAAGATATAGATGAGCTTTTAAATCGTTATGATGATATTGATTTTTGGAAGGAAAAATTTCCTCCAAACTCATGGATATTCAAAGGATTTGCAATTCTAAATCTTTCTGATGTTACAGCAGACAATAGCATTTCTGAAATTAAAACCCTGTTATTAAACAACAATATACTCTCAGATTCAAAGATTATTTCTACGAAAATGAGAGATGTTTTAAGCTCTATTTTTAGTCTGCCCAAGTTAAAATTTGGCTTTGCTCTTTTTGATGATGTCGAAGAGAAATTTCAACATATAAATATAAAATATATAGAAAGTTTTATTTTAGATTCAGTTTCTGAAAATGGATGTAGAGAAGCTTTTTGTGAAGGAGCTTATAATTCTATTGTCACTCGACATGCTTATTTTAGTATTCCAGATGTGGAAAATTATGCTGAGAAAAATCCTACTAATAAATTCGCAAATCATCTACATCAAAAATCTATAAAATCAGCTATACTAGCACCGGTGATTAAAAATGAAAAGCTTCTAGCCATTCTCGAACTGGTGAGCTATTCCAAAAATGATTTAAATAATATCAATGCTACAAAGCTTGATGATATCGTTCCTTACATCGCTGAGACCGTAGAAAATTACAAACAAGAAAAGCAAAACCGCATAAAGGCAGTCATTCAAAGTGAATACACCTCAATACACCCGAGTGTAGAATGGAAATTTCAAGAAGAAGCAGAAAAGTTTTTAGAAGGTTATGCAA
Organism: Psychroflexus torquis ATCC 700755; assembly: GCF_000153485.2. Lineage (NCBI taxonomy): Bacteria > Pseudomonadati > Bacteroidota > Flavobacteriia > Flavobacteriales > Flavobacteriaceae > Psychroflexus > Psychroflexus torquis. Next base: position 129,066 of record NC_018721.1, on the reverse strand, counting down.
ATAAGGAAGAGGCTAACTTAGATGAGATTACCTTTAAAAAGGTTTATCCACTTTTTGGCCAAATAGACATTGCAGAATCGTCAACCCAAAGAAATTCTGCGATTCAAAATGATTTAATTCAACAACTCAATCAAGTTCTAAATATAATTAATTCAGCCTTTGAAGCTCAACCTATTCCGGTCTACGAGCAAATGGGATATAGAATTACAGATAATCTTTCAAGTTTAATGGAGGGAATCACAGCTTCAACAGAGCAGAAAACCGATAACCTTTTAAAAAATGATATTCTACCTATCTTGGAGCACATCAAAAATAATGTTCCAGACTGCAAACTTATAGTCACTACTTACTTAAAAAAAGTAGAAGCAGGTGCCAAAGCTTTTCATGAACAAAGAGATGAGTTTGATGAGACGGTTTCTACCTTAAACTCTTGCATGGCCAACTATATCGATTTGAAGCAAGTGGAAGCACAAAAAATATTTCCGCATTATTTTGATCGTTACAAGACTGATGGTGTTGAACATAATATGTACATAGGTCAATCCATTACTCGGGAACAAAAATTTAGTGAAGTAATGCTTCAAAATTTGAGACTATGGCAACTCAATGTGATGTGCGAGATGGAAAACAAATTTTATAAATTGCAAGATTCTAATGTCTTAAAGTTAAGTTCTAGATCTTTGATTTTAGCGTTCAATAATACCTTAAGTATTAATTATAGAATGGATGAAAAGCACTTTGATGTCGACGGATCCTATAATGCTCGTTATGAAATCATCAAAAAAAGAATAGATAAAGCCTTTATAAAGCATACCGAAGAGCGTATTACCTCCAAAGGGAAACTAGCTATTGTCTACTCTCAAAAAGAATCTGAAAGAGAATACCTGAAATATATTCATTACTTGCAGAGGAAGAAGTATCTAGATGAGAATGTTGAGGTGCTTAATGTTGAAGATTTACAAGGGGTTTCAGGTCTAAAAGCATTAAGGGTTGGGATTTTATACCATACCGACAAAAGCGAAGCTTCTGGTTTAACTTATGAAGATCTGATAGAATCTTTAAGGAGTTAAAATTTAAATTAATTGAAAAAATAAATTCTTTAATTTAATAGATCAAAGATTGTCTGAAGTTAATTCGTTTCTATGCTCGAATTCAAGAAACATTAAAAGCGATAAAAAAACTAACTACAGAGATAATAATACCTACCATAAATGTTGTGTAAGTCAACCTTAGGAGGCGATATTTTCTTTCTAATACTTTTCCTAGCAAGTAAAGGTCCTTTACCAAAGCTTCATAGACATAATCTTTGTCTTTTATAATCTCCTTTACTCCCCATAAATAGTCTTTAAAGCTCATTTTATGAAAATTCCCAAAAAATAAAATATTCACATCCCTATCTTCTACTTGTTTTTTGGTGAATTCTCCAGAAGTCACGTTGGGTCTTGTAGATAATATCGACAGAATAATTGATGCTACGCTAAAACAGATCAAAATAAGAGTAGGAATCATTAAATGTTGGTTACTTGGGTTATCTAATTTTGGGATGATATTAGCCAAAGCTAAAGAAATGATAATCGCATTTACCGATAAGAGAATATTTGCTTTTGTATCGGCGATATCACTTAGCTTAATGTGATTTCTTAAGGTGACCCTAAATAAGGTTTGTATACTCCTTTCTGGATTGCTGTTTTTGTACTGAGCCTTAAATTTTTCTTTTAATTTTCCTTTTTCCTCTTTTCTCTTCTTCTTGTCCTTATCTTTAATAAGATCGATTAAATTCTTTTGCTTTAAAGTATTCCAATTTTTAATGGCATAATCTGTATAAAATTGATGCTGACTTGAAAGCATATCGATATTAAGATCAAGCCACTCTTTAGGACTGTATGAATTTCCTTGTAAATAAAATTCCTGTCTCAATAATTCGCTTATCTCTTTAAAGTCTTCTCTAGCAAAATGAGAACAGTCGGCATCTTTTAGGATTTTCTCAATATCCGTTGTGGGTTGCACACCAAGTTTTGTGATACCAATAGCTTTTTCAATAATCGAAAGATCATCTTCAGACAGGTTATGCTCTTTCAGGAAGCTCCTTGCTATCAGTTTGCTCTCTTTTTCATGATTTTCATTAGACCTTGTATGTCCTGTGTCGTGGAACCATGCGGCAAGAAGGAGCAAGTTTTTATCTTGAGGACTTAGGTTTTTTTTCTCCGCTAGAAACTCAGCATTTTCAACAACTCTTTTAGTATGATTGAAATTATGGTATACATATATATTAGATAACTTATCTTTGAATAAATGCAAAACAAAAGTTTCAACCTTAGAAAGTAAATCTGCCATTTTTCTATATTTAAGAGACTATAATTTAAGTTTTATTTAAGAATGAGAAAAAAAATACAATTGATTGTGCTTTGCCTGGTTTTTGTTTCCTGTGCAACTTACGAAGTTAAGTATAAAAACTTAGAAAAATTCGAATCGATTTTTTATCCTGAGGATAAAACTAGGTTACAGCGCTTTTATCTTATAGGGGATACAGGATATGAAAAGTTAGATTCTGTTCCACCAGGCCTTCAAGCTTTTCGAAAATTTGCAGAGGAAATAGATACCCAAACAGATAAGCTTATTATTTTGGGGGATAATATTTATCCTGCAGGTTTGCCAAGTGAAGGGGAAGACGATAGGGTGCAAGCAGAACAAATTATCGACAGGCAAACGTCAAGTCTTGACTTTTTTGAAGGGGATGTTCATTTTATTCCAGGGAATCACGATTGGTATTCAGAAGGTATTCAGTCTTTAGAAAACCAGAAGGAGCGAATTGAAGACGCTTTGCCAAACCAAGATTCACCTTGGTTGCCAAGGCCAGGCTGTGGGATGTCTTTCGTAGACATTTCAGACGATGTTCATCTTATTATTCTAGATTCTCAATGGGTTTTACAAAATTGGGACAACACACCACAAATCAATAGAGATTGTGAAGACATTAAAACGCGGGATCAATTTTACGGTGAATTTGAAACCGAGCTCAAAAAAAATCAGAATAAAACGACACTTGTAGCACTTCATCATCCCTTGTATACCAATGGAATTCACGGGGGGACTTTCGAATTTGTAAAGCATTTGTTTCCTTCTCAACGCAAAGTTCCTTTACCTGTTTTGGGATCTTTAGCTAATATGATAAGGGCCACAGGGGGGATTTCTGTACAAGACACTCAAAATAATCAATATCGAGAGATGGTAGATAGGATCTCTGCTATTGCAAGTCGTTGGAATAAAGTCATTTTCGCTTCTGGCCATGAGCATAATCTGCAATACATTGAGCACGATTTGGTAAAGCAGATTGTTTCTGGTTCTGGATCTAAAGTGTCTTATGTCAAACTAGGAAGTGATGGTGAGTTCGCCTATCCTGGTTATGGTTTTGCTATTTTTGATGTTTTCAAGGATGGTTCCTCTTGGGTACAATTTTACTCAGCTAACGAAGATGAATCACAACTGATATTTCAGAAGGAGGTTTATAGTCCAGATGAGATTTTTGATTTAAATCAGTTTTCAGAGAAGTTTCCAGAAACAGTAAAAGCTTCTATTTATGAAGAGTTTAAACTAGAGCAAACCAATTTTTTTGAAAGTATATGGGGAGAGCGGTACAGAGATATGTACGGAAGATCTATTGAAATGCCAGTTCTTAATTTGGACTCTGCATACGGAGGTCTTCTTCCAATTCGATTAGGGGGCGGCATGCAAACCAATTCTTTAAGGTTAGAAGATAGTTTAGGCCGTCAATATAATATAAGGCAAATTAAGAAAAATCCTATACGTTTATTGCAGCAGTTCGTCTATCCAGATAAGAACTTAACTGGGGAATTTGACGATACTGCAGTAGAAGAGTTATTACTAGATTTTCTAACCTCGGCACACCCATTTTCATTTATGGCAGTACCAGATCTAGCAAAAGCTTTAGATATATACCACACCAATCCAAAATTAGTTTACATTCCAAAACAAAAAGCTTTAGGGGAGTTTAATGTTAAACATGGTGATGCAATTTACATGATAGAGGAACGTCCAGAAAGTAACTGGATGGGAACAGAAGGTATGTTTGGAAACCCCAATCACGATATAGTTAGTACAGCAGATTTGATAGAACGCCTTCGTCGTGATGAAAAATACAGTGTCGATGAATCTGGTTATTTAAGAGCTCGGTTGTTTGATATGCTATTAGGGGATTGGGACAGGCACTCAGATCAATGGCGTTGGTCTGAGTTTGAAGATGAAGATGGAAATCATACTTTCAAACCTATTCCAAGAGATAGAGATCAAGTTTTCGCCAATTTCGATGGTGGTTTTTTTGATGCGATTCGGACTATTAGTAGCTTTCCTAAAATTTATCATCCTTATACTAGTGATATTAAATACTTAAGATGGTTCAATAATTCTGGATTGGGACTCGATAGAATTATCATACGGAATGCAACTGAAGAAGATTGGATAAAAGAAGCTCTTTATATTCAAAATCACTTGTCTGAGGAGGTGATCCAAAAAGCCTTCAGTCATTTCCCAAAAGAAATCAATAAAAGAAATACTAAAGTTTTAATCAAAACCTTTAAAGAGAGACTCGGAAATCTAGAGTCTATAGCAAAACGCTATAGCAATATCCTAAATGAATATGCTATTTTGAGTGCTACGGATAAAGACGATATTATTGATGTTGACAGGTTTGAAAATGGAAAGACTCGAGTTCGAGTATATAGAAACAAAGGTGGAGATCGTGAAAGTTTGATGATTGATAAAACTTTTGACTCCGAACAGACCAAAGAATTATGGATTTATGGTTTAGATGAAACGGATGAGTTTTACGTTAATGGCGATTTTAAAAGCAAAATAAAAGTAAGATTAATTGGAGGGCATGACGAGGATGAGTATACTATAAATTCTGGTCAACGAACTATAATTTACGATTATAAATCTTTTGAAAATACAGTAAAAAAGAAGTCGAAGGCTAGAGTTGTAGAGTCTGATGATTATGAACAAAATCTCTTCAACAAAAATAGAAAAATATCCTCTTCCAATACGTTTTTACCAAGGCTAGGTTTTAACCCAGATGATGGATTGCTTTTTGGTTTACAAACCACACATGCATTTAACGGATTTCAAGTCAATCCGTTTACATATCGGCACAAATTAAGAGCAGGATTATACACTTCTACGGGTGGTTTCGATCTTGGTTATGAAGGGGAGTTCGCTAACGTGATAGGGAATTATAATTTTGTGACTAGTATAGACTATACAAGCCCAAATTTTGCTAGGAACTTTTTTGGAATTGGAAATGATTCAGAAAACCGTGATGATGAGTTGGGTAAAGACTATAACAGGGTTAAAATAAGACGCATTGAAGCTGAAATCGGTCTTAGAAAAGCATCTGCCTATGGTAGTATTTTTGAACATAAATTGAGCTATCAAAACTATAGAGTCCAAAGAACTGAAGGTCGATTTATTGACGAAGCTAGTGCAGAATTACTATCGAATAATCCTGATTTTTTTGATACTCAAAATTTTGTGTCTTACAGGTCTTCCTATCAATATAAAAGCTTGGATGATAACTTAAACCCTAAGCGTGGAATGGATTTTAAAATTGAAGCTGGTGCGACTATGAATGTAGAAAATACAGATCAGCATTTTTTCTTTTTGAATCCATATTTAGAATTTTATAATCCTATTTCTTTAGATAAGAAATGGGTGCTGAGAACCAAAGCAGCTTCTCAGCTTCTTTTCGATGATAATTATGAATTTTATCAAGCAGCTATATTGGGAGCAAATAATGGGTTAAGAGGTTTTCGAAGAGATCGATTTATAGGTCAGCAAAGCTTAGTAGGTAATGTCGATTTGAGACATAGCTTCAATACTATAAGGACTAGTGTGATGCCTCTTCAGTTTGGAGTGTTTGGCGGTTTAGATGTAGGTAGGGTTTGGTCTGATGTTCCAGAATCTAACCAGTGGAGAAATAATTATGGACTTGGATTTTGGGTGAATGGCGCTGATTTATTCGCGGGAACCTTCAATTTTTTCCATAGTGAAGAAGGATTTTGGTTCTCTTTTGGTTTTGGAACAAGCTTTTAAACTATTTTTTTGATAACTCTTAGATTGTGTGAATAGCGATTGATATCTTCATTAAAAATACCTGAATGATCAATCCTATCGATCCTCACTTTGCCATGGGCATGAATAATATAATTATTTTTCATTATAATCCCAACGTGTATAATGTCTCCTTCTTCATTATCAAAAAAGGCTAGATCGCCAGGTTCGCTTTCTTCGATAAAAGAAAGAGCTTGACCTTGTTTAGCTTGTTGATAAGCATCTCTATGAAGATGTATGAGGCTTATTTTATAAACCATTTGAGTAAATCCACTACAATCAATTCCAAATGGAGATTTACCTCCCCATAAATAAGGAGAGTTGAGATAAAGCATAGCTGTATCTACAAGTTGTGTTTTGTTATAGTTCGCATTGGTAGAGCCATCGAAGTGATGACTAAGGAGTTCTGAAGCGTGAACCGCAGAACCAATGCAAACAGGCATCAATTGACTGGAAGAGGTGGTCATTAAACCAATTAAATCTGTAGAATAAGTCGATGTCTTTTGAAGGTTTTGAAATGTCAATTCATCGATTTTGAAAGCTTGTTTCTCATCTATCCAGCCATCATAACTATCAAAAGCTATACGAATTTTAATCCATTTTGGTCTTATTTCAGTAATCTCGAAATGATCCCCATAAAGCAACTGGGTAACCATTTCTGAAGTATCGTTAGCTTCTGCTCTTACAGGCACAACACTTAGAGGACAAATTCCGTATAGCATTTTGAAGTATTAAGATTTATCGTTCTAAAATCATAGCAGAAGCACCTCCGCCGCCATTGCATATAGCAGCAGCTCCAAGCTTAGCATTATTTTGTTTCATAATATGTATAAGCGTAATCAGTATTCTTACCCCAGAGCAGCCTAATGGATGTCCTAAAGAAACCGCACCACCATTTACGTTAACCTTACTACTGTCTAAGCTTAGCAATTTAGTATTGGCAATACCAACAACAGAAAAGGCTTCGTTAAATTCAAAAAAGTCGATATCTTCTTTGGATACTTTTGCTTTTTTAAGTGCTAGAGGCAATGCTTTTGCAGGAGCAGTAGTGAAACGCTCAGGCTCTTGAGCAGCATCAGCATAGCCTTTTATAGTTGCTAAAATTTCAAGCCCCAATTCCTCAGCTTTTTCCTTAGTCATCAAAATCACGGCACCAGCACCGTCATTTATACCAGAGGAATTTGCAGCTGTTGCAGTGCCATCTTTGCTAAACGCAGGCCTTAAGCTAGAAATTTTATCAAGATTGATATTTTTAAATTCTTCATCTTCTTTCATAATGACAGGTTCGCCGCGTCTCTGTGGAATTTCTACAGGAATAACTTCATCATCAAACTTTCCAGCTTTCCACGCTTCAGCGCTTCTTCTGTAAGATTCTTTAGCGAATTCATCTTGTTCTTCTCTAGAAATTTGGTGTTCTGTGGCGCATAAGTCCGCGCAAGTTCCCATGGCATTATTGTCATAAGCATCCACTAGACCATCCCTTTGTAGGCCGTCAACCATTTGAGCTGGTCCAAATTTTTGACCTTTTCTCAAATGCAAGTAATGAGGAATCATACTCATATTTTCCATTCCACCGGCAACAACGATTTCAGCATCACCTAACGCAATAGCTTGAGCGGCTTGCATTACAGCTTTCATACCACTAGCACAAACTTTATTGACGGTGGTACAAGGGACAGTATTTGGAATACCAGCACCCATGGCTGCTTGTCTTGCTGGTGCTTGGCCATTATTGGCTTGTACAACATTACCCATGAGGACTTCATCTACCAATTCTGGTTTTAAGTTGATTTTGGAAAGAGCTCCTTTTATGGCAATTTCTCCCAATTTAGTAGCAGGAATATTGGCTAAGCTTCCTAAAAAGCTTCCAATAGGAGTTCTTACTGCACTTACTATAACGATTTCTTTGGACATAAGAGTTTTATTTAATTATAGCGAATTTATGAATTTTATGCTAATTCAATAAGGTTAAAGGAGATCTTAAGTTATAATTATCAGTCTTATTTTTCTTTTTTCAAATTGGTTACTTCAAAAAACTATTAAATTTAGATAGAGCCTTACACCATATTATTTTTTAAATTTGAGCAACTTTAAGTTATGAAGAACCTTTTAGACAATCTTTATAAAAATCAATCTATAATCTACAAGTCTTTTCTTCTAGCGTTTAGTGTCTTCCTGATTGTTTACTTTTTTCCAACTGGTGGTCAATTCAAATATGAAATCATAAAAAGTAAACCATGGCAATATGAAAACTTGTATGCGCCATTTGATTTTGCGATTTTAAAGTCTAACGAAGAAATTTCTGCAGAAAAATCTAAAATCATAGAAACCCATATCCCTTATTTTAACTACGATGTTAATACGGGAAAGGAGGTAAAAAGCAGCTGGCAAAACCAATTAAACACCTCTCAGGATTCTTTACTTATAAACAACCTAGCCATTTCAGAATTTATTTCTGGAACTATAGATGAGGTCTATGAAAATGGGATACGTATTAAAGATGAAAGTGTTAACAACTATACTATCGTTTTTTTAATTAAAGATAAAGTCGTCAACGAAGTTCTATATAAAGATATACTCACACAAGAAGATTTAAAACCTTTTTTGAATTTAAAAATTAACGAGTCAGATCTCTTATCGATTAGAAATGATTTACTAGAAGTTTTCTTTGAAGTTTTCAAAGTCAATGTGGAGTATGACAAAGCGCTCAATAAAAATCAAATCCAATCCAAATTCGACCAGATTTCTTACACTAGAGGTAGGGTGAGTAAGGGCAGTAAAATTATTGCAAAAGGAGAAACTATTGAAGGTGAAAAATTAAGAATGTTGAGGTCTCTTAAAAATGAATATGAGTCTCAAAGTCTAGAATCTTCAGCTTTTGTAGTAGTTGTCACTGGTTATACCTTTTTGGTACTTTTGTCTCTTTTGATGTTGTTGCTTTTCATAAGACAGTATAGACCAGATATCTATGATAATAACAACAAGATCACTTTTATATTTTTCAATATTTTGTTTTTAGTATTTCTCACCTTATTGATTATGAGATTGGATACAGATTATATTTATGTAGTTCCTCTCTGTATTTTACCCCTTACTTTAAAAGCTTTTTTTGATGCGAGGCTAGGGCTTTTTACACATGTGATCACAGTACTTATTCTTGGACTTGTTGTCCCTAATAGCTTTGAATATATGTTTCTTCAAATCATTGCTGGAATTGTAACCATTTTGACGGTTTCAGAATTGTATAAACGGGCAAACTTATTTATATCTGTAGTTCAGATCACCTTAGTATATATTTTTGCATATTTCGCTTTCAATATGATCAAAGAAGCTAGTATTGCAGAGATTAATTACAACAACTTTATTTATTTCTTATTGAGCGGCGTTGGCTTATTATTCGTTCAACCCCTTATTTACGCTTATGAAAAGGTCTTTGGTTTGGTATCAGACCTATCTCTTTTAGAACTATCAGATACGAATTCAAAATTATTGAAGGAATTATCCAATGTTGCTCCGGGGACTTTCCACCACTCCTTAAACGTAGCCAATCTGGCTGAAGCAGCAGCCAACGAAATTGGTGCCAATTCACTCTTAATAAGAGTTGGAGCCTTATATCACGATATAGGTAAAATGAAAAGTCCAATTTATTTTACAGAAAATCAAACTACTTCTGTTTCGCCTCATGACGAATTATCGCCTACCGAAAGTGCAGAGGTTATTATTGGTCATAGATTGGAAGGTATAGAAATAGCCAAGCGTAGAAATCTCCCAGATCGAATTATTGATTTTATAAGAACTCATCATGGGACCTCTACTGTTTATTATTTCTATGCTAAACAAAAAGAGGAGGAAGATGGGGAGGTTGCTATTGATGATTTTCGATATCCTGGTCCAATTCCATTTAGCAAGGAAACTGCTATTTTAATGATGTGTGATGCAGTAGAAGCTGCTAGTAAATCCTTAAAAGAACCCAACACACAATTGATTGATGATTTTGTTGAAAAAATTATCAACAAACAGATTGAAGAAGATCAGTTTATCAACGCCAATATCACCTTTAAAGAAATTCAATCTATTAAGAAGATTTTAAAGGCAAAATTGAATAACATCTACCATTTAAGAATTGAATACCCAGATTAATATGAAACCCATCGTTATTGCCATAGACGGCCATTCTTCAACTGGAAAAAGTACAGTTGCCAAACAATTAGCTAAAGCTTTAGAATATAAATACGTGGATACAGGTGCCATGTACAGAGCGGTTACACTTTATAGCATGAGGCATAACTGGATTGAAGAAGGGTCTGCGGATATAGCTCACATTATAAATAGTTTGCCTTCTATTGATATCAATTTTGAATATAATCCAGAAGAAGGGACTAATGATGTGATTTTAAATGGAGAAAATGTAGAGCGAGAAATAAGAGCTATGAAAGTTTCTGAACATGTAAGTAGTGTAGCAAAAATTGATGAGGTTAGAAAAAAGCTAGTTCAAATTCAAAAAGAACTGGGAGACCAAAAGGGTATCGTGATGGATGGCCGAGATATTGGGAGTGTTGTATTTCCTGAAGCGGAGCTAAAAATATTTATGACGGCAAGCGCAGGAATAAGAGCTAAACGCCGTTATTCAGAATTAAAAGATAAAGGAGAAGACATCTTGTTTGAGGAGGTGTTAGAAAACGTGGAACATAGAGATGAGATTGATTCAAACCGTAAAAACTCACCTTTAATACAATCAGAAGATGCTATCAAAATTGATAATAGTAATTTATCACAGAAGGAGCAGTTTGATAAAATAATTATCTTGGCTAAGCAAAAAATAAATCAAATTAATTCATCTTCAAAATAAGATCTACTAGGCGACTACTATATCCTCGTTCATTATCATACCAGCCAATTAGTTTAATGAGGTTTCCACCGATCACTGAGGTCATTTCGGCATCAAAAACACAGGAATAAGGATTGCCAACAATATCGATGCTCACTAGAGGGATCTCTGTATACTGCAAAATCCCTTTGAGTTCATTTTCCGAAGCTTTTTTAAATAATTCATTGACTTCTTCTATGCTTGTAGATGTTTTTACATTCAGAGTCATATCGGTTAGCGAACCGTTTGGGACAGGAACTCGTATGCCACAACCCCCAATAACATTATTTAAATCTGGAAAAATTTTGGTCAATGCTTTAGCGGCTCCTGTGGTAGTAGGAATAATAGATTGTGTTGCAGCTCTAGCTCTTCGCAAGTCTCGGTGGGGCTTATCCTGTAAGCTCTGGTCCGATGTGTAAGAATGTACAGTGGTAATATAAGCTTGCTCTACCTGAAAAGCATCATGGATTACTTTTAGCATTGGAGCAGCATTATTGGTTGTGCAAGATGCATTAGAAATCATGATATCATCCTCTTCCAGAACATGGTCATTTACGCCTAGCACTATCATTTTTACTGAGTCATCACTTGGTGGAACACTTAAAATCACTTTTTTAGCTCCCGCGTAAAGATGGTATTTTAGCTTTTCTCCAGTTTTGAATTGACCCGTACATTCTACTAATGTATCCACTCCAAAGTCCGACCATTTTAAGTCTTGTAGTTTAGAACTACTCGTTAAAGGGAATAATTCACCTTCTACTAGAATGCCTTCTTTATTGTAAGACACTTCAAAAGGAAATTGACCATGAACGCTATCGTATTTAAGGAGATGAGAAAGCGTTCTAGCATCTGATAAATCGTTGATAGCTGTTATTTCAATATTAGGATGTTGGTATAATAAACGAAAAAGGCTTCGACCGATACGACCAAAGCCATTAATTCCTACTCTAATATGGTTTTGCATTCTTATTCTAAATGTTTGTGAGCTTTGTAAGAAGATCTTACCAGTGCAGAACTTTCAACATGTCTGAATCCTAGTTCTTTACCAATTCGCTTATAAGTTTCAAATTGCTCAGGTACAATAAATTCCTGTACAGGTAAATGTTGCTTACTCGGTTGTAAATATTGACCGATTGTGACAACGTCTACGTCTACACTTCTTAGGTCCTTCATGGTTTGGATGACTTCTTCTTCTCTCTCACCAAGACCAAGCATGATACCAGATTTAGTTCTTTTAATGCCTTGTGCTTTTAAGTATCTTAAAACCTCAAGGCTTGTATCATATTTAGCTTGTATTCTCACTTCTCTTGTTAGACGTCTCACCGTTTCCATATTGTGAGAAACAACCTCAGGTGCTACTTCTATAATCCTGTCTATATTTCTTTTATTTCCTTGAAAATCAGGAATTAAGGTCTCTAGAGTTGTAGTTGGATTCATTCTTCTGATGGCATTAACAGTTTCAGCCCAGATAATGGAACCCATATCTTTTAAGTCATCTCTATCTACAGAAGTGACTACAGCGTGTTTTACGCTCATAATTTTTATAGAACGCGCCACTTTTTCTGGTTCATCCCACTCAATATCTTCAGGTCTTCCTGTTTTTACACCACAAAAACCACAAGAGCGAGTACAGACATTACCCAAAATCATAAACGTGGCCGTCCCTTCTCCCCAACATTCACCCATATTTGGGCAACTCCCAGAGGTGCAAATCGTGTGCAAATCATATTTATCTACAAGCTTTCTAAGGTTTCGGTATTTCTCACCAGTTGGTAATTTTACACGCAACCATTTAGGCTTGCCGCTTCTTGTTTTGGTTTTATTTTCTGTAGCTAATTTCTCTTTTTCTAATACTGCAGTATCCATATTTAGCAATTTTATACAAATGTAATAAATAAAGAGTAGCTAAGCATTTGTTTGTGGCTCACAATGCTTCAATTATAGAAACTCTAAGATAATTTTAACCTGGGTTTATTTATACCTAAAGGCAAGGTGAAATTCATTGATTATTATTTATTCTGAATCTTAAGTAGATGGTTTAAGGGAAGAAACTGTTAAGCTTCAATTTAATTATTTTGTATTAAACGATGGAGAAGTAAATCATCAGGTAGTGAAAGAAGCTTCCTAAAAGAACAAAAATATGCCAAATCACATGGTTGTAAGGCATAGAGTGCTTGACATAAAAATAGATGCCTACAGAATAAAATAGGCCTCCAGCGATAAGCATTGCAAGTTCTAAACTTGAAAATTTTTCAAAAAGGGAGAAGCCATCTAAAGTGATGAGCCAACCCATTACCAAGTAGAGTAGAAGAGAAATTTTTTCAAATCTACCAGTAAAAAAAAGCTTAAGAATCACTCCTAAGGCTGCGATACTCCAAACGAGATAAAATAATAAAGTCCCATAGCTATCTTCTAATACTGTTAATACAATAGGGCTATAGGTTCCTGCAATGAGAAAATAAATACTGATATGATCTAAAACTCTCAGTTTATGCTTTAAACGGATTTTTGTTGTAAAGTGATATAAGGTAGAGGCTGTGTATAGCAATACAAGCGAAACCGAATAGAGCGAAAGACCAAGTAAAAGTTTATCGTTATGAAAGTCGATGTTGTACCATAGCCACCAAACGCCAGAGAGGGCTAAAATAAATCCAAAAGCGTGGGTTAAGGTGTTCCAGAATTCTTCTTTTTGAGTGAGTTGGTACTCCATTAAATACAGTGGACTTAGATCTCGTAAAAGTAATCTAAACACTCAATCTAAAACCACAAATCTGAATAGATTGTGACCCATTGAGATTTTTGTCAAAAGCTAAATAGATAAAGCTTTCTTGATCTTTTAATAGGTAAAGCAGCCACAAGAATCTCTCCTAAATCTTTCTTTAGCTCTATAGCTGATCATAAAAGAATGTATGCCCCCGTTATACTGAGCAAAGCTGTTAATAGATGTATCATAGGCATACCCTGCCATGATTTGATCTGTAATCCTAAGACCAACAAATGCACCAGCTGTGACATTATGTTCATAATTTGCGCTTGCATAAAACTTATCTTTCCAGTTCAAGTTAAATGAAACCAAAGCACTGTATGGAGCTCCTTTAGTGATTCTTACCATTACTGTAGGTTGAATATACACCTCACTTTTTAACTCAATTTTATAGCCCGTAGTTATAAAATAATTAGGAGTAGTACTGGATATTGTTTGGCTGAAGTCTTCTATAAAATTTGTGATTAAAAAATTCGGAACCGAAACGCCAGCAAAAAAATTTTCTGTGTGAAGAAAAAATCCTGTTCCAAAGATTGGGCTTAATTTAGATAAATTACCATTTGCATTAAATTCCACTTGATCTTCAATAGAAAACAATGAGTAATCAATGGCATAATTATTCACTCCAAATTTTATACCTGTAGAAAGAGACCAGTTTTTGTCTAGCCTAATGTGATAAGCTACATTTCCAACTACTCTATTTTCTTTGGTAGCACCAATATTGTCGCTCATTATATCAAAACCAACTCCGAGATTAAAGAACTCGATTTTATCATGTCCGGTGATAATTAAAGTTTCTGGTGCACCATCAAAACCAACCCATTGGGAAGTATAAAAGGCATTTGCGCTATAACCATTAGAACTTCCTGCGTAAGCGGGATTATACACCAATGGTGCATAAATAAAGTTAGATAATTTCACATCGGTTTGAGCTTGTAATTGAACTCCAATCCCAGTGAAAATTAGTAATATATATCCTATATTTTTTAGAAATTTCATTTTCATCCGTTATTATTTTCCACTTGTATAAATCCTTTTTTAGTGTTTTTATTACATGGTGATTTATAATTTAAAATATAGAAGTAGGTTCCCTTTGGTAAAAAATTAGATTGGCTAATTTTTCCTCCAACATTCGACATTCCTTTAAAAGTATTATTTATATTTTCATAGTTAGTAGTTTCCCAAACTAATTTTCCATAGCGGTTGTAGATTTTCATTTCATTTTCAGGAAATAATTCCATGTTGATGACATTAAGTTTTTCGTTTAAGTTATTTCCATTAATTGTTATGAAATTGTTGACTTTTAGAATACCCTCAATAATGCGAATTTCAACTCTTAGAGTTTGGCTACTTAAGCATTTTAAAGATTCATCAAAATTTCTAGCATATAAAATGGCGCTTTCTTCAATTAAATGATCATTAGGTAGCGCATCATAGCTAGAGGGTGAAAAATACCACTTGATACCTGTTCCTTTTACATTAAGATCACTAAGCATTGGTTGGTCTTCAATGCAAAACTCCTGAAAAGGTTCTCCTTGAGGAGGATTAATTTGATTGATGTAATCTGGTTCGATTTCGATTTCAAGCAATTCAATACACCCGTTGTCATCCATGACATCAATATCATAGATACCAGGTTCAAGATTTTCAAAAAGAAAGGTTTTATTTCCAGGACCAAAATTAGAGGTATACGGAGGGGTCCCTCCATTTACGAAAAGAGTGATGGTCCCATCGTCTATACCAAAACAATTTACTTGAGTAGTTTGGAAACTTACTTTTAATGGTGCTGGTTTATTGATAAAAACGTCAAGAAATTCTGTGCAGTTGCTTGCATCTGTAACGACAAGCTTATAGGTTCCCTCAATAGACAAGTTACTGATGCTGGCTTGGGTACTTGTAAAGCCATCGGGACCAGTCCATTGGTATTCATAAGAACCATCAGTAAACTGTCTACCACCATTTACATTGACATCTATAAAACCATCAGCCGTATTAAAACAGCTTATACTTTCTGTATAAT
Source organism: Psychroflexus torquis ATCC 700755 (assembly GCF_000153485.2). Taxonomy (NCBI): domain Bacteria; kingdom Pseudomonadati; phylum Bacteroidota; class Flavobacteriia; order Flavobacteriales; family Flavobacteriaceae; genus Psychroflexus; species Psychroflexus torquis. The sequence goes on along the minus strand of NC_018721.1, from coordinate 113,292 downwards.
GGTCAATCTCTAAAACGTTTGCACCCTCAATTTTAACACTAACTTCTTCATTACAATTGTACTTATCTATAATGATAGCTTTATAAGTTCCGGGTTGTAGATTGTTCAATATTGCACCTGTATCTCCAGTATCCCAAACGATATTGTAGGGTTCTGTTCCACCAGTTATGTCTAGTGTTATAGTGCCATCTTCTTTAAAGACACAAGTTTCATCTTTACTATTTATTGTAATGTCTATAGGGTCGGGCATGACTAACTCCACATCTTTCGAAGCAATCCAAACAGAATTATCGTAAATATTTATTTTATATAGACCTGGACCGACATCAGTCAAGTTTTTTTCAGTAGAAATCACATCATCAACCTCATTTTTCCATTCGTACTGATATGCAAGACCATTTGAATCTGTCTCGAGAAGATTTCCCCCTAAGATATCAATATTTATAAAGCCATTAAAATCATCTGATAAATTTTGAGGACTGAAAGCACCAAGAATTTCAATTTTACTATTACAAACGACAGCTGTTTTTTCAACAACACGAATTTCAATAGGCTTCTGTTCATTTGTATTAAAACCATCAATATCAGTATTTTTATCGGTCGCAACGATGATGGAATATCCAGCATCGATATTTTCTTGATTTTGAGTTGTAGCGATAACTACTTTATCTTTAAGCCATTTGAAAGTGTAAGCTAAATTAATACTAGTAGCGGACGTTAATATTCTACTGGTGAATTCTCTTACAAATACTTTAAACTTATTATTATTTGAGGTTATATCAGGAAAAGTAATAGAATTTATTAGTGTATGTATTTCTGATATATAAATATGATCTTCAACTTGAGTACATGTTATTGAATCGCCCTGGTCTATAAATTGGGGAGTAACAGGTATATCAGGATTAAAAAATTCGAAGTTGCCATTATTGTTTAAATGATTGGTGCATCTTAAAAATGTTTTTGTACCACTTTGTCTATCACTATTGTATCCTACATGGCCTAAAATGTTATCTATATTTAATTCTGAAGTAGAAGGAGGATTTAAGGCTTGATTGATGAAATTTTTGAAGAAAGATGTAACAGATTTACTTGATTTAAAATTATTAAGATTGTCAATTTTTACTCCAGCTATAAGTTTCGTTTCTTGCGCGCTTGATTCTTCTTTGGGGATTAGACTGAGAATAGCTAATCCAACAATGAAAGAACATCGAATAAAAAATGAGTTGAGTAGTTTTATTTTCATTAGCTTTAGTTTTTACTAAAAATAGTGTCTAATTAAAGTCAAACAGAATTTGAAATATAATTTGACTATATAAGTTGTAGAACTTATACTACAAAACTAACAACAATTACTATGATATCAAAGCAATTGTTAAAAAATAAAAGGTGAGATTTAGCGATTAATTCAATTATTAATTGGTAAGTAGCTGTGAATTAACTGTTTGAATCACATTTATATCCAGCAAAATTTATGATAATAGTGCAAAATATCTACAATATTACAAACATTACCAAATTAAATTTATAATCAAGTATAAAAATTGAATTATACTGCGATATAGCTCAGCACAGGTTTTTTGATTAATTGAAATAAAAAAATATTGGAATAGCCTTAGCTACGCTAATTATTTTTTTCTCTTAGGGTTTAATTTTTAGCTGGTTGCAGCGTAAGCATTAGATTTGTGTATGACCGACAGTCAATATATACACAAATCACATAATGTTTCTGTATTGTTTTACCATCTTGTTTTCCCTGCAAAGTATCGAAGGTTAGTTTTTAACAAAAAAATGAATCAAACTTTTGCAGAGGTGTGTCTCAAAATCTAAAAACGCTATAAGATTCATTTTTTAGAGATTGGTACCTATAAGGATCACGTTCATTTTTTGTTGCAACTGGTTCCGATGATAAATCCCACGTGAATAGTGAAGATGTTGAAAAGTATTACGGCCAGAGAGATATTTCAGAGGCATCCGGAAGTAAAAAAAATATTATGGAGTGAAGCTTTTTGGTCCAGTGGTTATTTTGTGGATACTGTCAGTAAATTTGGGAATGAAAGCATTACATCGAAATACGCTAGCTATCATGGAATGGATAATGAATATGATGGGATACATAAAAAAACCAGATGAGGTAGTTCATTAAAAATCTGATGAAAAAAAACCATTTATTGCGAAATTATAGGTTTTATTTAATACAAAAGATTTGTTTTGAGCTAAGGGAAAAATATTTTAAATTTAAAATATTTAAATATCAATTTCAGATTCTTTAAAATATTTTTTAGAAAATCAGAGTGATACTTGACTTACCATTCATCATTGTCTTTTAATATTGAATTGTAAAGATTTAAATTTAAGTCATTGAAAAAAGAAGTTAAAATAGGTTGACTTTTTACTAAATCTTTTTTGATAGCATCGTCCGTTTTAAGGTTTAGAGGCGTTATTCTTCGAATTTCTGTATAGTAATTATAACTTATTTGGCTAATTTCTAATCTATATTTCTGATCTCTAAATGAGATTTTGAGCGTATATATTAAATCGTTAGATAAATTTTTGATACTAAGAAGATTTTTGCTGACAGCCTTAACAACTAGTGTTCCCTCAGAATTTTCACTTCCGATAAGTTGTTCTTTTGTAAAGTAACTGTCGATCCAACTTTGCGTTTTATCTCTTATGACTTTTGCTTTCTTCTCTTTTACGTCAACTACAACAACTTTAGGGAATTCATAATTTTCAAAATTGAAGGAGGGAAGTTCTGTGGTCTGGCTAAGCGATAAATTACTTAATAGACTTATAAAACAAAAAGCTAGCACATATTTAAAGGTCATGTAGTCGAATTTTATAGGATATAATTAAAAAATAAAAGTAGCAATTAAAATCTCAATTAATGCTATTATTGAGTTAACAAAGCAATTATTTAGTTTCTATAAATCGTGTTACAAAAGCTCTTCCGTAAAGGTAATATCCTCCAGCTAAATTTATCTCCATTTTGCTACCATCACTTTTTGATAAAAATTTAAAATCATCTTTTAGTTGAGTTAAAGTATAGAGCAAGTCTTTATTTTTTAAATCTCTAGAGAGATAATTATCCTTAAGTTTTTAAGGATGAGAACTTCAATAATAAATTTTCCTCCTAGTTTTAAAGAGCCCATAGCTTTCTCATGCCATAAAATTCTGTTTTCTAGATCTAAATGTGCAAAATGAGTACAATTAAATTGTAAGTGTCTTTTTTCACTTTGTAATCTTCAATTTTGACAATTTGGTGATCTATAGATGTTTGATTTTTATCGAAAAGTTTTAAAGCTTTTGTTTTCCAGATTCAGAAAAATCAAAGGCGCCTGCTTCCCATCCAAGTTGAGCAGCAAAGGAAGCGTTTCTTCCTTCTCCTTCGAAGGGAAACAGAGCTTTATCCTTATTTTTTATTTTATCTATTTCAGACCTAAAGAATACATTAAGCTTAATGCCATAAACAAATTCTTTTTTCGCAAAACACTTATCCCAAAACTCTTTTGTAGGATTCAAAAAAAACCCGGAGATTACTTCGGGTATAGCTTATTAAATTTTACTTATAATTCTTAATGCTTTGTTTAAGCTCATCATTCCCAGAGACAACTTCAAAGGATGTATTCTTAGCACGCTCAAGTTCTAGAGCATACAAAAGAGTATGTGCAACATCTTCTCTAGAGATTTCACCCATTTTTTTAAGCTTATGAGCAAGCTCTACTTTTTCAGTTCCCTTTTTGTCGGTTAAACCTCCAGGTTGGACTATAGTGTAAACAACATTAGATTCTCTTAAGAAATCGTCTGCAGTTTTTTTAGATTCTAAATACTGTTCTAAGCCTTCAATTTTACTTGGGTTATCGGTTCCCATAGAACTCAACATAACAAACTTTTGTAGTTTATTAGCTTTTGCAAATTCTACAGCTTTTATTGCTCCTTTTTGATCTACCGCTATTGTTTTTTCATCACCACCTTTTCCACCAGATCCAGCAGCGAAAATAACTTTATCCATACCTCTAAAGGCGCTAGTAAAATCTCCTTCAAGATCGCCGTGACGAGTCTCTATCCCTTGATTTTCAAAAAAAGGCTTTTGAGTTTCTTTTCTTATCATGGCAAATGGTTTGAAATCGGAGGAATCTCTAAGAATTTTAGAAACTAACCTTCCTGTTGTTCCGTTTGCACCAATAACTAAAATATTTTGCATTTTTTTAAGTATTTCTTGTTTTTGCGAATGTATAGATTAGCATTTGTAAAGCATCTAAAATACCCATAAATAATTCGTTTATTAAGTTAAATAGTATTAAAGTGATAATTTTAAGACAGGTACTTCTATCAATTAGGCTTTAGAATTTTCCATTATATCGAAATCGATTGCAGAAGTCTCGGTGAAACCTATGGTACCTCTTTTGCTTAACAGATAGTTATAAATTCTAATTTTACCCTCGAGTACAAAGATGTAAACTCTCTTTTCTGCTTGTTTTAGGTTATAAACTTCCTCTAAAACTTTATTAAATCTATGTATATGAAACCAAGCCTTTTGATAAATTAAAACCTTGGTATACTTTTTATTTGGTGATAAGATTTGTTGAAAATTATTTTTGAGGAATCAATCGAAATTTAATCATATCTAGGAGTCACGTTTTGTTGATTGGGAAGAATCCAAATTTATAAAATCACTATATTTTGGTAGGCATAAGTGTCAAAGCCCATTCCTGTAGCGACACTATAATCATTCAAGACTCTTAATACTCCAAAGTTCATCTGCCCTGAATTATAATAAACCGCTTAAACTAAAACTGAGGTTTCAATTTAAACAACAATGGCTGTTATGATCTTGGATTTTAGCTTTATGCACAACTGTTTTCATTCTTTTTAGGCTGAATTATAACAGAAAAGGAAAGAACTTTTTTAAATAATCGATAAAGTTTGTAACGTTTCATAACTTCAAACGTATTTAAGGTGAAGCAATTTTAATTTATCTCCTCTGAATTTGTTAGCAACTGATTTGATATCAAAATGTATAAAAGGAAATGAAAAGGCACAATTGAAGCTGTACAACACCTATTGTGATGCTATGTTGACTATAGCCTTCCGATATGTTAAGCAAAGAGATCTCGCTGAAGACATCACTCAAGAAGCTTTTATTAAAGCCTTTTCAAACTTACACACCTTCGATGGTCGCTGCACTTTTGGTGCCTGGTTGAAGCAGATTGTTATTTATCAATCTATCGATTGTTTAAGAAGGAAGACATATGATCTTAGTCTAGAATACGATCATATGATTCTACCTGAACAGGAAGAAAAAAGTTGGAAAGTAGAGGACTCCATATCAGTAGAGCTTATAAAATCTATAGTAGAAAACCTACCCTTAAAGTACAGTCTTGTTTTGAAACTGTTTTTAATGGAGGGCTATGATCACCAAGAGATTTCTGAAATCTTAAAAATTTCAGAAAATGCTTCTAGAACTCAATTGCACAGAGGGAAAACGATGTTGAAAAACGAATTAATAAAGCAGGGTTATGAAAGATTTGCGTAAAGATTTTAATTATGAGGATGCGCCTTTACATATGTCTGAAGGTCATCAACAACTATTTGAAACCAAATTAAGAAAAGAATCGAAAGTCGTTTCGAGGAGCGAAACTTTGCAAAAGAGTGCAGCAGTTCTTATTGTAGGACTTGTGAGTTCTATTTTATGGTTTCAAACTACACCAGATCAAATTCAGCAAAATGAAAACCCTAATTTGATAAGTCTGGGAAATTTCTCACCAGAATTTCAAAAAATTGAATCGTTTTATCAAGCCTCAATCAATTATGAATTAGCCACTCTAGAAGCTGGTGATTATGACGATTTAGTGAATTCCTATGTATTGGAAGTGGAAAAAATTGATGATGAATATAAACGCCTTCAAGATGAATTAACTAAGCAAGGCTTCGATGAAACTCTTATAGAAGCTATGATAGAAAATTTACAACTTAGGTTAGAATTGCTTCAAAATTTAAAACTCAAGTTAACCGAATTAAAAACCTTAAATCATGATAGCGAAAGTATATACCAATTGTAGTTTACTAGTCCTTTTATTGCTAGCGCCACTCTTTATTTTTTCTCAGCAAAAGAGAGTATCGACCGAAAGTTTTGATGTGGAGAAAAGCCCGATAGTCATCTTAGACCTATCGCATTCTACAGTCATTATTGAAACTTGGAATAAAAATAGAGTAGAGGTAAAAACGACTTTAACTTCCGATGAGGAGAATAAAGAAGCTTTAAACGAAGCTTTTGACACCTCAGAAATCAAAGTACTTGGAAACAGCAAACGGATAGAAATTACGTCTAGAAAAAATCGAAATGCGAAACGTAATGGTGTTTGGTTTTTCCAAACTCCTGTTCCTCCAAATCCACCAAGACCTCCTCTTCCACCAAAACCACCAAAGCCTTTAATAGAAATAGATTTTGACTACGAGGCTTTTAAAGAAGAGGGGAGAGACTATTTGGAAAAATTTAAGGAGCAATTGGATTCTACTAATTTTCGGGAGACGATGCTGGTTTGGAGAGACGAGCTTAAAAACTTTAGAGATGATTTAAAGGATATTAGGAATGACCAAAAGGATAATAGAAGCTTCCAAGATTCTTTAAGACAGTATGCACGTGTCATTAGGGAAAACATAAAACCTTGGGTAGAAGAATTTAAGGAAGGATACCAGGAGGCCAAGAACGGCTGGATGATGAAACGATCGGTAAAGCGATTGATTGAAATAAAGGTGCCAAAGTCTGCAAAGTTTGAGATGAATTTAAGGCATAGTACTATGGAAGTTTCAAGTCTCCATAATGTTGATGCAAACCTTAGCTACTCAGGTTTGCAATTGGACACTGCCACTGGTCAGAATTCAAAAATAGTAATGAGTTATTCAACGCTTTCTATTAATTCTGCGGAGAGTTTAAACTTGGATATAGACTATTCCAAAAAGGTTGATTTAAAAAAAGTAGACCAATTAAATGTGACCTCTAAAATGTCGGAGTTAAAGATTGGCTCTATTCAAAACCAAGCCATTATTAAAGGCACCTATGGAAACCTAAATATCGATAGGATAGACGATGACTTTTCACTTATAGATATTCATTTGGAGAAATCCAGTGCAAATTTGAAATTGCCAACTGATAAAAACTTTAGGTTTTACGCCAAATCCTCTAACTCCAAGATTGAAGTCAACTCGGAGTTAGATTTTAGCATGACCAAAAATTTTGATGATGTTATTTATACAAATCCAAATTCAAAAAAAAGTTCACAGATTTTCAACATTATTGCAAATTACAGTAACCTAAAATTAAACTAAGTCAGTGATTATTTAAAAGTTTGACTCCTATTATTAACCATAAACAGAGCATTAACGAAAAAGAGTTTGCCATTTTCCCAAAAGGATCGGAATAAGACATCATCTACCATATAAATAATACTTCCACGACCTAAGCGTTGTTCTCCAAAAACTAGAGATTTAGAAATTTTTTCTAAAGCCTTTTCGCCAGCGAAACCGCTTAAGCGTTCTGGAGTATTTTCTATATAGCCAACATTAAAGCCGTTTTTGAGGTGTTTATAGGCTGCAGAACTGGTTTTTAAGGTGGCATAAGAATCTGTATATCCAAAGGCTAAGGGGTGGGTGTTATCTACCTTAATATTAAAGATAGCACCAGTGATATTATCCTTGGTACCTTCTTTTTTTCTTTCAGCATAAGAGATAAGATTATTTTGAGTGGAGTCTTTTTTAACTTCCACTTTTTCTAGGCCAAATCCTTTCTTTCCTTCAAAAGTGGATAAAGCATTGCTCATAGCTATAAGTTTCCCTCCATTTTTAATCCAATCGGACATAGAAGATAATTTCTTTTTATTAAAAATTTTAGAGTAAGATCCACTCGGTAGGATTAAAATATCGTAATTATTTAGGTCTATCCCAGTAAGATCCTCAGTATCTATAGAAATAATAGGGTAGTTCAGTTCTTGTTCAAAGAAATGCCAAATAGACCCATAACTCAAAGATGACACATCATCACCCCTTAAAACAGCAATGCGTTGTGAGTTAATTTTCTTTATATCTGGAGAGCCAAAATCTGTTCCCGAATCTGAAAAACTAGTTTTAGTAGCTGCTAATTTGATACGATACTTATTAGCGAGTTCAACAACCAGAGAATCAAAATTGGAATCTCTGTTATTGGTCTTTGTTAAAATTAGGCTACCTCTATCATAAGATTCATTTTCGATTTTAAAAGGTTTTGTTGTCGCTCTTACATCAATCTTGTTCTTGAGTAACTCTGTTAAGAATTTGGCATCAGTTATACTCTTCCATGGGGCAATGTAGCCCACAGTTCCCACCTCAACAGATTCTTGAGAATATGGATTTTCATTTGGTTGAGTGTTTATATCACCGCTAATTGTATAAGCCTCCACTCCATGAGCTAAGGCAAGATTCCAAGAGGTGATATCGTAGGTGAGGGGAGTGCTCAACTCTGGGTCCGCTTCCAATAGGACTTTTAGCATTTTAGACTTGGGTTGATTAGCTGGGACAACTAAAGCCTGGTCAGCATCAAAAGATATTTTTGCAGTGCTGTAAATAGGTTTACCCTTTAGTTTTTTTTCTTTTGAGAACTGGTACTCATAATCATGTTGATCAAATAATTTAGTCAGTGTATTTAGTTTACTCTGCTCACCAACAAGAACATAGTAATCAAAATCTACAGTATTTTTAAAGTAGTTTTTAAATTCAGAATTAAGTTTTTCAGCATTTTCAGAAGATGTTTTTACCGTGGATAACCCACTTTGCACATGGTGCTTTATACGATCTTTTAAGGTGAGCTCGTAACCTTCATCGGTATTTACACCAAGGCCAGCTTGGCCACTTCCCGCTTGTTCGTAAGTCATACCTATAGCTCCATTGTAAGTAGGGTAGGTATCTCCGTAACTGGGGTAAAATAAATCGAAACGTTCTCTAGTGAAATAGGCCCATTTTTTTTCGTCAAATGCTTTAGCATTATTTTTTCCAATTTGGGTCTGAAACTCTCTTTGAAAATTGGTAATAATCTTATGAAAGGGCTTTGCTGCTGGTGCAAAATAATAAGGACTGTTAATGCCTTGTTCATGAAAATCTACATGAACATGAGGCATCCATAAGTTATAAATTTTTAGTCGTTGTTGGGTTTCTATTTGAGTAGCCCACATCCAGTCTCTATTTAAATCGAAAAGATAGTGGTTGGGTCTTCCTCCAGGCCATGGTTCGTTATGCTCAATAGCATCTTGATATGCTGTGTAAGGGGATGATTTTACTTGGTTGTACCAGTTAACATAACGATCTCTGCCATCTGGATTTACACTTGGATCTATTATAACAATTGTATTGTCCAACACGTTTTCCTGATTGGTCATAAGTTCATAAGCAGTAACCATAGAGGCTTCTGCACTAGAGGCCTCATTACCATGAACATTATAACTTAACCAAACAATAGCTATGTCTGAAGAGAAGTCTCCATCCAAAATGCCCGTTTGTTTTAAATTGTTTTTTCGTATGCTTTCAAGATTATTATGATTCTCTTCTGAAGTAATTACCACATAGCTTAAGGGTCTTCGTTCGTTGGTTTGACCATAAGATGAAAAAGTAGCTAGGGAACTATTTTTAGCGAGATGCTCAAAATAATTTATAATTTCATGATGGCGAGTAAACTCCGATCCTATTGGGTAACCTAAAAATTCATCTGGAGACTTTAAGTCTTGAGCATTACTTAAATTAAAAAGGCTAACTAATATTACAATAGTAAAGATGTATTTCATGTTATGAGTGTTTTTCGTAAAATTATAAGAAAACACTCAACATCAAATCTATTCTAAAGAATTTAATATAGTTATTTTTGGCTCTAGTTTAGGTCTGCGTTGATATTAAGTTTTCATATCTAGATTCGATTTGATTATACCGTTTCAATGTACCTAGAGCAATTGTTTCTTCCACAAAGGCGTTGGCTCTATCGCTTCTAGACTTTATATTTTCCTTTATTCGATACCAATTCATATATTGTTGTAGATATTTTGTTGATACTCCCCAAAAGGTATTTTCAATCCATTTTTTAACTCTATTGTGAGTAGAATTAACGTGTTGTATGTGATACTTTCCTTTTACTCTTTCTCCTTTTGATGCATTTACGATGTGGAACTCTGTTTCGCTATCTTTGGCAAACCCTTTATAACTGTGATGGGCATCGCTACACAATATGGTTATATCCTTTATAACACGTTTACCGATAGCATTTTCTATATCTACTTTTCCTATTCGACCGAGTTTAGCCACGCTAAGGTCTAATGTTGATTTTCTATCCTGTGTTACAATTACCGCAACTTGATCTTTACTTATACCTCTCTTTTTAGACTTACCGCCTCTTTTTCTTGATTCCCTATCTTTTACCTCCATACCTTTTTCTGATCTTAGGAAAAAGGTTTCGTCACTCTCTGTAATACCTGTAAAGTTGTCTTGGTCATCGTCATTTTTAGTATCGAATGAAGCTAATATCTTATGACGCCAATCAAAGGCTGTCTTTTTATTGATGCCTAATTCTGAACTTATTTTATCTAAACTTTTTTCTTGAACCATAAGACTTAAATAAGATGAAATCATATCCTTTCTTTGAAGTCCCGCCATCCAAGTGCCAGTATATTCAGTAAAGCTTCTATTGCAAGACTTGCACTTATAGCGCTGCGAGCCTTTGTCAACTCCAAAACGAACATATTTTTCATGTAAACAATGTGGGCATCCGCCCATTTTATTATCTAAAATATGGCGACGGGAAGCCCGCTCAACCAATTGATTATGCTCAAGTGAATCTGTAATATCCTTTAACAGATTATCACGATCTAGAGTGGATAGTGATAGTATTTCCTCTTTTAGATTATCTATGTTCATAATCTAAATATACATATAATAGCTGTATTAAACTAGAGCCTTATTTTTTTAAAATTTCTTCACTGCTAAGTTCCATTTTTTTCATTTCAGATTTATGATAATCCACAGGACTTCCAAAAGCTGTTAAATATGCTTCTTTTATAGATCTAGCTTTCGTTAAATCTTTAAATAATGCAATCCACTCGTGAAATACTAACGTAAAGGGATTGTATGTATTAATAGGTTTAGTAATCCCGTAAATAGGCTTTTCGACTTCTTCTTCAAAAGTGCCAAATAGCCTATCCCAAATGATTAAGGTTGATCCATAATTTTTATCCAAATACTTTTCATTTTTAGAGTGGTGAACCCTATGGTGAGAAGGTGTAGTAAAAATGAATTCAATAGGTCTTGGTAATTTTTTAATAAACTCTGTATGTATCCAGAATTGATATAAAACTTCTATTTGATGAACAACTAAAAATACAAAAGGATGAAATCCCATCAAAATCACTGGTAAAAAGAAAATAATTTTAAGATTTTGTGTCCATGACAATCTAAAAGAAGTAGAAAGGTTATAATATTCAGAGTTATGGTGTACCACGTGTGTAGACCACCAGAAACGTTGCTCATGAGCAATTCTATGAGACCAATACCTCACAAAATCTAAAGCAATAAAACAAAGGAGATAAGACCACCAAGTCTGTGGTATATAAAAAGGAGTAAGATTATAAAAGAAAAGGAAGAAACCAAAAACACCCAGTTTCATCACACCATTTAAAAGAATATTTACTACTCCAATAAATGTAGAGGACATAAAATCCTTCCCTTCGTATAGTTTTTTGTTTTGTTTATAGCTGAAATAGAACTCTAATGCCACTAAACTAAACATCACAGGGGCTGCAATCCAAATAATAGTCGTAAAATCTAAATTGGCTACATCTTCTAGACTGATTTTAACTTTCTCCATTTGCATTTTTTTTACAAACATAAGTTTTGAAAAAACATTATCACTAAGTTTTCAGCAAAACTTTATAGGCTTTATGCTCTGTTTAAGCTTTTATGACAATTAATCCCTGAGCCTATTGTTGCAATTTGTACTTTTTAGAAGGAGTATACAGATAAAGTATCAAGTAAATTTTGAATTTCATCAGAAAGCTTATCACATCCCTCAGAAAAGTCTGAGGCCTTGGGGAAAGATGATTTTTCAATGTCTAATGCACATTCCGATAAATTTTCAGCACCTAGATTAAGTGCTGTCCCTTTAACCTTGTGAGCTAGTTTTTTTAATTGTTTTTCATTTTTTTGAAAGTTGATAGCTTTTAACTCTTCTAAATCTTCAGACAGAGTTTCAATAGCCAATTTGATCAACTCGTTATAAAACTCTTCTTTATGACCAATACTTTCCATTAAGTAGTCTTTATTAAAGGAGCTTGAATTTACCTTCTCAGAATTTTTTAAAGAAGGTTTAATAATAGGTTTTTTGATTTCTTGCTTTTGAATCTTACTCGAATACTCGAAAATAATATTTTTTATAGATTCTTGTAGTATAGGTTTCGATACATAATCGTTCATACCAGATTCTAAACATTTTTCTTTAGTTCCCTCTACTGTTCCTGCAGTGATAGCAATGATTGGTACCTGCTTACCATTCTTATCCTTTCTGATGGCTTTTGTAAGTTCGTAGCCATTCATATTCGGCATTTGTATATCCGAAAAAATAAAATCTGGTTGATGGGTCTTAAATAATTTTAAGGCAATTTGGCCATCTTCAGCTTCGTAAATCTTTACATTAGAATATATGTTTTTAAGATAGGATTTAATCAACTCCATATTGATCAAATTATCTTCAGCAATTAAAAATTTAAGACTCGTCTCTTTATTAAAATTTATATTTTCAGTGCTTTTCTGTCTATTAATAACCTTTGGGCTATTGATTTTTCTTAAAGCATTAAATAAAGATTTTTGTTTTATAGGTTTATTAATACATTGGTTAAAACCCAAAGTTTGGTAATCAATTCCTTCTTCTTCTGTATTGGAATTTTTAAGTAAAACGAAACGCACAGATTTTGAACCTTTATAGGTTTTTAATTTGGAGATTATAACAGAGCTACTTACGCCAGAAACCATATGATTTATAAATATGATTTGAGGTGAGTAGTCCATCATTTTCTGAGAAGCACGATCTAGATCTTGAGCATTTTTAGTCTGAATATTAAATGGCTTTAAGTAACTTTCTATAGATTCACAGTGTTCATTTACATTGCCAATAACGAGGATTCTAGTTATGTCTTTAGACAGAGGCAGTTTGACTTTATTTTTAATTTCTGACCTAACAGATACATCAAAATAAAATTCACTCCCTATTCCAAGTTGGCTCTTCAGTTTTAATTTGCTGTTCATCAATCCCAAAATTTTCCCAGATATCGATAAGCCTAAACCTGTCCCGCCATATTTTTTTGTAACAGAAGCGTCTTCTTGTATAAAGGCATTAAAAATCTTCTTTTGATTTCCTTTTGCAATTCCTATACCTTTATCTTCTACAGAAAATGAAATAGTTGTTAAGTTATTGGTTTTATTTTTGAAGTGCACCTTGAGCTTCACATAGCCTCTATGAGTGAATTTAATGGCATTACTTATTAAATTCATCAAGATTTGTTTGAGCCTAACCCCATCTATCCAGATATAATCTGGTATCTTATCCTCTATGACTAAAACGAATTCAAGGCCTTTTTTATGCGCATCATACTTAGTTAGATCTACTACTTCGTTAACTAATTTAATTAAGCTGGTTTTTTCTATATCCAGCTGAAGTTTTCCAGATTCAATTTTTGAAAAATTCAAAACATCGTTGATTAAGTCCAAGAGTGTGTTGGCAGATTGAAATACTGTTTTCATGTATTTATGCTGTACCTCATTCAAAGGAGTTTTCATCAAAAGGTCGGAAAATCCAATAACTCCATTTAAGGGCGTTCTAATTTCATGACTCATATTGGCAACAAACTCAGATTTGGCCTGACTCGCTTTTATGGCTTCAACTTTAGACTTTTCAAGTTTTTTCTCAAAGCGTTTTTGTTCTGTAATATCTTGTATTGTTGAAATGACAATGCGATTTCCATCTTCATTAAAATGGATTAATCCATTGATCATAACCTTAATAAATTCTCCAGTTTTAGCTTTGAGGACCTTTTCCAAAGGTCCTATCTTTTTTAAGTCCTTCAAATTTTGAATCGCTTGGCGATCTTTTTCAACAACCTCTTTTTCTGGAGTTATAGACCAGATATTCATGTCTAGAATTTCATCTTTGGTATAACCAACCATGTCTTGCATTGCTTTATTGACATCCAGGAAATTACCACTCTTAAAATCTGTAATAATTATACCTACAGGAGATAATTCAAAAATATTTTTAAACTGTTGAACATTTTTTTTAAGGTCTTTTTCCAAAACCTTTTTATCTGTTATATCATGATGTGTTCCAAACATCCATTCTGGTTGGCCGTCTTCAGTCCATGAAATTACTTTTCCTTTATCAAGTACCCAAATCCAATGCCCTAATTTATGTTTTAAGCGTAAATCCATTTTATAGAAATCACTTTTCCCATCAAAATGCTCTTGTAATGCCTTATCGCTTTCAGGTAAATCAATTGGATGTGTTGCATTATTCCAAACATCTATAGAATTGCTAAGAGTCATTTCTTTTGTGGTATACCCAAGCATTTCTACAAACCTATTGTTAAATAGAGCTTCTCCAGTTTGTACATTCCATTCCCAGGTGCCTAAATTGGTAGCATCAATGATGTTATTAAGCCTACTTCTTTCTTTTTTGAGTTTTATTTTGGTATTTTTTATATCAGTAATATCCTGAAAGGTCCCATATAATCCAACACATTCTTTATCTACAATTTCTGGCTTTATGTTCACTAAAGCCCATATAGATCTTCCTTTTGCGGTTTGTGTTTCAAACTCTCCTGTATAAGAGATATGGTTATGAATACAATCTTGGACTTTTTCGGTCATGCGTTTAGCACTTTCTCCGCTTTTAAAAAAGGAGAGCGCTCCTTCTAGGTCTGGCTGTTCATGACTTTCAATTTCAGCGATTTCTTTAAGGATAGGGGTCCAGAATAACTTTTCTTTTTTTACATCATAATGCCAACCTCCAATTTGTGATAAGCTCTCTGCTTCGCTAAATAAATTATTGATAAGTTTCAATTCTTTCTCTGCATTTTTTCGGTCTGTAACTTCACGTATAACACATAAAACCTCTGTTTCTGAGTTTTTACGCTGCACGACAGTTACATTCATATTAAACCATTTTTGAGATTTATTGGCCAATAAATTATATTCAATAGGAATACTTGAATTGTTTTGCTTGCTGGACTCAACCGCTAGTTTTAACTTACTCACCAATTGGTGATCAAGGTCAATCTCATCTATTCTTTTATTAATAAACGTTTGTTTTTTTAATAGCAGATTGTCTTCTTTACCATAAAACTCTAAAAATTTTAGCTCTGCATTCAGTAGGAAAACCATATCCCCAGTATTGTTTAAAAGGGTTTGGAAGCGGTGTTTTCCATCAGAAATGCTTTCATTTAGTTTTTTTAATTCAACCTGTTTTTTGTGGGAGATTATTTTATCCATGACTTCTTGAGATAATTTCTCAAGAATGTCTTTTTGAGCATCAGAAAGCTCTTTAGGACTTGAGTCAAATACACTTAATGTACCAAGAGCATAACCATTATGATCTACAATAGCTTTACCTGCGTAAAATCTCACACCAGGAGTATTTAAAACGAAAGTTTTGTTTTTTAGATCTTTATCTTTGGAAACATCAGGAATGATGATTAAAACCTCAGGATTTTTGATGGTAATATTACACAAGGAATTAATTCTTTGAATTTCCTTAACTTCGTAATTGAACTTGGCTTTAATCCAAAGTTTATCTTTTTCAATAAAGGCAATATGAGCATAGGAGCAATCACAAACTTTTGCAGCTATCTCTACGAGCCTATCAAAACTTTCGTCTTTTACAGAGTTAATTATATTATAACTGTAGAGCGCCTTGAGTCTTTCTTTCTCCATAAAAAATATTATTACAGTTTAAATTTAGGTTAATATTTTAATTATAGCTAATATTCATCTGATAATGAAGTGCTGACTTATAACTCTAGGCTCTAAAATAAGTAACATTTTAAAATTTAAATGGCTTTAAGATTTTCACTTAATGTGGTAATGAATTTTTTGATAGGATTTTTAATCATCATAGCCATCATGCTATTGAACTCACCTTCAAAAATAAGTTGAACTGAAGAATCTCTTTCGTTTACTTCTTCAATTTCTCCCCTTAAGGTGAAAGGGAGTTTATCACTTGAAGCAGCCAAAACAACTAAATGATTGGGCTCCGTCTTCTCTAATTTTAATTTTATGGTGGGCATTCCTTTAAGTTGAAAAAGGAAGCTATCGGTTGAAAGCATTTCAAATTTTTCAATACTTTCAGGCATTAATTTTTTAAAGTTCTCTACGTTTTTTAAAAATTCAAAAGTCTCTTTCTGACTTTTAGCAATACTTACTTTTTCGCTTTCTAGGTGCATAGTTTATGTGTTCCAATTGGCGGGATCTTCTCGCCAGGTTTTTAATAATTCAAGTTCTTTTTTATTTAGATAATTGGTTTTGTAAGCTTCTTCAAGTAGGATATCATAATTACCAAGCGTGTAAACGTCGATATGTTCTTCTTTAAATCTGGTTTCTGCTTCATTAAATCCATAAGTGAATATAGCCATCATCCCTTTAATATTGGCTTGACCTTCCTCTTTTAACGCTTTTATAGCGTTCAAACTACTTTTGCCTGTGCTAATGAGATCTTCAATAACAACCACATTGGCATGTGGATCCAATTTACCTTCTATTTGATTTTTTCTACCATGTTTTTTGGGCTCAGGCCTTACATATACGAAGGGTAATCCTAAATAATCTGCTATTATAGCTCCAACCCCAATGGCTCCAGTGGCTACACCCGCAATGATATCGGGTTTGCCGAAAAGGGTTTCTATGGACTTGGCTAATTCAGAAACGATAAAATTCCTGATAGGAGGATAGGATAGGATAATTCGATTATCGCAATATATGGGTGACTTCAAACCACTTGCCCAAATAAAAGGTTCTTGTGGGTTTAATTTTATTGCGTTAATTTGCAATAATAGTTCTGCGGTCTTATGAGCTGTGCTTTCATCTAAAATCATGTTTACAAATGTATAAAGTTTTCGTGAATGACGTGCCAATAATATTATCTACTCAAGAAAATATAGGTTCACAATATATTAATATAAACATTAAAAAGGCTAAAATCAAAAAGCTTATCCATAAGATCGAAACTGGAGAGCTCCATTATGTTAACCTCTACCATAAGAAAGAACATAAGCTTTTGAAGCATCTTAAGAAGAAGTTAAAAGTTATTGTTGCTGCTGGAGGTTTAGTGTATAATTCCCAAAAAGAAATATTATTTATTTATCGCAATAAAAAATGGGACCTGCCTAAAGGAAAGGCTGAAATGGATGAGAATATTGAGGAAACTGCTATCCGAGAAGTCGAAGAAGAAACTCATGTTGAAGGCTTAAAGATTGTTAAATTTTTACAAACCACCTATCATATTATCAACCGTAACGGGAAATATAAGTTGAAAGAAACCCATTGGTATGAAATGAAAACCGACTTCCAGGGGAAACTTATACCCGAAGCTTCCGAGGGCATCAAAAAAGCTAAGTGGAAAAATTTTGAAAAATCCCAAAAAGCTCTTTTAAAATCTTACGCCAACATTAAATTGCTATTTCCGAAAGAATATTTACTTCAAAACCCTAACGATAAGGGAAATTAAATGTGTGTCTTCAAAATATTTTGAATGTTTGTGGATCCAATTGTTTATGTCAATTTTTAGTATAATCAGAATCTATATTTTGCCTATTTTTAAACTCAGCTTTAAAGTTGGGGTTGTTTTTTAAATTTTCAACAGACAAATCTTCAAATAAATGAGGTAAAAAGTCTTCTTTTTATTATGAGATAGTATCAAGAAATACCAATTAAAAAACAAATTAAAACCCGTTGGTTCTAAAGTTTTAGTAGTAAAGAGTGTCACTGTTTGATTAGTTTTTACCAAAACATTTCCTTTTTGATTAGTTTTTTAATAGTTACAACTTTTGCCTTAATTTCAAAATATAGATGATGTCCTTTACAGGTAAAGTTCGTGTCTTATAACCTATGAACATAGGGATTGAATCACTTCTTTTTTAATTAAACAAGTTTCGAGTTGAATCATTCTTTGTAATAGGTCATCAAATATTTTTTCTTTCATGAAACTTCTATTGAATCAATAAAAATATTCATCTAGATAGTCCTGCAAATCCTTCACAATAAAAATAGACACTCCACAATTATATGAGTCTATTGATAGCTACATGCATTGGTATAATACCGAAAAATTGCATTCTAGTTTAGGATATCTCTCACCTCTAGAAATGGAAATAAAATTGAGAGGATTTATTAAAAAAGTAGCTTAAAAAATTAGTCACAAATTTACTAGCTATTCCAAACTTCGTCGTCGTATAATTCAATTTATTTATACGACATTATAAATTTAATTTGGTGTGCCCCAAAAAAAACTGAAATACACGATTTTATTAAATTAAACTTAGCGTAAAAAAAATCGCTTTATCCGTAGATAATGCGATTTTATGATAATTACTAGAATAAATGTTTCGGTATTTGTAAATAAAAAAGGCGGCAATGATGCCGCCTTTTTTAAGCTCTTACCGGTTGATTCATGATCAGATCCAAGTATAAATTGATTTTATTTTTCAATTCTTTTCTGTGTGAAATGAAATCTAAAAACCCATGTTCTTTTAAAAATTCTGAAGATTGAAAACCTTTTGGAAGGTCTTTACCCGTAGTATCTTTTACAACTCTAGGCCCTGCAAAACCTATTAAGGCACCAGGTTCTGATATATTAATGTCTCCTAACATAGCAAAAGAAGCTGTAGTCCCCCCTGTAGTAGGATCTGTACAAAGTGAGATATATGGCAATTTTGCATTAGCAAGTTGTGTCAGTTTTATAGATGTTTTAGCCAATTGCATTAGAGATAAGGCGGCTTCCATCATTCTTGCTCCTCCAGATTTTGAAATGATAATTAATGGACACTTGTGGGCAATAGCATGATCTACTGCTCTAGCAATTTTCTCACCAACTACAGAGCCCATAGAGCCACCAATAAATTTAAAATCCATCGCTGCAATGACTACCTCTTTACCTTTAGATTTGCCAATACCTGTTCTGATGGCATCATTTAATTGAGTTTTATCTTGAACTTCTTTAAGTCTGTCTTTATATTTTTTCGTATCCTCAAACTTTAAGGGATCTTTCGACTTGAGTTTTTCATCTAGTTCTTCAAATTTTCCATTATCAAACAAAATGTCAAAATATTCTGCAGAACCAATTCTAACGTGATAACCATCCTCTGGACTTACATAAAAGTTTTTTGCTAGTTGCTCCGAATCAATAATTTTACCTGTAGGAGATTTATACCAAAGACCCTTGGGAACATCTTTTTTGTCTTCGGTAGCGGTTTGTATTCCTTTTTTCTTTCTTCTAAACCAAGCTGCCATATCTTTTTTATATAACTATTATAACGTGTTGACGTTGTTTAAATCCTCGAAAGCTTTTGTTAATCTGGCTATTAATGTTTTTTCACCTTCTCTAAGCCACTTTCTAGGATCGTAATATTTTTTGTTTGGAACATCGCCTCCTTCAGGATTTCCAATTTGAGTAGAAACATACTCAGCATGATCACTCATGTAATCTCTTATGCCTTCTGCAAACGCATATTGAAGATCTGTATCAATATTCATTTTGATCACCCCATATCCAATAGCCTCTTTTATCTCTTCTACTGTAGAACCACTTCCTCCATGAAAGACGAAATCGATATGATTTTCTTCGACATTGTATTTTTTGGATACGTATTCTTGAGAATTTTTAAGAATCTTTGGGGTTAATTTTACATTACCTGACTTGTAGACTCCATGTACATTTCCAAAAGCTGCAGCGATTGTAAATTGATCGGATACTTTGCTCAACTCTTCGTAGGCATAAGCAACTTCCTCAGGCTGTGTGTAAAGCTTAGAAGAATCTATATCTGTATTGTCTACGCCATCTTCTTCACCTCCTGTTACTCCAAGTTCGATTTCTAAAGTCATTCCCATTTTCTTCATTCTCTCCAAGTATGTCTTACAGATCTCTATGTTCTCTTCTATAGGCTCTTCCGACAAGTCAATCATATGAGAACTATAAAGCGGTTTACCGTGAACTTTAAAAAATTCTTCACCTTCATCTAGCAAACCGTCGATCCATGGCAATAATTTTTTAGCACAGTGGTCTGTATGTAAGATGACAGTTGCACCATAAGCTTCTGCTAAATCATGAACATGTTTTGCACCAGTGGCAGCTCCCTTGATTGCTGCAAGCTCGTTATCATTGCTCAAACCTTTTCCAGCATTAAACTGAGCACCTCCATTCGAAAATTGAAGAATAACTGGCGAATTTAGTTTTGCAGCAGTTTCTAAAACTGCATTGATTGTATTAGACCCTACAACGTTTACAGCTGGTAAGGCATAATTGTTCTCTTTTGCATGTTGGAAAATCTCTTGAACTTCTTTTCCAGTAGCAACGCCTGGTTTTATGTTATGACTCATAGTTTATATTTTAAAAGTTAAACGGTAAATTTAAGAAATAATAATCTTTTAGAATGGATAATTGATCCCGAAGTTAAAAATAACGTTGCTAAAATTATAATCTTTAAACCATTTAGACCCTTCACTACCAGGATTATAGGTTTTAAAACCAAGATCCATCCGGATCACGAAAAAATCAATATCATATCTTAATCCAAAACCAGAAGCAATGGATAACTCACTAAGATCTTTTAACCCATCAAACCTTGCTGCTGGGTCTTCTACATTATCTAATACATTCCAGATATTTCCTGCATCTATAAATAAAGCACTGTTTAGTGAACCAAAAAGATTAAACCTATATTCTGCATTAAAGGATAATTTAAAATTAGCCTCATTAAAATCATTCACAGCATTGGTGCTTCCTGGTCCAAGATCGTAAGGTCTCCATCCTCTGTTGTCATTGGGGCCACCTCCAAAAAAACTTCTTGGGAATGGAATAGAGTTTGCGTTTCCAAAAGGAATGGCAATACCTCCATAAGCTCTTGTTGCAATAACGCGTTGGTTGCCCAAATCCCAATGCTTTATGTAGTTAAGCTCTGTTTTGACATATTGAGAAAACTGAACGCCAAATAATCTATAATTTCCAGCCTCAGTTTGTTCTAAACCTAAGGGCTTGGCTAAAGCAGACAAGAGGTTCCCGGCCCATTCTACCTTAGCTCTAAATTGTGAAAAGTTTTCATCATAGATATTCTGTCTTGAACTGTAGTCGTACACAAAATCGGAAGCGATTATAAGGTTATTTTCTGTAAGGCGTTCTTTTCTTTCAATTAATGAATTCGCAATTTGTTGTTCATCTACATTTAGTCTGGTTGTTCCGTTATTAATAGAATTAATAAAGCCTTCAGCACCTTGAGGAATAATGAGGTTGAAATCACCTTCATTATTTCCGACAAGGAATTCTGGATTCACCTGCTCTATATTAGCTATTGCTATTTCATTTAACTCTGTGTAAGAATTTCTAAAGACGTTGAAAAAGTTATCTACATTTAAATTATTTACAAACTGAACATTCATTAAATTGAATTGATAAGACCTTCTTTCTTTAGGTTTCCAGCGATAGCCAAAAGTAGCATTCAGATTTCTTCGATCTAAACCGATGTTTTCTTGCGTGCTAAACCCAACACTTGCAGAAGTAAATGGAGACATCCTGTTGTTTATGATGCTTTGAGTCGAGAAAGGAAGGATAATTCTAGGAAAATTCAGTCTTAGATCTGCTCCATACTCTAGAATATCCAAAAATTGATCCTCAGAATTTGCTAAATCTCGGGAAGCACCAAAATTTCCTCTTCCTGAAAGCTCTAAAGTTTCTGCCCCTCTAAAAATATTTCTCGCTAAAATAGAAGTGTTAAAACCAACACCAAATTCTTGAATATTGCTTTGGCTTACGTCCACACTAAAGTTGGTAGAAAATCTCTCCTTTGGAGTTAAGAGAACATTGGCTATTAGGTCTGTGCCGGTAGTATCTCTTGGGTCTTCTTGATAAAGAATATTTGGGTACTTGAAAATTCGAGTTTCAGAAATTCTATTGTTTGTTCTTGTCCTATCTACATCCCTATAAACACTATCTTTTTTAATAAAAATAAAGTCAGACAAGACTTGAGGTTTGATCTTTAGGCTTCCAAAACTAAAAATATTTAAACCTTTTAGGCGCAATGAATCTTCTATATTGGTAGACGTTCCGTCATAATCTGAAAAGACATTGACTTCACTTATTTTATGAACCTTAAACGGAATGGATGCAACGGTATCCCTCACGTCAATGCTGCGGTTGGAAATGTTTAATTCAAGGTTTATCTTTTTGTCATTATTGATAGTATCAGCGTAGTAGGTAATAAACTCTTTCTCAAAATGATAGAGTCCATGATTTCTAAAATAGGTGCTAATTCGATCTCTGTCAATATTAAACTGAATGGTATTGTAAGGTTGACCCACTTTAACTTTTGAGTTTTTTTTGATAATTTGATATAAAGAATCTGCTGAAGGAGATGCAATATTTTCTGAAATCGAATCTATAAGGTATAAGAAGCCAGGATTAACAGTGTAATTGATTTCAACTGTCTGTCGAATAGAGTCTGTCTTTACCGAGTATTCAGCTTTAGCATTAAACCAACCTTTGTTCCAATACCAAGATTCTAATTTTTTAAGTGAGTTTTCAGTTTTAGTTTCATCAAAAATAATTGGAACTTCTCCTGTTTTTTTAATAGAATTATTGATATTAATCCAAGATTTTTTCAATTGAATTACTTGGCGTTTTGATAAAAATGAAACTAACTTATCCGATCTTTTGTCTTTCTTATTTACCCAATTTATAAATCGCTTTTCAGGATTACGTTGACCTAAATTATAAATATGAAGTTTAAGAGGGAAGCTAAGAAGTTTGGAATTTACCTGTTGAGATAACTGATTGTAAAGTTCTCTTTTTATGACTAAGGAATCTTTGCTGTAGATAGATTGCTCTGTAATTAAAAACTCATCACTCTTTAGCTTTCTAGTTACATCACAAGAAAAAAATAGGACTACTATTAAAAGAATTAATGGTAGTTTTGTGAGTCTATATTTCAAGTGTTTCTTGTTTTCAAAAATGTAATTTTAAATGCTTAGTAAAAATCAAATTAAACTCATAAAAAGTTTAAATAAAAAAAAGCACCGATTGGAGAACGGTCTTTTTGTAGCTGAAGGTGTAAAAGTAATCAAAGAATTTCTAAAAAGTCCATTCAGGCTTAATGCATTATATTCAATAGCAGATATTTTTCATATTGAAGAAGGTGAAAGTCATATTATTTCAGAAAAAGATCTACAGCAAATTTCAAATCTTAAAACAGCTCAAACTGCATTGGCAGTTTTTGAGATTCCTAAATCTTCTGTTCCCGATGAAAAAGTGGAGCTGACTCTTGCCTTAGATAGCATAAGGGATCCTGGGAATTTAGGAACTATAATTAGAATGTGCGATTGGTTTGGAGTAAAGCAGTTGATTTGCTCTTTGGATACAGTAGATTGTTTTAACCCTAAAGTAGTCCAGGCTACCATGGGATCTCTAACAAGGGTAAATGTTATTTTTACAGACCTGGAGTCTTACTTATTAAGTACGTCCAATTTTAAATATGGAGCTTTTATGGATGGTGAAAATATTTATGAAACTTCATTAAAAACTAAAAACGCCATTATAGTTTTAGGAAATGAAGCTAACGGTATTAGTTCAGAAATTAACTCCCAACTGGATGCTAAGATATCTATACCTAGACATGGTGTTATAAAAAGTGCGGAAAGTCTAAATGTAGCTATGGCTGGGGCCATTATGCTTAGTGAATTCAAACGTAGATAAGTTATTGAAACGTAAAGTTGATAAAAATCCCTCTGGTTTTTAAAGATTCAATATTAGCGGTCCATGGACTACTTGGATTTTCGTCTCTAACTAGCTCATCGTTCATCCCAAAAACACCTCTAATTGATGGGGTGAATTTGAAATAGTCAAAATAAAAATCTATTCCAAAGCCTACTTCATAATAATAATTTTGAGTTTTTAGACGGAATTGTCCAGCAGAGTTATCCTGTGGATTGTCTTCATTACTGGATAAATTATGAGATATAGAAGCACCTCCAATGACAAAAGGTTTAAAGTTATTGATACGCTTGGTCGAAAATTTCAAAAGCAAAGGGATGTGGATGTAAGAAGATTGTACCTCCCTAAAACTATCAGCTTGATTTCCGAAATCAGTAAAATTAAAATTCAAATTTCTACTGGCAAATACAACACCTGGCTCCAGTCTTAAATCTACATAATCATTTAGCCTAAAGTTTCCGATTAATCCAACACTAAAACTAGGATTTTTTTCAACTTTTATCTCTTCTCCTTGGTCTTTATATTTAATTTGGAAATCGTACATATTAAATCCAAGGAAATAGCCCCAAGACCATCTTTTTTTATCCAAATTTTCTTTATTAAGAACCTTTTCCTCACTGAAAAGTTGAGCATTTACATAGTTAAAATTCAATAAAAAAACCAGTAGAAAAATAAGCCTCATAATCACTTTTTAGTTGCAGAATAAATTGTAGAAACTCCAAATGTTTGTGGAAGGTTTTCTACATCTGTAAACCCAACTTTCCTTAAAATATTGTTGAACTTTTCTCCAAAAGGAAAAACAGAGGCACTTTCACTTAAATATTGATAAGCACTTTTGTCTTTAGAAAAAAGTTTTCCAATGTTAGGTAATATATAGTTAGAGTAAACTTTATAGCCTTGTTTAAAAGGAAATTTGGTGGGGACTGATGTTTCTAGGATAACAAAGATTCCTCCAGGAGAAAGGACTCGATAAATTTCTGATAAGCCTTTATCTAAATTTTCAAAATTACGAACACCAAAAGCAACTGTAATAGCATCGAAAGTGTGATCTGGGTAGGGTAAATTTTCAGAATCAGCTTGAACCATTTCAATGCGTTTGTTTAACTTTTTTTTCTGAATTTTATCTTTCCCAACTTGAAGCATCCCAGCAGAAATATCCAGCCCAACAATTTTTTCGGCATCAGAATCTGCCATAGCAATAGCTAAATCTCCAGTACCAGTGGCGACATCCAAAATATATTTAGGATTGGTTTTTTTTACCATCTCTATTACTTTTTTTCTCCATTTAAGGTCTATACCGAAAGTAATGACACGGTTTAAACCGTCGTAATTTCCTGAAATATTATCAAACATCTGTTCGACTTGTTTTTTCTTTTCTACTTCAGAATCTTTGTAGGGCTTAACGTCCTTACTCATAGCCTATTTTTTTTTGGCGAAGATACATCTTCTAAAGAATACCTTTGTCCAATATATAAGTAGTTAATGGTACTTTTTTAAAATTTTACCTTAATTTTGTGCCTATGAAAATAATTATTGCTGGTGCTGGAGAAGTTGGTTTTCATCTTGCCAAACTTTTCTCTTACGAATCTCACGCTATTACCCTTTTAGACATTGATGAAGATAGATTAGAGTACGCCAACAAACATTTAGATATTAAAACGATTTTAGGCGATGCTACCCTTCCAAGTTCATTGAAAGAGGCAGATGTTGTTCATTCAGATATGGTTATTGCTGTTACCTCTAACCAGTCTATCAATATATCCGTTTGTGTCTTTGCTAAACAGATGGGAGCTGGTAGAACTGTCGCTAGAGTTTCTAACCAAGAGCTCTTGGAATCTCATCAATTGGGAAGTGAAAAAGTTATAGACATGAAAGCTTTAGGGATTGATGAAATGATTTCCCCTGAATCTCTAGCAGCTAAGGAAGTGGAAATGCTATTAAACCAATCTGCCTTTACAGATACTTTTAAATTTGATGACGGCGCCCTTACTATGATTGGGCTTACCTTAAGGTCTAAAGCACCGTTTATAGGTAACACAGTACAAGAAGCAGCTGATATTTTCCCAGGTTTACACTTTGTACCGATAGCCTTACAACGCTATGGAACTCAACTTACCGTCATGCCTAGGGGAGACACTATTTTTAAAAGAGGGGATAGAGTTTATTTTATTACAGATTCTGAAGGAGTTGAAGAGTTGTATAAACTTACTGGAGCAGAAAAGCGATCTATAAAAAAAGTAATGATTTTGGGTGGTAGTAATATTGGTAAAACACTTGCCGAAAAACTTTGCAAGGAGAAATTTGCAGTCAAAATTATAGAGAAAGATCTCAAGAAGGCGACTCACCTAGCCAATATTTTACCAGATGCTTTAATCATTAATGCCGATGGTAGAAATGTTGAAATCTTAAAAGAGGAAAACATCAGTAAAATGGATGCCTTTATCGCTGTGACTGAGGATTCCGAAACAAATATTATCACTTGCCTTGTGGCCAATTCTAAAGGCGTAAGAAAAACCATAGCATTGGTTGAAAACGTGGATTATTTTCAATTGAGCCATTCCATAGGGATTCACTCATTGGTTAATAAAAAACTATTAGCTGCCAATAGTATATTCAGATATTTACGAAAAGGAGATGTCATTGCTATGACAAAACTCAACAATATGAATGCTGAATTACTTGAGTTTGTGGTAAAAGCAAATTCTAAAGTGACAAACAGTAAAATCGTTGATATCAACTTTCCTCGGACAGCTGTTGTTGGCGGTGTAATAAGAGATGGCAAAGGAATAATTGCTCTTGGTGATTTTAAAATTAGAGAAGGAGATAGGATTGTCGTTTGTACGCTCCCTAAGTCCATAAAAAGTGTAGAGAATTTATTCTGTTAATGTGTTGAATTTGAATTTTAAAATAGTTGCGCACATCATGGGCGTGCTCCTTGTCTTCAATGGGGGCTTTATGCTTATACCCGCTATTTATAGCTGGCTTTCTCAAGAGTCTGTCGCATTTTCTATAGCGGTCTCAGCTATTATTTCAATATTTATTGGTCTATTAGCGATGTTTTTTACTAAAAATCACGACAAAGATATTTCCCAGAGAGAAGGATATTTAATTGTGACTTTAGGTTGGCTCTTTATGGTGTTAAGTGGAATGCTGCCCTACGCTTTGTCTGGAGAAATAAAGGGGATTGAAAATATCTTTTTTGAAACGATGTCGGGGTATACCACTACAGGAGCTTCAATTATAAACGATATTGAGGCATTACCAGAAGGTATTTTACTTTGGAGAAGCCTTACGCATTGGATAGGGGGTATGGGAATTATCGTTCTTGCTGTAGCTATATTACCTTTATTTGGAATAGGAGGGATGCAATTGTTTTCCGCAGAATCTCCTGGCCCTAGTGCCGACAAAGTCAAGCCTAAAATAGCAGATACAGCTAAGCGTTTATGGCTTATTTATTTTGGATATACTCTCTCAGAAACAATTCTGCTTAAAGTTGCGGGTATGACCTGGTTTGATGCGTGCAATCACGCCCTTAGTACTCTTTCTACTGGAGGATTTTCAACAAAAAATGCAAATTTAGCCTATTGGAATGATAATCCATCCATACAATACATCGTTATATTTTTTATGTTTTTGGCAGGCACCAATTTTGTTGTAAGCTATTATGCCTTTAAAGGTAAAATGGCTAACGTTCTTCATAATGAAGAGTTTAAATGGTATTTCCTATTTATTATTGGGGCTACTGCAATTACTTCATTATCGATCTATTATTTTTCAGATCCATCTCTTGCGAGCATAGAATATCCTATGGTATTTGGTGAGGCTGAAAGTGCTATACGTCATGGTCTATTTCAAGTTCTCGCTATAATAACAACAACAGGATTCGTCTCTGCAGATTATACCTTATGGACACCTTTACTTACTGTTTTATTCTTTGGGTTGTTTTTTCTCGGAGGGTCTGCAGGATCAACTTCGGGTGGAATAAAAGTGATAAGACATCTTATTATGATCAAAAATGGATTTCAAGAGTTTAGAAGAATACTTCACCCTAACGCTATCCTTCCAGTGAGATATAAAGGGTCCTCTGTGGACCAAAAAATCGTTTATAATATTTTGGGATTTTTTATATTATACTCTCTTTCTTTCATTATAGGTGCTGCAGTTTTTGCAGGAACTGGACTAGATTTTGAAACTGCTTTAGGAGCCTCTGCATCCTCTCTAGGAAATGTTGGGCCAGCCTTTGGAGAGCTCAGTCCTGTAGATAATTATGTTTCACTTTCTGTATTTGGTAAATTTTGGAGCTCCTTTTTAATGCTGTTAGGCAGATTAGAATTATTTACAGTATTGATTTTGTTTACACCCTACTTTTGGAAAAACACTTAAAATAAAAGCTGCTTAAGTTTTCCTAAGCAGCTTTTAATATAGAATTCAAAAAAGATTTTAAAAGCCTACTTTTTCAGATGTTTTTTTATATTCTCTTTGAAATAGCTCTTGTTCCTCGATCATTTTAGCAGTTTTTTCAGGTAAAGCTTCCTGCCAACCATTTTCACCGTTTGAGATTTTCTGCAGAATATCTCGGGAAAATATACTTAAAATATCACTAGCATCCGAAAGTCGGGATTTTAAAAAGCCCTCAGAATCACGTATTTTTGAGTTCTACCAAAAACTTTTCAAATATGGGACTCTTCAGGCGAAACAAAAATAACAATAAACCAGTCATTCGACAAATTTTAGATTTAGTACCCCATTGGTTATTTAGAAGTTGCACCAATACCTACAAAACAGATAAAGGTGTTCATAAGTATAGAACTTACGACCAGTTTGTTGCTTTAACTTTCGGACAGCTTAATAAGTGCCAGAGCCTCAATGATATATCAGCAGGAATTGGAGTTAGCGAGATTTTTATAAGCGACTTAGGTTTAACCCAAAGCCCTGCTCGTTCTACAATGAGCGATGGCAATAAAAAGCGTGACTGGCAGGTGTTTGAGAGCTTGTATTATCGTTTATTAAGTCACTATAAATCGGTGCTAAAACAGCATCATAACACCCATATTATAGAAGAGATTAAGGGCAAGGTAGTTAAACTAATAGATAGCTCAACGATTTCCTTGTGTCTGGCTATGTTTGATTGGGCAGAGTTTCGGACAGCTAAAGGAGGTATTAAATTGCACACTAGCTGGGATTATAATTTAATGATACCTGATGTAGTAAATATAACAGAAGCAAAGGTTCATGACAGATATGGATTAAAGCAACTGATTTTCCCTAAAGACACTATTATAGTTGAAGACAGAGCTTATTTCGATTTTGAATTAATGCTCAATAGAATAAAAGCAGAAAATGTATTTGTTACTAGAATTAAGTCCAACACTTTGTATGAAACGATAGAGGAGCTGGAGCTTGCTGATGATGTTGACCAACATATTCTTAAAGATGAAATAATACAACTTACATCAGGTAGGGCGATAGAAACGGGTATTTCAAAGCATAAACTAAGATTGGTACATGTTTATAAAGAAGATGAAAACAAAGTAATTGCCATTATTACCAACCAACTTGATTGGGAATACAATACCATTGCAGCATTATATAAGAAACGTTGGGATATTGAATTGTTTTTTAAAGCTTTAAAACAAAACCTACAAGTAAAAACCTTCTGGGGAACCAGTGAGAATGCAGTAAAATCGCAAATATATGTAGCGCTGATAAATTATCTACTTTTAGAGCTTATAAAGCGAACTATTTCCAAAAAAGCAGTTGCTTTTTCTAATTTGTCAGAAAAAGTGAGATTTTGCTTATATCACTACTTATCACTAGACTATGTGTGCAATGAAGTCAGAGAAGGTGTTCGTAAAGTGACAATTTCACCACAAAAAGTATTAGTGTTAGAGAGGGACTTATTTTCTGGGTAAAGTGAGCTTTTTAATGTAAACATTGGGGTAGAAACATGTTTCTTACTTCTTTCTAAAAACTTTCGGATGCTAGTGTTAAAATATCTTTATCATAATTTTCAATATCAACAACTCTTCCGTTATGCTTAAAGAATTTGTAAAGCTCTTTCATACGAGGGTGAACTTTTAAGTTGTCACTATCAGTTACTTTTTCTGTTTTTGGATCTTTATAAGGATATAAATAAACCCTTAAATCTTTAAAAAATAGTTTACCAAAAGCTTCAAGAATTCCTCCGCTTAAGTGTCTGTAATACTTTTCATCAAAAACATCTATAAGATTATTGACACCCATAGCAAGGCCCATTCTTTCTTTGGTATAGTTAGAAAAGTATTCTACAAGTTTATAGTATTCTTGAAAGTTTGAAATCATAACTGTATGACCTAGTGAGCAAAGTAGCTTCGCTCTATCCATAAAGTCTTCTTCGTTTATTTCTCCTTCAGATCTTAAGTTGGATAATGTAATTTCAAATACGGCTTGGATATTTTCTTTTTTAACTTTCTTTTCCTTCTCAAAAAGTTCTAGAGCGGTATCATAAATATCCATATTTACTTTAGTGACCGGCCTAAAGCTCCCTCTTAGGGCTAAGATATTCTTTTTATATAAAGCTTTAGCAGGCAAGATATTATTGCCATCTGGAGCAAACATAACGGCTTCTGTCATGCCGTTTTTTACCAATTGTAAACTCATTAACCTATTATCTACTTCTTTAAAAACAGGTCCAGAAAAGTTTATGGTATCAATTTCTATCTGATCTTTATGTAAATGGTCATAAAGTTCATTTAGGATTTGCTTAGGATTATTATGGGCATAGTAAGCTGCATATATAAGGTTCGTTCCTAAAGTTCCCAATGTGTTTTGCTGTAATCTGGCATCATTTTCCTTAAAACGAATGTGCAAAGCTATTTTGTTATATTCAGATTTAGGCTTTAATTGGTATTTGATTCCAACCCACCCATGGCCTTTATAGCGCTTTGCAAAATCTATTGTAGCGACTGTATTCCCGTAGGTGAAAAATAATTTATTAGGGTGTTTACTTCTGTGAATCCTTTCTTCAATTAGATTGGTCTCGTGGTCCAGCATCTTCTGAAGTCTACTTTCTGTAACATAGCGTCTATCTTCTTCAATACCATAGATAGCATCACTAAAATCCTTGTCGTAGGCACTCATAGTCTTTGCTATGGTTCCAGAGGAGCCACCAGCGCGAAAAAAATTCCTCACGGTTTCTTGGCCAGCACCAATTTCAGCAAAAGTTCCGTAAATATTTTCGTTGAGGTTTATTCTTAAGGATTTGTCTTTGATGGAAAGTGCACTTTCAAAGTCTTTGTCACCCATTATTGTAATAGACATAAGCTGAAATTTTATGAAGTCTTAAACAGTTTTTAAACTCACAACAAAAATACGTAATACTCTTATCTTAAGAAAAAAAAACTATAGTTTTGTATGAAAAATAACGTTTTGAAGGTAACATTTTTAGGTACAGGGACTTCACAGGGAGTTCCCATTATAGGCAGTGATCATCCAGTGTGTTTAAGTAAAAACCCAAAAGACAAGCGCTTAAGGGTTTCAGTGCTTCTAGAGTGGGAAGACTTTTCTTATGTAATTGACTGTGGGCCAGACTTTAGGCAGCAAATGTTAGCCAATAATGTAAAAAAAATAGATGGTATTTTATTCACTCACGAACATAACGACCACGTTATTGGTCTTGATGATATTAGGCCATTTTATTTTAGGCAAGGTAATATTTCAATTTATTCTCATAAAAGAGTTCTAGAGAGTTTAAAACAAAGGTTTCAATATGTATTCGAAACTGAAAATAAATACCCTGGTGCACCAACTCTGGACACCACTATTATTGATGATTCGCCTTTTTTAATAGGGAACAAAGAAGTTATTCCTATGAATGTTTACCATCCAGAACTTCAAGTTTATGGCTTTAGATTTGGCGATTTCGCCTACGTAACAGATGCCAAGATCATTCCAGATGAAGAATTAGAAAAACTTAAAGGTGTGAAAACTCTAGTGTTGAATGCATTAAGAAAAGAGGAACACAGATCCCATTTGAATTTGAGTCAAGCTTTGGATGTGGTTGATTATTTAAAGCCTGAGAGAGCTTATTTCACTCATATAAGTCACCACATGGGATTTCACGATGACGTTCAAAGTGAATTACCAGAAGGTGTTTTTCTGTCCTACGATAACTTAAAAATTGAAGTGTAATGGCTAAAAATATCTACTTATATCTTTTTGTATTATCTGCACTAATGGCTGTTTTTTTATATATGAATGGCAAGCGGATAATCGATGATCAAGAAAAAACTATCAATGAGCTTCAAACGAAAATTGAAAACCTAGAAGCAAAACAATAAATTTTTCTTAATTAAGTGTGAAATAAAGATCTATTTTCGAAATTGGATTTAAAATTTTAGGTGATGAATATAAAAGCATTGACTCTTGGATTATTAAGTATTAGCTTTATAACTTGTGCTCAAAACGATAGTACAATTGATACTTTAGAAGAAGACTTTTCTCATGAAGTTATTATCGCAGATATAGAAATACCATGGGGACTGGATTTTTTTGAAGATGGAAGCTTTTTAGCAACTTCAAAAGAGGGCCAAATTTATTACCATAAAAACGGAGCAACCACTAAAGTTGCTGATGTGCCAAATCTATATAACAGGGGGCAAGGGGGATTATTAGACGTGAAAATTCATCCAGATTATCCACAAAAACCTTGGATATATTTTACACATGCATCTACTCTAGGTGATGAAGATGGAGGTCATACAGCACTTGTAAAAGCCGATTTTATCGATGGACAGCTGTCTAATATGGAGACTCTTTATAAAGCATCGCCAAACACAACAAAAGGGGTCCATTTTGGTAGTCGATTGGAGTTTGATAATGACGGGTATTTATATATGTCTGTTGGAGAAAGAGGGGAGAGGGAAGTAAATCCTCAAGACATCAGTAGAGATGGAGGTAAGATCTATAGATTTAACGATGATGGTTCTATTCCTGAGGATAATCCTTTTTATACTGATGAAAATGCCATAAAAGCTATTTATTCTTATGGTCACAGAAACCCCCAGGGCATGGAAATGCATCCAGAGTCTGGTAAAATCTGGGTTCATGAACACGGTCCAAGAGGAGGTGATGAGATCAATATCATTAAAAAAGGAGCAAATTATGGCTGGCCTGTCATCAGTTATGGAATCAATTATAACGGTACCGAGTTGACAGACCAAACTTCACAACCAGGTATGGAACAGCCATTTTACTATTGGGTCCCTTCTATCGCTCCTAGTGGAATGACCTTTGTCACTTCAGATAAATATCCAAAATTGAAAGGCAATATTCTAGCAGGTTCTCTAAAGTTTCAATACTTAGAACATTTAGTTATCGACGAAAATGGTGTTCAGAAAAGAGAAAAACTTTTAAATAATGTAGGGCGAGTGAGAACTGTAAAACAAAGCACAGATGGTTTTATTTATGTGGGTATAGAAGGAGTCGGTATCGTTAAAATGCTTCCTAAATCTTAAGTATGAAATATCTGTTTGTACTACTTTTTATAGCTTTTAATTTATACTCCTTTAGTATTGAATTTGAATCCAAAAATACTCCTCACTATTTTCCTATTAGTCAGGAAAAAGATCTAAAAAAAAGTATCAAAGATGGACAAGCGGTGTATTCAGGCTTTTGTATGCGTTGCCACTTATCCGAAGGAGAGGGAGTTGAAGGAATATATCCACCTTTAGCAAACTCAAATTGGCTTTCAGAAAAAAGAATGGAAAGCATTAAGTCTGTCAAATATGGACTTAAAGGTGAAATAGAAGTTAATGGAAAAACATACAATAACTACATGGCCTCTATGGGGCTTACCGATAGAGAAGTTGCTGATGTGATGAACTATATCATGAATAACTTTGGTAATGAAGATAGAGATATTTCTCAAGTCACTTTAAAAGAAGTTTTAAAGCTTAGTAAAGAGTAGTTTACTTCTTATTAAATTTTTATCCTTTAGATCAAGAATATAGTCTACGAATCTTCAAAGAGACTTACTACAGAATAATGGGTAATAAATGTAGATTTAAAGTCGTCCTAAAACCTATGATTTATTATATCTCAAATTTTATAAACTCTCTTTTTGTAAGTAGTAGAGGATTTTTTTTGTTTTGAGACAAATATCAATTTCTAATTCTACTCAAACAAAATTATCTTTGCACTAATTTAGAACTATAATCTAGAAATAAATTGTTTTTCTTTCACTTGTTTTTTATCAAAACAATTTGAAGCTAGGCTGATTTTTAACTTTAATCAATCAAAAAACCTATGCTGAGCTACGTCGTAGTATAATCCAATTTATTCATTCAACATAATAAACTTAATTTGGTGTTACAGATTTATTAATTTAAACTCGTTCCTTTAATTTATTTTCAGCGAAATGCTGCTTTTGCTTAGAATAATTTATTTTCATCGAAAAGAGCTATAAACTCTTTTCGATGAAAATAAATTAACCGTGATTTGTAGACAGGGCGAACGCATTAAAAAAAGTTTAAGTTAATTGGGTAAAAATGAGTGTTAATCACTTAAAATTCATCATATTATTTGTTGTTTTTTAGTTTAAAATATTGTATATTATATTGATAACCAATACTTTATACATTTTGAAAACTACCCAAAAGCTAAAGACCATATTTGGTCAAATACCCGACTTTAGACGTTCCCACAAGCAACTTTACGATTTAGAAAGCATCCTTCTCATCGGGATTATTTCAGTGATTTGTGGAGCAGATTCATGGAATGAAATGGAAAACTACGCCAACTCAAAAGAAGAATTTCTTCGTAGCTTCCTTGATTTGCCTAATGGTATCCCCTCGCACGACACATTTAATCGCGTTTTTTCTAATATTGACAGTAATCAATTTGAAAAATGCTTTATACAATGGGTTAGTGCTCTTGCACAACTACAGCCCAGAGAAATCATTGCTATAGATGGTAAAACAATTAGAGGTGCTAAAGCTGGCGGTAAAAAATCCCCAGTACACATGGTTAGTGCTTGGGCAAATGACAATAATTTGGTTTTAGGACAAGTGAAAGTTTCCCACAAGTCAAATGAGATCACTGCCATTCCAAAATTATTAAAAGTCTTATCCATAGAAAATACTATTGTAACTATTGATGCTATGGGATGTCAAACTAAAATAGCTAAGGCCATCGTTAAAAAAAATGCAGACTATATCTTGGCTGTAAAAGAGAATCAACCTCAGTTACTAGAGCATATTGAAGATGAATTTAGATTTGGAAAAACTATGGAATCAAACCTTAGCCAAGAATTAGACCATGGCAGAATAGAAACCAGGACGTGCAGTGTAATAAGCAACTTTAAGTTTATTTTAAAAAACAATAACTGGGAAAACCTAACAAGTGTTATAAAAATAGAAAGCAAACGTGAGTTTAAAAACTCACAAAAGCCTGCACAACACGCAATACGATATTATATTTCAAGTATAAAGGCTAGCTCCCAAGATTTTCAAAAAGCCATTCGTTCTCATTGGTCTATAGAAAATAAGTTACACTGGACTTTAGATGTTGCTTTTTCAGAAGATGCTTCTAGAAAAAGAACAGGTAACTCCACTCAAAATTTCTCCATACTCAATAAAATTGCACTAAATTTATTGAAAAATGAAAAATCATTAAAAACAGGGGTGAAGAGCAGAAGACTTCAAGCGGGATGGGACAATCACTATCTGATAAAAGTGCTGAATCTAATGAAAGTTTAATGCGTTTGCCCTGGATTTGTAGACTATTTTAACTAAAAATTTGTGTTTCAGTAACGAAAAAATGATGGTCATGGATGTATTAAAATTTGGAGGGTCTTCAGTAGGTAACTCAGAAAACATAACTAAAGTTATGGATATTCTAGAAAGTTATTCAAAAAAAGGAAAAGTGATCTGTGTGGTTTCTGCTATAGGCGGTATCACAGATAAACTGCTTAACTGTGGCTTACTAGCCTTAAATAAAAATGAAGACTATATCACAGAATTTGAAGCTATAAAAAATATCCATTTTAAAATTCTTTCAGAATTAATTCAATCTGGTAATGAAATAGCTCAAGATTATTTATCAAGTGAACTAAATTACTTAAAAAATCTGTTGGATGGGATTTTTCTGATCAACGAATTAACCCCTAAAACATCCGATAAACTGGTGAGTTTTGGAGAATTAATGTCTTCATTTATTATTACAGAAGCCCTTAAAACAAGAGGTATTGACGCTGTAAGAAAAAACAGTCAAGAACTTATTGTGACCAATTCTATGTTTACAAAAGCAGATGTTAATTATTTGGTCACCAACAAAAATATTCAAGACTATTTTCAAGAAAGCCATAGACTTACAATTCTTCCAGGGTTTGTTTCAAAATCTAATATTGGAGAAATAACGACTCTTGGTCGAGGAGGATCAGATTTTACAGCCTCTATTATTGCTGCGGCTCTTAGAGTAAAACAACTAGAAATCTGGACTGATGTTAGCGGCATGTATACCGCTAATCCTAAGCTCGTGAAACAAGCTTCTCCAATAGAAGTATTGTCTTATCAGGAAGCCATGGAGTTGTCTCATTTTGGGGCTAAGGTTTTATTTCCACCTACAATCCAACCCGCTTTGGACTCAGAAATACCAATTTTAATTAAAAATACGCTAAAGCCGAATGATAATGGGACTTTAATCAAAACTCAAGGTAACCTAGGTCTTAGAGCTAATGTAGTGAGTGGAATATCCAGCGTAGATAATATTGCTTTGCTTACGCTCCAAGGTAATGGAATGATTGGCATTCCAGGCTTCTCTAAACGTTTGTTTGAAGTTTTAGCTCTTGAAAAAATTAATGTCATTTTTATTACTCAGGCTTCCTCCGAGCATTCTATTTGCTTCGGAATTTCAGAATATGATGCAATGCTTGCCACCACTGCTGTAGATGAGGAATTTGAATATGAAATTTCAAAACGAAAAATCAGACCTGTAACTGTCGAAAAAGACTTGTCAATTGTCGCTGTGGTCGGGGATAATATGAAAAACCATCAAGGTATAAGCGGCAAGATGTTTAGTGCTTTAGGAAAGAACAATATTAATGTTAGAGCAATAGCTCAAGGAGCATCTGAAAAAAATATATCGGCAGTTATCTTTAAGAAAGACGTCAAGAAGGCCTTGAATTCTCTTCATGAAACTTTTTTTGAAGTTAAAACGAAACAACTTAATGTCTTTATTGCTGGTGTAGGAAATGTTGGAGAACGATTGTTGTCTCAGATTCACCAACAAAGCAAATTTTTAAAAAAAGAATTGCATATTAATTTGAGAGTTATAGGAATTTCGAATTCTAAAAAAATGGTTTTTGATGACGATGGCATTCCACTAGAAAACTGGAAAGAATTGCTTTCATTTGGTGAACCAGCATCCCTTCATAGTTTTTTAGAGAAAACTACTTTATTGAATAAACGAAACAGTATTTTTATAGATATTACAGCAAGTGAATCTGTTTCCAACATGTATGCAGAGTATTTAAAACGAAGTATTTCTGTAGTTGCTTGTAATAAGATTGCTTGTTCTAGTGATTACAAAAATTATCAAAACCTTAAAGACCTTGCCAAAAAATACAATGCTTCATTTCTGTTCGAAACCAATGTCGGAGCTGGCTTACCTATAATTGATACGCTAAATAATTTAGTGGCTTCAGGAGACAAAATAACATCTATTGAAGCTGTTTTATCTGGAAGTTTAAACTTTGTTTTTAATAATTTCAACAGTTCAACAAAATTTCATGATGTCGTAAAGCAAGCCCAAGCAGAAGGCTTTACAGAACCAGATCCTAGAATAGATTTAAGCGGTGTAGATGTCGCTCGAAAGATACTTATTCTTGCAAGGGAAAGCGGCTATGAAATGAATCTAGACGATATTGCGAACAAATCTTTTTTGACTCAAGCCAATCTAAAAAGCGACAGTGTGGTCGATTTTTATAAAACACTTATCGAAGATGAAAAGCATTTTCAGGACCTATTCGATTCTGCTCAAGCCAATGACTCCCAATTGAAATATGTTGCCCAGTTTAACCAGGGAAAAGCTAATGTCGCTTTAAAAGAGATTCCTCAAGGTCATCCTTTTTACAATCTAGAAGGCAAAGATAACATCGTTATGTTTTATTCTCAGCGATATCCAGAACAGCCTATCATTGTAAAAGGTGCTGGTGCTGGAGCAGAGGTTACAGCCTCTGGACTCTTTGCAGATATCATAAGAGTAAGCAATAGATAAATGAACTAAGAAAAGTAGAATTTTTGATAACTTTATAAAATAGAGTGGTTTTGAATAAAGAAATACGCATATTTTCCCCAGGTACGGTTGCCAATGTATCCTGTGGGTTTGATGTTTTGGGGTTTTGCTTAGATACCGTTGGTGACGAAATGGTCGTGAGAATATCTTCAGAAAAAGGGATCCGAATAACAAAGATTGAAGGTTTTGATTTGCCTTTTGAAACACATAAAAATGTAGCTGGAGTTTCTGCGCAAGCGCTCATCGCTGATCTAAAACCAGACTGTGGTTTTGAAATTGAAATCTATAAATTTATAAAACCAGGTAGCGGAATAGGAAGTAGTGCTGCAAGTGCTGCAGGTAGCGTGTTTGCTATTAATGAACTCATGGGAAAACCTTATACCAAAACAGAATTGACTCGTTTTGCAATGAAAGGTGAAGCCTTAGCAAGTCAAAGTGAACATGCTGATAATCTAGCTCCAGCCCTTTTTGGTGGCTTTACATTGGTGAAAAGTCTTTGTCCTTTAGAAATCTTAAAGCTTCCAATCCCAGATGAGCTTTATGCGACCATTATACATCCTCAAATTGAGATTAAAACTGCTGAAGCCAGAGCTATTTTACCAAAATCTGTTCCATTGCACGATGCTATTACACAGTGGTCAAACTTGGGGAGTTTAGTCCATGCCTTACATAATGGAGATTATGAACTCTTGCAGCGGTCTCTTCATGATAGCATTGTGGAGCCTTACCGCAGTAAGCTTATTCCTCATTTTGAAGATATAAAATTAGCCACTTTAGCTTCAGGAGCCCTTGGAATTGGTATTTCTGGTTCTGGACCTTCAATTTTTGCTTTGTCCAAAGGAGAAAAAACAGCAAAAGAGGTGGAAGATGCTATGCGCAAAGTATATACCAAAACAGCCATTCAATTCGAAACTTACGTTTCCAAAATCAACTCCAAAGGCATTAAAATCATAGAGGCATAAGTTTCTATAAAAAATACCAAAATGAATTTTTATTCACTCAACAAACAAGCCCCAGAAGTAAGTTTTAAAGAAGCGGTCCTCAAAGGACTAGCATCAGATAAAGGCTTATATTTTCCAACCTCAATAAAACCATTACCAAATTCATTTTTCGAATCCATAGGGGATTTATCTTATGAAGAGATTGCTTTTGAAGCTATTCATCAATTTGTTACAGCAGAAATTTCAAATGAGGACTTAAAACGGATTATTTCTGAAACTCTTAGTTTCGACTTCCCCGTGGTGACTTTAGATAAAAACATATCTTCTCTAGAGTTATTTCATGGTCCAACGATGGCTTTTAAAGATGTTGGCGCGAGGTTTATGTCCAGATGCCTCCGGCTTTTTCATTCTGAACAAAAAAATGATATAACGGTTTTGGTGGCTACCTCCGGAGATACGGGGGGAGCAGTCGCTAACGGTTTTTTAGGCGTAAAAGGTGTCAAGGTGGTCATACTTTACCCTAAGGATAAAGTGAGCAAAGTACAGGAGAAGCAACTCACTACTTTGGGACAGAATATTACCGCACTGGAAGTCGATGGTTTTTTTGATGATTGCCAAGACATGGTGAAGAAAGCCTTTTTAGATCGTCAAATTACAGATCACATTCAACTCACTTCGGCTAATTCCATCAACGTGGCTCGCTGGTTGCCTCAAATGTTTTATTTTTTCTTTGCTTACAAACAGCTTTATAAAAATCATAAAAAAATTGTTTTTTCTGTCCCTAGCGGCAATTTTGGAAATATTTGCGCTGGGCTTATGGCACAAAAATTAGGCTTACCTATTCATCATTTTATTGCCGCCAACAACACTAATCAAGTTGTTACGGACTATTTGGAAACCGAAAATTACCAGCCAAAACCTACAGTACAAACTATAAGTAATGCTATGGATGTTGGTAATCCTAGTAATTTTATTAGAATTCAAGAACTATTCAAAAATGAGTTTAGCAATCTCAAGGCTCACTTGTCTTCGAGTAGCTTTTCAGATAGTTCAACTGTAGAAGGGATTAAAGAGCTTTATAGCGATTATAATTATATAGCAGATCCGCATGGAGCTATCGGTTTTTTAGCTGCAAAAGAGTATCAACAAAAATATCCAGATACCCATTGTGTGTTTTTAGAGACCGCTCATCCTAGCAAATTTTTGGAAACTGTAGAAAAAGCTATTGACACGAAAGTAGAGCTGCCATCACAGATTAAGGCTGTGATTAATAAAGAGAAAAAGTCCATCAAAATCTCTACTTACGATGAACTTAAATCTATTTTACTCAACTAAAGGAGTTGAGCTTTTAGCAGATTATATTTTCTTCTGAATTTACTCCCAATACTGCTAATGAGATATTACTCGTGTTAACCGTTTAGTTCACTTTTTCTAGCAACTTGGACATCGATAGTACTGAAGCTTGGAAATATATAAATGACACAAAATTGAAGTCTACTGCAACCTAGCTAAGCAGAGGTTTCTTGATTGATAGAAGTTAAAAATGACAAGCATAGCTCTAGCTGCAATACTTATTTTTGATAAAAAGCCTGTGCCGAATTCGTTTTGGTAGAACGATTTATTGCGACATTATAGGTTTAAATTGGCATAACAGATTGTCTATGCCTGACTAGTATTTAATGCCTGTAGAAAGACTTTTCTACTCCATTCCAAAAGCGATCACAACACTCTAAAATTAAATCTTGGGCTAAGCGATTTCATCATGTTCAAAAAAAAATAAAAATTTAAAGAGTTGAGTATTCCAATATGTATTGATTAAACATCTGAACATTAATGTTTTGTGTTTATTTTTTGGTGATTGAATTTAACAATTACTTTCATTTCAAAAGAGTCATCATCCCTTTAAAATTTAGATTTGATTTTTGAAAATGAAACAGATACAATGGAACTAAATAAGTATAGCAAAACCGTTACTCAAGATCCTACTCAACCAGCTGCTCAAGCTATGCTGCATGCTATAGGTCTAACTAAAGAAGATTTTTTTAAGCCTATCATTGGTATTGCTAGTACTGGATACGAAGGGAATCCTTGTAATATGCATTTAAACGATCTCGCTAAACTCGCTAAACAAGGGACAGCAAATGAAGATATTATAGGTTTAATATTTAATACCATAGGGGTGAGTGATGGAATTTCTATGGGCACACCAGGAATGCGTTACTCTCTACCTTCTAGGGATATCATCGCAGACTCCATGGAAACTGTTGTTCAAGCTATGAGTTATGATGGTTTAATTACTGTCGTAGGCTGCGATAAAAACATGCCCGGTGCATTAATAGCGATGATTCGACTCGACAGACCTTGCATTATGATTTATGGAGGAACCATCGATTCTGGTTGTCATAATGGAAAAAAATTGGACGTGGTTTCCGCTTTTGAAGCTTGGGGAAGTAAAGTGGCTGGAACCATGCAAGAAGAAGAATACCAAAGCATTGTAGAAAAAGCGTGTCCTGGAGCTGGTGCTTGTGGAGGGATGTATACTGCTAATACGATGGCCTCTTCTATAGAAGCTTTAGGAATGACTTTACCTTATAATTCTTCCAATCCAGCGCTTAGTCCAGAAAAAAAACAAGAGTCTATTAAAGCAGGTGAAGCTTTGAGAGTTTTATTGGAAAAAGACATCAAACCTTCAGATATAATTACAAGAAAATCTTTAGAAAATGCCATACGGTTAATTACAATTTTAGGAGGATCTACAAATGCTGTTTTACATTTTTTAGCAATTGCTAGAGCCGCTGAAATTGATTTCACTTTAACTGATTTTCAAACGATTAGCGATAATACTCCTTTTTTAGCAGACTTAAAACCGAGTGG
This sequence comes from Psychroflexus torquis ATCC 700755, assembly GCF_000153485.2. NCBI lineage: Bacteria > Pseudomonadati > Bacteroidota > Flavobacteriia > Flavobacteriales > Flavobacteriaceae > Psychroflexus > Psychroflexus torquis. The sequence continues at coordinate 71,184 of NC_018721.1, read as the reverse complement.
TAAGTACCTTATGGAAGATTTACATGAGGTAGGTGGAATTCCAGCAGTTTTGAAATATTTGCTTAAAAAAGGCCTTATTTATGGAGACTGCCTAACCGTTACAGGAAAAACTTTAGCAGAAAATTTACGTGATGTAGAGGATCTTAAAGAAGGTCAGGAGGTCATCAAACCAATAGAAAGCCCTATTAAAATCTCAGGACATCTAAGAATGCTCTTTGGGAATTTAGCTGAAGAGGGCAGTGTTGCTAAAATTACAGGAAAAGAAGGTTTAAAATTTCGAGGAAAGGCCAAGGTTTTTGAAGGGGAATACAAAGCTAATGACGGAATTAGAGATGGAAAAGTTCAAAAAGGAGATGTAGTGGTTATCCGTTATGAAGGCCCTAAAGGAGGTCCAGGTATGCCAGAAATGCTGAAACCTACTGCTGCAATAATGGGAGCAGGGTTAGGCAAAGATGTCGCTTTGATTACCGATGGAAGATTCTCTGGAGGAACTCATGGTTTTGTAGTTGGGCATATCACTCCAGAAGCCCAAGAAGGCGGCACGATTGCCCTTGTTGAAGAAGGGGATTATATCACTATTGATGCCGAGACAAACAGTATCAATTTAGAAGTATCTGATGAGGAGCTCATCAAAAGGAAAAAAAATTGGAAGGCACCAAATTTAAAATTTAAACGAGGTGTTCTTTATAAATATGCGAGAATGGTTAATTCTGCATCAAAAGGGTGCGTAACAGACGAATTTTAAGAATAGTTTAAAAAGAAGAAAAAATCGGCAAGAATGGAAGAAAGTTATACCCTTGAAAAAAAAGAAAAAACAATCACTAAAGAAAGTATTTCGGGTAGTGAGGCATTGATGAAATGCTTGATGGCAGAAGGAGTTGAAACCTTATATGGTTATCCTGGTGGAGCTATAATGCCTGTTTATGATCAACTTTACAAATATCAAGATCGAATTCACCATGTCATGGCTCGCCACGAACAAGGAGCGACTCATGCGGCTCAAGGCTATTCTAGAATTTCGGGTAAAGTAGGAGTAGTCATAGCAACATCAGGCCCAGGAGCGACAAATTTAGTAACTGGTATTGCAGATGCTCAAATAGATTCTACTCCTTTGGTTTGCATTACGGGTCAAGTATCTTCTCACTTATTAGGAAGTGATGCTTTTCAAGAAACAGATATTATAGGAATTTCTACATCTGTTACCAAATGGAATCACCAAATTACAAAAGCTGAGGACATTCCCAAGGTTCTTGCTAAAGCTTTTTTCATTGCTAAAAGCGGAAGACCAGGTCCTGTTTTAATCGATATCACTAAAGATGCTCAGTTTGAAGAATTTGATTTTTCTTATCAAAAATGTATAGGTATACGAAGCTATAAGCCTGTTCCTATAGTGAACAAAAAACAAATTGAAGCAGCAGCAGCATTAATAAATTCGGCAAAGCAGCCTCTTATTGTTTGGGGTCAAGGGATCATTTTAAGTGAAGCTGAAGACATTTTTAAAGCCCTAGTTGAAAAATCAGGTATTCCAGCAGCGTGGACTATTCTAGGAGCTTCTGCCTTGCCTACTTCTCATTCCTTGAATGTTGGGATGGTCGGTATGCATGGTAACTATGGCCCCAATATGCTCACAAACGAATGTGATGTCCTTATTGCTATAGGCATGAGATTCGATGATAGAGTCACAGGTAATCTAGACTCTTATGCCAAACAGGCTAAAGTCATTCATTTTGAAATTGATCCTGCTGAAATTGATAAAAATGTGACTGCGGATATTGCAATTCTTGGCGATGCTAAGGATAGTTTGACTCAGTTATTACCTTATTTGGAAGAAAAAACCTACTCCGATTGGCATCAGAAATTCAAAGATTTATATGCTATTGAATATGATAAAGTTATCAAGAATGATATTCATCCTACAAAAGAAGGCCTCACTATGGGCGAAGTTATTCACCAGATCAATCTCCAGACAAAAGGTAATGCCGCTATTGTAAGTGATGTAGGTCAACATCAAATGATCGCTTGCCGATATTCAAACTTTAATATTACAAAAAGCAATATTACTTCCGGTGGATTAGGAACTATGGGTTTTGCTCTTCCGGCGGCCATTGGAGCTAAAATGGCTGCTCCAGAACGCGATGTCATTGCAATTATTGGTGATGGAGGTTACCAAATGACTATTCAAGAGTTAGGAACTGTGTTTCAACAAAGAATACCCCTAAAAATAGTGGTCTTAAACAATGAGTTTTTGGGTATGGTAAGGCAATGGCAACAGTTGTTTTTTGATAAACGATATGCCTCTACAGAAATGACAAATCCAGATTTTGTAGCTATTGCTAAAGGATATTATATAGATGCTCAAAAAGTGACTAAGCGATCAGAATTAAAGTTGGCTGTTCAAGAAATGATGGCAAGTGTTGGTCCTTACTTCTTGGAAGTTTGTGTTGAAAAAGAAGGTAATGTATTTCCAATGATACCCTCAGGAGCGAGTGTTTCAGAAATAAGATTAGAATAATATGTGTGAAAATAAAGTCTATACCGTTTCGATTTATACCGAAAATAACATTGGATTACTAAATAGGATCTCTGCTATTTTTCAACGAAGACATATCAATATTGAAAGTATTAATACGTCGTCTTCTGAAATTGACCATATTTCAAAATGGACTATTGTTGTAGAACTGTCAGAAGATCGAATGAAGAAAATCATCGGACAAATAGAAAAACAAGTGGAAGTGATCAAGGCTTATTATCATAAAGAAGATGAGATCATTTACCAAGAATCGTGTTTGTTCAAAATAAAATCAGAATTCCTTTTTGAAGAACGACAAATTCAAAACATTATCAAAGATAGCAATGCAAAGATAGTTCACGTGAACCGAGAGTTTTTTGTTTTAGAAAAATCGGGGAGAACTGAGGATATCGAATTATTTCATAGAGAATTAAAAGCCTTTGGAATCATGCAATTTACTCGATCTGGTCGCATAGCGGTAACCAAGGATGAAATGAAAATAAGTGAAATGCTCAAGGTATTTTAAAACTAAAACACAGTAAAATGGCAAATTATTTTAACACACTAAGCTTAAGACAACAGCTCAAACAGTTGGGTAAATGTAGGTTTATGGAATCTTCTGAGTTTGAAGGTGGAGTAAAAGTCCTTAAAGGCAAGAAAATCGTGATCGTTGGTTGTGGAGCTCAAGGCTTAAATCAAGGTCTTAACATGAGGGATTCTGGCCTCGATATTTCATATGCTCTTAGACAAGCGGCTATTGATGAGGAGAGAGATTCTTTTAAAAATGCGAAGTCAAACGATTTTAGAGTGGGAACTTATCGAGAATTGATCCCAGAGGCGGATTTGGTTTTGAATTTAACCCCAGATAAACAACATACTCATGTGATTAAAAGTATTATGCCTCTGATGAAGACTGGGTCGACTTTAAGTTATTCTCATGGGTTTAATATTGTGGAAGAAGGAATGGACATAAGAAAGGACATCACCGTGATTATGGTCGCACCAAAATGTCCTGGAACAGAAGTCAGAGAAGAGTACAAAAGAGGTTTTGGGGTTCCAACTCTCATAGCGGTTCATCCTGAAAATGATCCTGAACAGAAAGGCTGGGAACAAGCAAAAGCCTATGCAGTAGGCACTGGCGGAGATAAAGCGGGTGTTCTAGAATCTTCATTTATTGCTGAGGTGAAAAGTGATTTGATGGGAGAACAAACGATTCTTTGTGGAGTGCTACAAACTGGTGCTATTTTATCTTTCGACAAAATGATAGATGAAGGTATAGAGCCAAGCTATGCTGTAAAATTAATTCAATACGGATGGGAAACCATTACCGAAGCTCTTAAACACGGAGGGATAACCAATATGATGGATCGTCTTTCTAACTCGTCTAAAATAAAAGCCTTTAAACTTTCCGAAGAATTAAAAACTATTCTAAGACCTTTATTCGAAAAACACATGGACGATATCCTTTCTGGTCATTTTTCTAAAACTATGATGGAAGACTGGGCTAATGATGATGCTAATCTCTTAAAATGGAGGGCTGAAACAGGTGAAACTGCTTTCGAAAAAACAAAATTAACCGAAGCACATATCAATGAACAAGAGTATTTTGACAACGCTGTCCTTCTCGTTGCTTTTGCTAAATCAGGAGTTGAATTAGCTTTTGAAACCATGGTAAGTGCTGGGATAATTGAAGATTCTGCCTATTATGAATCTTTACATGAATTACCTTTAATAGCCAATACTATTGCGAGAAAAAAATTATTTGAAATGAATAGAGTCATTTCTGATACAGCAGAGTATGGTTGCTATTTATTTGATCATGCCAGCAAGCCGTTGTTAGCCGATTTTATGGAGTCTCTAGATACTTCAGTTATTGGGCAGCCTTATCCTAACGCAGATGAACTCGATAACATTAAATTGATAGAGGTAAATGCTGAGATAAGAAATCACCCTATAGAAAAGGTAGGTAAACGCTTGAGAACAGCGATGATAGCCATGAAAGGTCTCAAAAAAGAATCTAAAGAAAAAGTCACTTTATAATATGGAAGTAGAAACTGCTTATTTCCCAAAACTTGAGGATGTGATAAAAGCATCCGAAAATCTTAAAGGGGTCGCTATTGTTACTCCTTTAAGCCATAATTTAAGATACTCGAAGCAATACAAGTCCAATATTTTTTTCAAAAGAGAGGATTTACAACAAGTTCGTTCTTATAAAATAAGAGGAGCTTACAATAAAATGTCTTCACTTTTAGAAGATGAAATAAAAAACGGAATTGTTTGCGCTAGTGCCGGAAATCATGGCCAAGGTGTTGCTATTTCTTGTAAAATTTTAAAGATTAAAGGAACAATCTTTATGCCTTCCCCAACACCCAATCAAAAAATAGATCAGGTGGAAATGTTTGGGGAAGAATTTGTAAATATCATTTTGATTGGAGATAGTTTTGATGACGCTTATCATGCAGCTATGGAACAAAGCGACAGATTAAACCAGACCTTTATACACCCGTTTAACGATCCAAAGGTCATTGAGGGACAAGCTACGGTTGGTCTTGAAATTATAAACCAATCTGAAGAAAAAACAATAGATTACGTGTTTCTTCCCGTTGGGGGCGGTGGATTAGCGTCAGGACTTTCCTCTATTTTTAAGCATTTATCTCCGTCTACCAAAATAATTGGGGTAGAGCCTAAAGGAGCTCCTTCCATGTCAAATTCTATAAAGAATGATGAAAATATTGAACTGAATACAATTGAAAACTTTGTAGAAGGAGCAGCTGTGAAACGTGTAGGTGATTTGACTTTTTCTATCGCTAAGCAAAACTTGTACGATATGATAACTGTAGATGAAGGTCATATTTGCCAGACTATATTAGATTTATATAATAAAGAGGCTATTGTTGCGGAACCTGCAGCAGCTCTTAGTATCGCTGCTTTAGAGCGTTATGCAGAAGAAATTGAAGGTAAAAATGTAGTTTGCGTTATAAGTGGGAGTAACAACGATATTACGCGAACTGCAGAAATAAAAGAACGAGCTATGCTGTATGCTCAGTTAAAACACTATTTTATTGTCAAATTCCCTCAGAGGGCTGGAGCTTTGCGTCAGTTCGTTGCTGAAATTTTAGGGCCTGATGACGATATTACTTACTTTCAATATACCAAAAAAACCAATAGAGAAAACGGTGCCGCAGTAGTAGGATTAGAACTGAAATCGAAAGAAGACTTCGATCCTTTAATAAAGCGTATGAAAGACAAAAAGTTTTATGGAGATTACTTAAACAATAAACCAGATTTGTTTCAATTTTTAGTTTAACGCTAATAATTGGAATAAATATTTGATCTTTAATTGGTTATATGAATAATAATTTTATATTTGAAATATGGAATCACCCAAAAATAAAATTATACCACACAATCTAATAATAGAAATTCTCCGCCGTAGCTAGTTTTTATCTCTCCAAAGCTATAATTTCTTTTATCATAATTTTATTTTATCATTATGTCTATTCACATCACATATAAAAATTCACTAGTCAGTTTTAATACTGCTATAACTTCGATTAGTTTTTTTAATCTATTTCGTCGCCCTTAGGGGCTATTCTATTTTCAGAACTTAGATGTGTTCGGTTCTACTTTTCAAACTCTAATTTTTTTTCTTAATTTTTAAAACATCAATCACAATGAGAATTCTTATTGCTGATAAGTCGCATAGTATTTATGCTGAAATTATTTGCCAAGCTATTGCTAAAGCTGCACAAATTAGGGGTACTGGTATCGCTAAGCGAGAGCCTGAATACATTAACGCTAAAATGAAAAAGGGTGATGCTGTTATCGCTTTAGACGGAGATCAGTTTGCAGGCTTCTGTTACATTGAATCTTGGAGCCATGGTAAATTTGTAGCCAATTCAGGCTTAATTGTAGATCCCGATTATCGAAATATTGGCTTGGCAAAACAGATTAAGCAGAAAATTTTTGATCAATCCAGAATTAAATTCCCAGACGCTAAAATATTTAGCATTACTACGGGATTAGCTGTTTTGAAAATGAATAGCGATTTGGGTTACAAACCTATGCCCTTTTCTGAATTAACAGATGATCAGTCTTTTTGGAACGGTTGTCAAACCTGTAAAAATTACGATATACTTCAACGAACAAATCAGAAAATGTGCTTGTGCACAGGAATGCTTTTTGACCCTAAAGCCGAAAAAGAACCTAAAACAAAAAAACACCCATTTGATAAAAAAATATGGAAGCGAATAAAAGAATTGAAACAGTCCATTTTTCTAAAAAAAGATAAAAAATGAAAAAATTAGTTATAGCCTACAGCGGTGGTTTAGATACGTCATATTGTGCAGTAAGCCTATCAAAAGCAGGATACGAAGTACATGCCGTAAGTGTAAATACAGGAGGATTTACTTCAGAAGAAATTAAAAAAATCGAAGCTAAAGCCCTTAAAATGGGTGTGGCAACCTATCAAAATATCGATGCTATTCAATCGTATTATCAAAAGGTGATTAAATATCTTATTTATGGTAATGTTCTAAAAAACAATACTTATCCATTGTCTGTAAGTGCTGAACGTATTATTCAAGCTATTGAAATTGTTCAATACGCTAAAAGCATCAATGCCCAATATATAGCTCACGGCAGTACAGGTGCTGGTAATGACCAAGTGCGTTTTGATATGATCTTTCAAACTTTAGCACCTGAAATAGAAATTATAACACCAATAAGAGATGGAAAATTAACCAGACAAGAAGAAATAGATTATTTGAAGTCCAATGGTATTGAGATGCCATGGGATAAAGCAAAATATTCTATCAATCAAGGACTGTGGGGTACAAGTGTTGGTGGCAAGGAGACTTTGACCTCTCAAAATCCATTACCAGAATCAGCATATCCTTCACAACTTAAAAAAGGAGTAGGTGAAAAAGTTATCTTAAGCTTTGAAAAAGGTGAATTTGTAGCTTTAAACAGCACTAAAAATTCACCAGAGAAAAATATCGAGTTATTAAACAAACTAGCCTCGGCATACGCAATTGGTAGAGATATTCATGTAGGGGATACCATTGTTGGCATTAAAGGGAGGGTTGGCTTTGAAGCCGCTGCAGCTCTAATTATTATCAAAGCTCATCATTTACTGGAAAAACATACACTCACCAAATGGCAACTTCAGCATAAAGAATACTTATCTAGTTTCTATGGGATGCATTTACATGAAGGTCTGTATTTAGATCCAGTGATGAGAGATACGGAGGCCTTTTTAGAAAGCAGTCAAGCCAAAGTTTCTGGAAATGTGGTTGTGAGTTTAAAGCCTTATCATTTTATGTTGGATGGTATAGAGTCTAAGCATGATTTAATGAATGCCAAATTCGGGAGTTATGGAGAAGAGAACAAAGGATGGACGGCAGAAGAAGCCAAAGGATTCATTAAAATATTTGGTAATCAGAATAAAATCTATCAACAGGTAAATTCAGAATCATGATACAGGTAGGTATAATAGGCGGTGCAGGATATACAGCGGGAGAATTGATAAGACTACTACTCAATCATCCTGAAACTCACATTAATTTTATTTATAGCACTTCCAATGCTGAACATAAAATCAGTAAAATCCATCAGGATTTAATTGGGTCAACAGACTTGGTGTTTTCAAGCAAAATAAATTCGGAGATCGATGTTTTGTTTTTATGTCTAGGTCATGGTAATTCTAAAGCATTTTTAGAAAAAAACAGCTTTTCTGAAACCACAAAAATTATTGATTTAAGCACTGATTTTAGATTAGAAGCAGATTCTAATTTAAATGGAAAAGCCTTTGTTTATGGTTTGCCAGAATTACAAAAAAAAGCTATTAAAGAAGCGAATTATATTGCAAATCCAGGATGTTTTGCAACCGCAATTCAATTGGCATTATTACCACTAGCCAAGTCCAATGGTATAAAAGATGATGTACATATTAACGCAGTGACAGGAGCTACTGGAGCAGGAACCTCTCTATCAGCAACGACACATTTTACTTGGAGGGACAACAATTTTTCGCATTACAAAGCATTTACACATCAGCATTTAGCGGAGATTAACCAAACTGTAAATCAATTACAGTCTAATTTTAATTCAGAAATTAATTTTATGCCAAATCGCGGGAACCATTCAAGAGGAATTTTCTCTACACTATACACAAAGTTTGAAGGAAGTATAGAAGAAGCAAAAAAAATGTATTCAGATTTTTATAAAAATGCAGCATTTACTTTTGTTTCCGACGATCCTATTCATTTAAAGCAAGTGGTAAATACCAATAAATGTATTCTTCATTTACATAAACACAACGACAAACTATTAGTTACAAGTATTATTGATAATCTTTTAAAAGGGGCTTCAGGGCAAGCGGTTCAAAACATGAATTTGATGTTTGGTTTTAATGAAAAAGAAGGCTTACAGTTGAAAGCAAATTATTTTTAACAAGTTCACCAAAAACCTGTTAGTTCTAAAAACCTGTCAGGTGTTAATAAAAAACACAACAACATGAAAATTGCAATCATAGGAACAGGAAATTTAGGGAAGTCCATTGCAAAAGGACTCCTTACAAATAATGCGATTACATCTTTATATTTAACCAAAAGAGATTTGAATGATATTCAAGAATTTGATGGCTATAAAAATGTAACGTTAACTACAGAAAACCTTGAAGCTGTAAAACAATCCGATATTTTAATCTTTGCAGTTCAGCCAACACATTTTGAACAAATCCTAATAGATATAAAGCCTTATCTAACAGAAAATCACATCTTAATTTCAACCATAACTGGATTTTTAATTTCAAAGATTGAAGGTTTAGTTGGTAACGACCAGTTCATTATTCGAGCTATGCCAAACACAGCAATTGCTGTTGGAAAATCTATGACTTGTTTATGTAGTAATGAAAAAGGCGCTAAACGCATAAAAGTTGCTGAAGCTATTTTTAATAGATTAGGACATACTTTGGCTATTCCAGAATCTCAAATGCAAGCAGCAACTGTAATTTGTGCAAGTGGAATTGCCTTTTGGATGAGACTCATTCGCGCCTCAACTCAAGCCGCAATTCAACTAGGTTTTGATGCTAAAGAAGCCCAGGAACTGGCTATGTATACCAGTGAAGGTGCTGCCAATTTATTGATTACAAATGGTCTACATCCAGAAGAAGAAATTGACCGTGTGACTACGCCTAAAGGGTGTACCATTGAAGGCTTAAATGAAATGGAGCATAAAGGATTGAGCTCATCTCTAATACAAGGTATGGTCGCTTCATTTAATAAGATTAACAACATTAAAAAAGAACAGATATGAGTATATTTAAAGTATATCCATTATTTGACGTCACACCTGTTAGTGCAAAAGATGTTTACGTTTACGATGATAAAGGCATTGAATATTTAGACCTTTATGGTGGACATGCAGTAATTTCTATTGGGCATTCCCACCCAACATATGTAGCTGCAATCACAGAACAAATTCAAACTCTCGGATTCTATAGTAATGCTATTCAGAATCCGTTACAAGCTAAATTGGCTAATAAACTCGAAGCCCTTTCTGCTTGTAAAGGCTACCACTTATTTATGTGTAGTTCTGGAGCAGAGGCTAATGAAAATGCTCTAAAATTAGCATCGTTTCATAATCAAAAGCACAGAATTTTAGCTTTTAAAAATTCCTTTCACGGTCGTACTTCGGCAGCGGTGGCTGCCACAGATAATACAAAGATTGTAGCGCCTTTGAATGCTCAACAAGGTGTTGATTTTGTAGAGTTGGGTAACTTAAATGCAGTTGAAGATATTCTAAAACAAAACGAAACTTGTGCAGTCATTGTTGAATGCATTCAAGGTGTTGGTGGTTTAGACCAAAGTACAACTGAGTTTTGTCAAGGTTTAGAAAAACTTTGTAAACAATACAATACAGTACTAATTGCTGATGAAGTACAGTCTGGTTTTGGTAGAACTGGTGATTTTTTCGCTTTTGAAAAGCATAATTTTAAACCGGATATTATTTCAATAGCTAAAGGCATGGGCAATGGCTTCCCCGTTGGTGGTATTTTAATCCACCCAAGTATCCAGGCATCTTACGGACTTTTAGGCACTACTTTTGGAGGAAACCATCTAGCTTGTGCAGCTACGCTTTCTGTCCTAGACGTTTTAGAGAAAGAAAACTTGATGCAAAATGCCAAAGAAATGTCTAATTATTTTGTTGGTAAAGCTGAAAAAATCCCAAAATTAAAAGCTGTTAAAGGACGTGGATTAATGCTAGGTCTGGAGTTTGATTTTCCCGTTGCTACCTTAAGGAAAAATCTTCTTTATCATCAACACATATTTACAGGAAGTTCTAAAAATCCTAATCTCATTAGAATTCTCCCACCTTTGACTATTCAAAAAAAACATATAGACCTCTTATTTGAAGCCCTAAAACTAGAATTGTAAAATGAAAAAATATACCAATATATCAGATATTTCAAATCTTAGTGAGACTATTATGCAAGCCATATCGCTGAAAAATAATCCTTTTCTTTATTCGGAATTAGGCAAGCATAAAACCTTAGTCATGTTATTTTTTAATGCCAGCTTACGTACCCGATTAAGCACAGAAAAAGCTGCTAGAAACTTGGGTATGGAAGTCATGATTTTAAATGTAAACGACGCATGGCAGTTAGAATTTGAAGATGGCACGGTTATGAATACCAACACTTCTGAGCATATTAAGGAGGCGGCTCAAGTTATTTCGCAATATGCAGACGTGATTGCAGTTCGGGCATTTCCAACTCTAAAAGACAAAAAAAAGGATGAGTCTGAATATGTGTTGAATAGCTTTGTAAAATATGCATCGGTTCCAGTTATTAATATGGAAAGTGCAACGTCACATCCTTTACAAGCATTGACAGATGCGATAACAATTTCAGAATTAACCACAAAACGAAAACCTAAAGTGGTATTGTCTTGGGCACCACATCCAAAAGCTTTGCCTCAAGCTGTACCCAATTCATTTGTTGAAATGATGCAGCTTTTGGAGGTTGATTTTTGTATCACGCATCCTAAAGACTATGAGTTAAACCCTGAAATTACTAAACACTCACAGATTAATTACAATCAAGAAGAAGCCTTGAAAGATGCTGATTTTGTGTATGTAAAAAATTGGAGTAGTTATAAGGAATATGGTCAGATTTTATCTCAAGATGACAACTGGAGAATGACCAAAGCTAAACTAGGCAATGCGAAATTTATGCATTGCTTACCTGTAAGGCGGAATGTTGTGGTTGAAGATGCTGTTTTAGATAGTAATCAGTCCATTGTGATGCAACAAGCCAATAACAGAACCTTCGCTGCACAAGTGGTTTTGAAGCAACTCGTAGAAAATTTGAATAAATAAAACCCTTCCCTCTGGGAAGATTAGTATGGGAATGAAAACACTTAAAGTCATTAAAATAGGCGGGGATATTATAGATGATAATGAAGCTTTGTTGGGGTTTCTAAAAGACTTTTCAAACCTTAAAGGCCCTAAACTTTTGGTCCATGGTGGTGGAAAATCGGCGACAGATTTGGCAAAAAAAATGGGTGTAGAAGTTAAAATGATTGATGGTAGACGTATAACCGATGTCCACACTCTAGATATAATTGTTATGATGTATGCCGGTAAAATCAATAAATATATAGTTGCAAATCTACAGGCTAACCAGTGCAATGCTATCGGGTTTTCAGGCGCAGATGGAAATAGCATCATCTCTACAAAAAGACCTACTACTCCAGTTGATTTTGGATTTGCAGGCGATGTGACTCAAGTCAATACAGAAGTTCTGGAATTATTGATTAACCAAAATATAACGCCTGTATTTTGCGCCATTACACATGATAAAAATGGACAACTTTTAAACACCAATGCCGATACCATTGCTTCAGAATTAGCTATCGCTTTGGCTAAGACCTACCAAACAGAATTATATTACTGTTTTGAAAAAAGTGGAGTTTTAAGAGATATAAACGACGAATTTTCAGTTATAGAATCTATAACTCCAGATAATGTGCAAGAGTTAATTCAAAATAAAATAATTTCCGATGGTATGCTTCCTAAAATTAAGAATAGCATAAACGCCGTTAATCATAAAGTCAATAAAGTCTGCATTGGCAAATCTGAAATGATTTTTAACCCATTTACATATTTTACAAGCATAACAAAATGATAGACAAATTAACAACTAAAGCCATCAACTTATTGAAACAACTCGTAGAAACGCCATCCTTTTCTTTTGAAGAAGAACAGACAGCGCAACTTATAAAGCATTGGTTTCAACATCAAGGCATTCCATTTAACCGTCACAAAAATAATATTTGGTCAACCAATAAATATTTTGATGAAAGTAAACCTACGATCTTACTCAACTCTCATCACGATACTGTACAACCTAATAGTAGTTACACCAAGGATCCATTTAAGGCTGTGGTTGAAGACGGAAAGCTATATGGACTTGGAAGTAATGATGCTGGTGGATGCTTGGTCTCTTTACTAGCCACTTTCGCCTATTTTTATGCAAAGAAAGACTTGAAGTACAACTTAGTCATCGTAGCCTCTGCTGAAGAGGAAAACAGCGGCGATAATGGCTTAAATAGTATGTTGTCCATTATTCCAAAAATAGAGGTGGCTATTGTTGGTGAACCCACCTTAATGCAGCTTGCTGTTGCCGAAAAAGGCTTGGTGGTTTTTGATGCTAAAATAAAAGGCACACCTAGTCATGCTGCTCATCCTAATACCGACAATGCTATTTATAACTGCATACCCGTTTTGCAATGGTTTCAAGATTATAAATTTGAACGAACATCAACTGTTTTAGGTGATGTAAAAATGACCGTAACACAAATAAAAGCAGGTAAACAACACAACGCGATACCAGGGGAGGTGGAGTTGGTCGTCGATGTGAGAGTGAACGAATGCTATACCAACGAGGAAATTGTACAAACTCTTCAAGAAAATGCACCTTGCTCAAGTATTATACCTCGAAGTACTCGATTAAATTCTTCTTCTATTCCTCTCGAACACGAATTGGTGAAAGCGGGTACAGAATTGGGAAGGACAACCTATGGCTCGCCAACACTCTCAGACCAAGCGATATTAACTTGCCCTTCGTTAAAATTAGGTCCAGGCGACAGTACGCGATCGCATACTGCAGATGAATTTATTTATGTAAATGAAATTGAAGATGGGATTAAAACTTACATTAATTTACTAAAAAAGTACTATAAAACTGAGATTTGAAACTAGTAAAACTACACTTATGAAACTTTGGGACAAAGGTATTTCAATCGACAAAAAAATAGAACAATTTACTGTTGGTAACGACCGTGAAATCGATTTACATATTGCTAAATACGATGTTCAAGCATCTCTAGCACATGCTAAAATGTTAAGGCACATCGGTATTTTAACTGGTGACGAATTAATTCTATTAGAACAAGGTTTAAAAGGTCTAGCACAACAAATTGAAAAAGGTACTTTTAAAATTGAACCTCAGTTTGAAGACGTTCATTCTAAAATTGAATTTGAATTGACCACTAGTTTAGGTGAAGTTGGTAAAAAAATTCACACGGCACGTTCTAGAAACGATCAAGTTTTGGTTGCTTTACACTTGTTTTATAAAGACCATTTGAAGGAAATTAAAACGAAAACGAAAACTTTTTTTGATACGCTTCTATCGCTTGCAGACACCTATAAAAACTCTTTGCTTCCTGGTTACACTCATTTACAAGTGGCTATGCCATCCTCTTTCGGTTTGTGGTTTTCAGCCTATGCTGAACAGTTAATAGACGATGTCTTTTTATTGGATGCGGCTTTAAAAACGGTAGACCAGAACCCTTTGGGTTCCGCTGCTGGATATGGAAGTTCATTCCCCATAAATAGAAAGTTGACAACCAAAGAACTAGGCTTTTCGACATTAAAATACAATGTGGTAGCTGCTCAAATGAGTCGTGGTAAAAGCGAACGAACTTTAGCATTAGCTCTGGGAAGTTTATGCAATACTATGTCGCGTTTTGCTATGGATATCTGTTTGTATAACAGTCAGAATTTTGGATTTATTTCCTTTCCAGACCAATTGACTACAGGGAGTAGCATTATGCCACATAAAAAAAACCCTGATGTTTTTGAGCTTATAAGAGGGAAATGCAACAAAATTCAAGCTTTACATACCGAGATGGTTTTAATTACCAATAATTTGCCAAGCGGTTATCATAGAGACTTCCAATTATTAAAAGAAAACAGCATTGCAGCAGTTGAAGATGTAAAAGACATACTTGACATTTTTAATTATACTATTCAAAAAGTGATTGTAAAAGACATTGATTTAACAGATGAAAAGTACCAGCATTTATCTACTGTAGATAGCATAAATAATCTGGTAATTGAAGGAATGTCATTTAGAGAAGCTTATCAAACTATAGGGAAGCAAGTTCAAGAAGGGACCTATACTTCGGATTCTGCTAAAAGCCACACTCACGAAGGCAGTATAGGAAATCTCTGTTTAGAAGAAATAAAAGCTAAATTTCCAAAATAAAACACAGCATTTCTTAAGAAATGCTGTGTTTTGAAAGTTGTTAATAAAAAGAGATTTTAAAGCTTAAATTATGGTCGACTGTCCAATATGAATATTTAAAAAATTATGATTGGAGTCAGTCGGGTTACTGATGAAATCCGCTATAAAGTCACCGACTTTAGAAGTCGAGATTTCCTCATGTTTTATACCTAAATCTGGGGTAGTGATGCCTAATTTCAGTGATTTTTCTACGGCATAATTAATTATTTCAGCCTCATCAAATAGTCCAAAATGTTCTAAAAGCATAGCTGCAGATAGAATAGCTGCGATAGGATTGGCAATGCCTTTTCCATTAGCCTCAGGGTAGGAGCCATGAATAGGCTCAAATAAGGCATACTTATCTCCAATAGAAGCTGAGGGTATTAAACCTATAGAGCCACCGATAACACTTGCTTCATCACTTATAATATCGCCAAACATATTCTCTGTCAAAATCACGTCGAATTGTTTAGGGTTTAATATCATTTGCATGGCAGCATTATCTACATACAAATACTCCAGTTTTACCTCAGGATAAGCTTTGGAAAGTTCAGTAACGGTTCGTCTCCATAGGCGAGAAGTTTCTAGGACATTTGCTTTATCAATTAAGGTGACCTTTTGGCGTCTAGCTTTAGCTGCTTTAAAAGCTAAATGAGCTACGCGTTCAATTTCTTTTTTGGAATACTCACACAAATCAGAGGCATAATTACCATCTTGACTTACCTCTTTTTTTCCAAAATAAATTCCACCCGTTAATTCTCGATAAATACTAATGTCAACATCTTTTATAAGATGGGTTTTTAGAGGGGACTTATCCAATAATGAGTCAAAAGCTTTTACAGGTCTTATGTTTGCAAATAGACCTAATTCTTTTCTCATTTTAAGTAAACCTTGTTCTGGACGTATTTCAGCATTATCGTATTTTGGATCACCAATTGCCCCAAACAATATAGCATCGCTAGTTTTACAAAGCTCTAAGGTCTTTTGTGGGAAGGGATCTCCGCAGTCGTCAATCGCAGCACCTCCTACCTTGGCATAGTTAAACGAAAACTTGTGGTCAAATTCCAAAGCAATTGCATTCAATGCTTTAATAGCTTGATCGCTTACTTCTGGCCCAATTCCATCTCCAGCTAAAACAGCTATATTCAATTTCATCTTTAATATTTTTTATAATTATTATTATTTTTAGCGTTTCTTTATATTTATAAATACGAGAATAAAGTCGTGCTTACACAACTCGTTTTTTTCTTTAATTAAAAGAAACAGAACTCGCACAAACCCATCAATCATAAACGTTAAGTAACTTTCTTTGATTCTCAAAGTGTTCTATTTTATTTTTTTTACTCAATAAAAAGTCAATGTCATCATACCCATTGATCATGCAAGTTTTTTTATAAGTATCAATTTTAAAACTTTCCTTAAGCTTTGAATTTTCTATAGAAATAGTTTGGCTTTCAAGATCTACTCTTACTAGAGTTTCAGGCTTTTCAGAAATCAATTTCATAATTTTCTTAAGGAAATCCGGACTTACCTGAATGGGTAACAAACCATTATTGAGGGCATTACCTTTAAAAATATCCGCAAAAAAACTAGACACTATGGCTTTAAAACCATAATCTGAAAGTGCCCACGCAGCATGTTCTCGACTGGATCCACAGCCAAAATTATCGCCAGCTATTAATACACTACCAGAGTAGAGTTTGTCGTTTAAAATAAAATCAGATCGTTCTGATCCTTTTTTATCGTATCTCCAATCTCTAAAAAGGTTTTCTCCAAAACCTTCTCGACTTGTAGTTTTCAAAAAACGCGCTGGGATGATTTGATCTGTATCGACATTTTCAATATCTAGCGGAATAGCTCTTGAGTTTAGGGTTGTAAACTTTTCCATTTTAGTTCAGTTGTTTAGTAATATCTACAATTCTACCTTCAATAGCTGCAGCAGCTGCAACCAAAGGGCTTGCTAAAATAGTCCTAGAGCCTTGACCTTGTCTTCCCTCAAAATTCCTATTTGAGGTAGATACACAATATTCACCTTCGGGAATTTTATCATCATTCATAGCCAAACAAGCACTGCAGCCAGGTTGTCGTAATTCAAATCCTGCCTTTTGGAATATATCTTTTAAGCCTTCTTTTTCAATCTGGTTTTCTACCTGTCTGCTGCCTGGAACAAGCCAAGCGGTCACGTTTTTTGCTTTTTGCTTTCCTTTTACATAATGGGCAACAACTCTAAAGTCTTCGATTCTAGAATTTGTACAGCTCCCTATAAATACATAATTGATAGGTTTGCCTGCCATAGCTTCACCCTTTTGAAAGTTCATATATTTCAAAGATTTTTCAAAAGAAGCATCTTTTTTGTCAGGAATTTTCTGCCCTACTTTAATGCTCATTCCAGGATTTGTACCAAAGGTGATCATCGGGTCAATATCTTCAGCATCAAAAACGAATTTTCTATCAAAAATGGCAGCCTTATCAGATGGTAAAGTCTTCCAATAATCAAGTGAAGACTTCCATTTTTCAGCTTTAGGGGCAAACTTTTTACCTTTCACATAATCAAAAGTAGTTTGGTCGGGAGCAATCATTCCTCCTCGAGCACCCATTTCAATGCTCATATTACAAACGGTCATTCGACCCTCCATGGACATATTTTCAAATACCTCTCCTGCGTATTCACAGAAATATCCAGTTCCAACATTGGTTCCTAGCTTCGAGATGATGTATAGAATCACATCCTTGGGGAGGACACCATTTTTCAAAGTTCCATTTACTTTTATTCTCATGCTTTTTGGCTTGGTCAGTAACAAACACTGACTTGCAAATACTTGAGTCACTTGGCTTGTTCCAATCCCAAATGCAATGCTACCAAAGGCCCCATGTGTAGACGTGTGTGAGTCACCACAAACTATAGTCATGCCAGGTTGGGTAATCCCCAATTCTGGAGCTATAACATGGACTATTCCATTGTATTTATGTCCAAGTTCGTATAGCTTTATGTTGTTCTTTTTACAATTTTCGGATAATTGAGCAAGTTGTTTTCTTGACAATTCGTCCTTCACTGGTAAATGTTGATCCACAGTTGGGGTATTATGGTCTGCTGTGGCAACAATTTCTTCAGGTCTGAAAACTGGAATATTTCTTCTCTCTAGTTCTTGAAAAGCTTGTGGGCTGGTGACCTCGTGGATTAAATGCTTATCGATATATAAAATCTGGGGACCATCTTCGATTGTATCTACAACATGTGCATCCCAGACCTTTTCAAATAATGTTTTACTCATAGTTTTATCTTTAAGCCGACATAATATCTCTGTAGACTTTGCTTGTTTCTATAATTTGGTGAATGTCTTCATCATTAACCTCTTTACGCTGATCTGCAAAATTTAAGAAGTTAGCGTAGACTTCATCCAGTTGTAGTTTAGTTAAATCATACCCGACGTTTTTAGCTTTATAAGCTAGAGCAGCCCTACCGCTTCTAGCTGTAAGGATAATAGCAGATTCTGTAACACCTACATCTGCGGGGTCTATTATTTCATAAGTATCTCTTCTTTTGATAACCCCATCTTGGTGAATTCCAGAACTATGTGCAAAGGCATTGGCTCCCACTATTGCTTTATTAGGTTGTGGGCTAATACCCATGTGCTTAGAAATTAACTGACTTAATTTAAAAAGATGTTTGGTATTGATATTAGTGTCAAAATTTAAGTAAGGATGTTGTTTCAAAATCATTACGATTTCTTCCAAAGCTGTATTTCCAGCACGTTCTCCTATGCCATTAATGGTGCATTCCACTTGTCTTGCTCCATTTATAACGGCTTCTATAGAATTGGCAGTGGCAAGCCCTAAGTCATTGTGACAATGACAAGAAATAATGGCTTTATCAATATTCTTTACATTCTCTTTAAGGTACTTGATTTTTGCACCATATTCGCTAGGTAAACAATAACCTGTAGTATCAGGAATGTTCAATACAGTAGCTCCTGCTTTTATAGCAACTTCACATACTTTAGCTAGGTAGTCGTTGTCGGTACGACCAGCATCTTCAGCATAAAACTCAACATCTTCGACAAAAGTTTTAGCATAACTTACGGCATCGTAAGCTCGTTGTATGATTTCTTCTCTGTTGGATTTAAATTTATATTTTATGTGAGAGTCTGAAGTCCCTATACCTGTATGGATTCTTGGTCTTTTAGCGTAGGTAATAGATTCTGCAGCAACCTTAATATCGTTTTCAACCGCTCGACTTAAGCTACATACTCTAGCATTTTTAACGAGTTTAGAAATAGCAACAATAGAGTTGAAGTCACCAGGACTCGATACGGCAAATCCTGCTTCAATAACATCTACGCCTAACTCATCAAGCTCTTTGGCAATAATGAGCTTTTGCTCGGTATTGAGTTTGCATCCAGGGACTTGCTCTCCATCTCTTAATGAAGTATCGAAAATTTCAACTTTATCATGTGACATATCAAAATTATTTATATGTTTCTATTTCAAAACTATATGTTATTAGCGTTGAAAAATAACCGATAATTGGTATTTTTACGACGTTCAATTTCAGTTTTTTTCAAGTAAGACACTGATAATTAATATTGTATATAAAAATTTCATTGATGATTAAAGATCAAAAAGACAACCTATTTTTATTGATAAAGTCTTTAACCAAATCTGAAAAGCGCCAGTTTAAGCTATATGTAGGTCGATTGGAAGATAATGAGGATTCAAAATTTTTGAATTTATTCAACTTTTTGGAAAAGGCTTCTAAGTATAAGGAAAAGGATATTTTGACGACGGGCTTTGTGAAAAAACAACAATTAGCCAATGTAAAAGCACATTTATATAAGCAGATTTTAATCAGCCTTAAGCTTAATCCTTTTCATCAGAATGTACGTTCACAAATAAGAGAACAAACAGAATTTGCTACTATTCTTTACCATAAGGGTTTGTATAAGCAAAGCCTAAAAATCTTAGGTAAAGCTAAAGAAATAGCGGTAAGTCATGAAGAAAAGAATTTAGTATTTGAGATTGTTGAGTTGGAAAAACTTATAGAGTCACAGTATATTACTAGAAGTATCGAAAGTAGGGCAGATGATTTGATTGAACAGTCCAGCAGATTTAGCAATCTTAATTTGATTGCGAGTAGTTTATCTAATTTGTCACTTAAACTTTATAGTATTATTTTAAAGTCAGGCTATGTAAAAAGTGACCAAGAGAAGGTTGAAGTTCTTGATTACTTTAATTCTAATCTGCCAAAATTTGATGTAAAGGATTTAGGATTTAGAGAAAAACTATGGCTTTATAATTCTTACTTATGGTTGAGTTTCTTAATCCAAGATTTTATAGCCTGTTACAAATATTCCAAAAAATGGGTAGAATTATTTCAAGACTATCCTAAAATGATTTCCCTCAACCCTGTTTGGTTTTTAAAAGGAAATCAATATCTGTTGGAATCTTTATTTTACATACAAGATCACAAAAGGTTTGAAGCTGTGTTGGAAGACATGGAAATGAATATTTCAAAAAAATCCTTTCCAAAAGATGATAATATTGAGGGGCTGGTCTTTTTATATCTAAATACCGATAGATTAAACCTCTGTTTTATAAAAGGTTTATTTGAAGAGGGGCTTAGCTTAGTGACTGATATCCTAAAGGGTATAAAACATTTTCAAAACAGAATTGATGAACACCACATTATGGTTTTCTATTACAAAATAGCGAGCCTTTATTTTTGTGTAGGAAACAATAAAGAGTGTATACATTATTTGGATAAAATTATTTCCAACAAATCTTTAACCATGAGAGAAGATTTGATGTGTTTCTCAAGAATATTAAATCTCTTCGCACATTATGACGCTGGTATGGATTACCACTTGGAGTCACATTTAAGAAGTACTTATAAGTTTCTTATCAAAATGAATGAGTTGAATGATGTACAAATGGAAATTATCAGTTTTATGAAAGCCTTACCAGATATTTTTCCTCACGACCTCAAATCAGCTTTTAGAGAAGTTTTAGAAAAACTCAAGACATACGAAGATGACCCTTACGAGCGTAGAGCATTTTTATATCTAGATATTATATCTTGGTTAGAAAGTAAAATTACAAACGTATCTGTAGACCAAATCATAAGGAATAAGTTTTTAGAAAAAAAATCAATGCATTAACTCGGTATTATTAACTCTAAAATTCTATTTCTCTAGTGAAGGTCTGTTCCAAACAAATAAAGGTTTCTGTCCTAGCGACGCCATCTATTGTTTGAATCTTGTTGCTTAAAACTTCGGTGAGGTGTTTATTGTCTTTGCATATCACTTTGACTAATAGTGAAAAGTTACCTGTTGTATAATTGCATTCTACCACTTCATCAATTTTATACAAAGCTTGACTTACTTTCCTATAAATATTGGCTTTATTGAAGTAAATACCGATAAAACTCTGAGTTTGATAGCCCAATAAATACGTGTCTATGACACTCTTCGAACCAGTGATAATCTTTTGTTCCTCTAGTTTTTTCACCCGCAGATGAACCGCTGTAGGACTCATGTTGCATTCATTTCCAATTTGCTTTAGAGGAGCTCTAGCGTCCTTACTTAATATATTTAAGATTTTCTTATCAGTTACATCTAGCATCTTTATAATTTTTAGTATTTAGCTAAATTAAAACTTATTTTTAATAATTATGTCTTTTAAGTTGTTTTATATTAAGTATTATCTCTTATTTGCTTTAAATAATTTAAATATAATCTGTTATGTGTGGAATATTTGTAGCTATCGAAAGTGCAAAATCTAGTCAATTCTTAGTGGATGAGTTCATGAAAATCAAACACCGTGGACCAGACTCCTCAGACTTTAAGACCATTAAAGAAAATACCTATTTTGGTTTTCATCGTTTAGCCATAAATGGCTTAACACCAATGGGAAACCAACCGATGTATAAAAATGGTGTTTGGCTAGTCGCCAACGCAGAAATATTTAATTATTTAGAATTAGCAGATAAATATGATATTAAGTTAGAGACAGGATCGGATTGTGAAATTCTTATCGATTTATATCAATTGATAGGTGAAGAGAAAATGCTTCAAGAAATAGACGGGGAGTTTGCTTTTGTTATTTATGACGAATCCAAAGATCTATATATCGCTGCACGAGATCACTTAGGCGTGAGAGGCATGTATATGGGATATGACGACTCTGAAATTTATTTTGCCTCAGAAGCCAAAGCTATTCTCTTTTCAAAAGAATTAAACCAATTTCCTCCAGGGCATTATTGGAATTCCTATACGGATAAAGTGACACCTTACTTCTTTCATGATTATGACACTACAGATCTCACTGAAGAGGAGTACTGTGAAAAAATCAATACCTTATTAACTCGATCTGTTGAAAAACGGATGATGAGTGAAAGACCTCTAGGCTGCTTATTAAGCGGAGGGTTAGATAGCAGTCTTGTAGCAGGAATACTGGCTAGAAAATTAAAAGAAAAAGGGAAACAATTAGAAACGTTTTCTATTGGTTTAGAAGGAAGCCCAGATATTGTTGCTGCCAAAATAGTAGCAGATCATATAGGAAGTATTCACCATAGCATCGTTTGTACAGAACAAGATTTCTTAGACGAACTAGAGCATACAGTGTATATGCTAGGAAGTTATGATGTCACGACTATACGCGCTTCGGTGGGTCACCAACTTGTCGCCAAATATGTAAGAGACCACTCCGATGTGAAAGTCTTATTCTCTGGAGAAACTGCAGATGAATTTGGATCTTATCTGTATTTTCAAAATGCACCAGACTCAGAAAGCTTTCAGCATGAATCCATAAGATTGCTTAAGGATATTCAGTTTTTTGATATGAAGAGAGCGGATAGGTCAATTTCAAATGCGGGACTAGAAGCAAGAGTTCCCTTTGCTGACAAAGCTTTTGTGAAATTCTTCATGTCTATACCTCCTGAAAGCAGACTATTTTCTGACCAAAAAATTGAAAAGTACCTGATCAGAAAAGCTTTTGAAAAGGAAAACTTAATTCCAGAAGAAATACTATGGCGTCGTAAAAACGGATTTTCAGATAGTGTGAGCAGTAAGCAAAAATCATGGAGTACAGTCATCCAAGAACACGTCAATACTTTAGTCTCTGACGAAGAATTTCAAACTGAAAAGTTTAAATATTCTCCTGAACCCGCAACAAAAGAAGCATATTATTATCTCAAAACCTTTGAATATTATTATAAATCACACTTTCAACTCACCCCTTATCAGTGGTTGCCTAAATGGTGTGGGGATGTTAAAGATCCTTCAGCTAGGGTTTTAGAGATATATCAAGCCGATTAATTTATTTTTAATTTTAGTTTGTTACTGCCTATTTATCTCAAATAGGCAGTTTTTTTATTTAGAAATTTGAGGAGAGTCCATCATTACTTTTGCTATGGCATTGGCACAACGCTCGCCATCCAATGCCGCTGAAACAATTCCTCCAGCGTAACCTGCTCCTTCACCACAAGGATATAAGCCTTTTAAATCAGGATGTTCTAACGTATCCTTGTCTCTTGGAATTCTCACAGGAGAGGACGTCCTAGACTCTGGAGCCAAAATAACAGCATCAGGATGATCAAAGCCTTTCATCTTTTGAGTAAAATTTATAAACCCTTGTCGAAGTCTCTTTGTTATGGTTTCAGGAAAAATAGTATCCATTTCTACTGAAGTTGTTCCTGGTTGGTATGAATTTTTGGGGATAGAGTCAGATTTCCTTTTTTTAATAAAATCCTGAAGACGCTGAGCGGGAACATTTTGAGATTCTCCAGCTAATGCCCAGCATTTTTTTTCAATATATTCCTGAAATTTTAAACCTTTTAATGGTCCATATTTTTTATAATCTTCCAATTGTTCGTCATCAACAGTCACTACAATGCCAGAATTGCCATAAGGATTATTCCTTTTGGAGGGTGACCATCCATTGGTGACTACTTCACCAGGGGAAGTGGCACAGGGGGCAATTATGCCACCAGGACACATGCAAAAGGAATAAACTCCTTTGTCATCTACCTGCTCGACCAAACTATAAGCCGAAGGGGGTAAGTATTCTCCACGTTCTGGTTTTTTATATTGTATTTGATCTATAAGTGATTGAGGATGCTCCACACGAACTCCCATAGCAAAGGTTTTAAATTCTATTTTTATGTTTCGATCATGAAGCAGATAGAATATATCCCTTGCAGAATGTCCAGTAGCTAGAATACAAGCCTCTGCATAGATAGTTAGGTTCTGGTTAATCTCCACACCTGTAAGGCGGTCTTTATCTATGATAAAGTCGGTTAGCTTACTGTTAAAGTGTATTTCTCCACCAAATTCTAAAATTGTTTCCCTCATCTTAGTGATGATATTTGGTAGCTTATTAGTACCGATATGCGGATGTGCATCTACGAGAATATCTTCACTAGCCCCATGCTCAACAAAAATTTCCAGCACTTCTTTTATGGCTTTTTTATGACCGGAACGGGTGTATAATTTTCCGTCTGAATAAGTGCCAGCTCCTCCTTCACCAAAACAATAGTTGGATTCTGGATTTACCAAATGCTCTTTGTTGATTTTTGCTAAATCTCGGCGTCTGGCTCTTACTTCTTTTCCACGTTCTATGACAACGGGTTTTAGACCTTTTTCAAGAAGTTTTAAAGCGGCATAGAGTCCTGCGGGCCCACTTCCCACTACAATGACTTTAGGACTCTGTTCGTTGGTATGCTGATATTTTTTTACCGGTAGTGATGGCCAATTCACCTCTTCTCCTTTTGAATAATAGGCTATGCGTAACTGAAACTTAATTTGTCTCGCTCTAGCATCAATCGAACGTTTAAGAATTTTAAAATCTAAAAGGTCGCTTGATGGAATGTCGAGATACTGAGTAATGGCTTTTTTTAAGCCTTCAGTATCATGAGCAACTTCTGGATTAACTCTTATATCAATATGATGGGGTAGGGATGGCATGATCTAAATTATAACGCAAAGGTAACCAAATCCATGTTGAAATATATGGAAAAGTGGGTATTACCCATTAAAAAAGCCTCCCAAAAGGAGGCTTAAGTTGATTATACTCAAAGCATGAAATTATGCATTAAGTTGTTTTTCTAAAAGTTCAGCTACTTTTTCTGATGAAGCAGGATTTTGACCAGTAATCAAGTTGCCATCTTCTACAGCATAAGGATGCCAATCTTCAATCTTAGTGTATACACCACCATTTTCAATTAACATATCTTCTAATAGGAATGGAACAACACTCGATAATTGAACAGCGTCCTCTTCTTGATTGGTAAAGCCTGTTACTTTTTTATCTTTTACTAATGGATGCCCATCTGTGCCTTTTATATTTTTTAGTATTGCTGGGGAATGACACACAAAGGCGAGTGGTTTTTTATTGGCGTTAAAAGATTCAATCAATTCTTTCGATTTTTTATCCTCCACTAAGTCCCAAAGTAAACCATGACCTCCAGGGTAAAAAATAGCATCATAATCAGATTCTTTAATTTCTGACAAAGAATGGGTCTTGGCAAGTAAGGCTTGAGTTTCTTTATCCAAATTGAAACGCTCTGTTGCTTTTGTAGCAGCATCTTCAGTTTCAGAGTTAGGATCTACTGGGGGTTGTCCTCCATTTGGAGACGCTAAAGTAAGGTCGAAACCTGCATCTTTTAACTTATAATAAGGGGCTGCAAATTCTTCTATCCAAAATCCAGTTTTGTTTCCTGTATCTCCTAATTTATCGTTGCTTGTTATAACAAAAAGTATTTTTTTCATGGTATTTTATTTTATACAAATATACTGACTCAGGTCTCCTTAAAAATTGATGTAGATCAATTCATAGCGTTAATCTATGTTAATCTGTCAATATTAAAGTGCTAGTTATGAATTCAATACCGTAAATTAATGAAGTCCTTTTCGAAGTCTACTTAAACTTTCGGGTGTAATGCCAAGGTAATTGGCAATATGATAATTGGCAACTCTGCCTTGAAGGTTTGGATATTGCTCACAAAATTCTAGATACCGTGTTTTGCTATCTTTTTGAAGTGAAGAAAGTATTCGGTTTCTTAAGGCCACAAAGGCTTTAGTAATTTTAAGTCTGAAAAAACGCTCGAATTTTGGGATTCTAAAGTATAAATCCTCTAAAACCGATATGTCAAGACTTAAAACTTCGCTATTCTCAATACATTCCACAAACAATTGAGCTGGATAAGCATTGAAAAATGCCTCAAAGTCACTGATCCACCAATCTTCTATAGCAAATTGTATAATATGTTTTTGTCCAGCTTTATCTAGATAATAGGCTATTAAGCAACCTTTGAGTACATAATATTCTTTGGCAACTTTTTGGCCAGGCTGTATAAGGAGACTTTTTTTAAAAAAAGTATGATGCTCTAATATGCTGAGGAACTCTTGTTCTTCTTCTGGTGTGAGTTCAATATCCTTGGATAAATGCTTAAGTAGTTGTTTGTACATGAAAAAATAAAAATACAAGTTTACATATATATTCCATAAAAAAACGAACATCTTCTTATAGTCTTCTTTATTTTTGACAACTATTATATAACAAGTATAAGAGAAGGAGACTTCCTGGCTTATTTAAATGATGAATTATGACCACTAATGATATTTTGCGAAGACTACGTTATACATTCGATTATTCCGATTCCAAAATGATGTCTCTTTTTGCCATGGGGAGCAAAGAAGTCACTAGGGCAGAAGTGAGCGATTGGTTGAAGGATGAGGAAGATGAGGCTTATGTGGAAATGGAAGATAAGATGCTTGCCATCTTCTTAAATGGACTTATTGTTGATAAACGAGGAAAAAAGGAGGGACCTCAACCAGCGTTAGAAACTTTTTTGAATAATAACGATGTGCTTAAAAAATTAAAAATAGCGTTTCAATTAAAGTCAGACGAGATTATAGAGCTTTATCAATTAGCAGGAAAAAAAGTGAGTAAGCACGAGTTAAGTGCTTTTTTAAGGAGACCTACTCAACCTCAATACAGAGAACTTATGGACCAATACTTAAGAAATTTTCTCTATGGGCTTCAATTAAAGCATAGAAACTCTTAATTATAAGAACTAAAGAAGAGCAGATTTCGCCTCACTATCTTTAGATTTAAGACTACTTACAGTGACGAGAAGTTGTCCAATATGACGTTGACTATGTTCAGCAGCATGAAATAAGACTCCAATAAGTGTGGATGGTAATTCTTGTCTACCAACACATCGCTTACTGGTTAATTCGGTATGGTGAAGTTTTTTAAAATAGTCTATCGCCTTTTCCACTTTAGTATCGAAGTTACGACATAAGGTATCTATTGTAATTTCAGCATTAGGGACACCTTCGTTTTCTAATTCCTTAAATTGAACTTCAGATAAACTTTTTTCTTGCGCGTAGGATAGCATTCTGTCTAAAACTCCGGTGATATGCTGTAAGTGAAATCCAACACTTGCTCTACTATGAGGCGTTTTCCAAAGCAAGGTTTCATCAAATGACTTAGTATATTTGTAGGCTTCTAGTTTGGATTGTAATAAGGCATGAGCAGCAGGCTGTAATAAATCTGGAACACCTTTAATAGAGCCCCTAAGCCAATATTCTGGTGGAGCCTTATCCATTAATTTCTCTTTGAAACTTCAGATATAACTGCTCTACTTTAGTTCTTGCCCAAGGGGTTTTACGAAGAAACTTAAGGCTAGATTTTACAGAAGGGTTTTCTTTAAAACACCGTATGTTGATAGTCACTCCAAGGTATTCCCACCCATAAAAAGCTTCCAAATCGGTTAAGATTTGCTCTAAAGTAATGCCGTGCAAAGGGTTATTCTTTTGAACGCTCATGTTTCCCTTTTTTGAAGTTTATCGCCTTGGCTTGTTCGAACTTTGTCTAGAGCTACCAGATTTTTCTCTTTGAGGTCTATTAGATTGTCCAGAACGAGAATTGGATTGTGGTTTTCTTCCTCGCTGCTGAGGATTAAAAGGTTTGGTGGAAGCGTTAGGGTCTGGCTCAAAACCTTCAATAATATCCATAGGGATTTTATCACCAATTAACTTTTCAATATCTTTTAGAAAAACGGTTTCGTCTGCACTTACTAGAGAAACGGCAAGTCCACTGGCACCTGCTCTTCCTGTTCTTCCAATTCTATGCACGTAATCTTCAGATACATTAGGTAATTCAAAATTGACTACATAGGGTAATAATGGAATATCTAATCCACGAGAAGCGATATCTGTGGCTACTAATACTTTTACACTACCACTTTTAAAACCCGCTAAAGCTTTGGTTCTAGCACCTTGGCTTTTATTACCATGAATAGCAGCAGCTCCTATTTTAGCAGCTTCCAATTTCTTAGCTAACTTATTAGCGCCGTGTTTAGTTCTTGAAAACACAAGAACTTGCTCCCAATTCCCTTCAGAAATTAATTTTATCAACAAGTCTGTCTTTTTTTCTTTAGCAACGCGATAGACTTGCTGCTCAATAGCTTCCACAGTCGTATTTTCAGGAGTGGATTCTACAGACACAGGGTTTTTCAAAAACTCACTCGCTAGCGATCTTATTTCTCTAGAAAACGTAGCAGAGAACAGTAGAGTTTGCCTTTGTTTTGGAATAAGTTTCATTATTTTTTTGATATCTCTTAAAAAGCCCATATCAAGCATACGGTCTGCTTCATCCAAAACTAGGATTTCAACTTTTGCGAGAGATAATAAACCCTGATTGTTCAAATCTATAAGTCGACCTGGAGTTGCAACTAAAACATCTACTCCATTTCGAAGGGTAGACACTTGAGACTTTTGATTGACACCACCAAAAATAACGGTAGATCTTAAATCAACAAATTTCCCATAGTCTTTTACGCTTTGATGAACTTGGGCAGCCAACTCTCGGGTTGGTGTCAAAATTAATGCACGAACAGGTCTATTTCTTAAGGGTGGTGTTTGAGATAGCAATTGGAGTAGGGGTAAAGTAAAACCTGCGGTTTTACCCGTCCCTGTTTGGGCAGATGCCAAAACATCTTTCCCTTCCAATACTGCAGGGATCGATTTTTCTTGGATAGGTGTTGGGGTATCATAGCCTTGTGAGCTTACAGCTTTTACAAGAGCTTCAGAGAGTCCTAATGACTTAAATAACATAAAGTGTTTTTTTGAAATGACAATCTATAGGATTATAGGTCATTTATATAATTATTTGCAAAGGTACATTTTAATCCTGCGCAAAAGAATTATTCATAAAATCTGCTTAGTTTTTATAAAACAAACCACAAAATAAGAGTAATTTTAATCTTGTTTACGATGTTATTTTAATCCTTTTTATTTTCTTAAATCCACCCGCTAAAGATTTACAGACGGGTATAATAAAAATTGACTTGCGGTGTCTTACCAGTCTATAAAGGAAACTCCAAGACCAATGGTCGTTTGCTTGTGATTATAATCGATCAAGGTTTCTCCATAGCCAGTAAATACTTGTAAGTGAAGTCTAAGATTAGATTTTACAGAATATAAATAGTTAACCTCCAAACTCCCTCGGTTTTCATCAAAATCCATTGCATTTTTTCCAATAACTAATAAGCTATGCTTATTTATATTATATATAAAAGTGGCTTCCAGACGACCTATATAATTTTCTATAGAAGGGTTGTCGTCCTTGTCGGAACTTTCTATTCTTATCCATGGTCTTAGGTACATTTGAAAGTTATCTCTTTCGAAAGCGGCATGGAATACTAATCTATTCCAGCTTCTAGATCTTGGTAAATCTCTACCATTGGATTGATGATTAAAGGCAAAACCAGCCATTCTCAAATCCAGCCCAAATAGAGTGATGTTGAGCGGAAAGTTGACAATAAGTTCAGGCTCATAATTTAATTCTCTAAAAGGTCTTGAGATGGGGTCGTTGTAAACTTGCCAATTTGCTAACTGAGTGTAACCTAACCATATATCACCATGACCGAATAAAAAGGATTGAATGAGCTTAGTTTTTAAACTCAATTGAAATTTGGCTTCTATCTGATTATAATTTTCAGGGTCTTCAAAGCTATTCTCTGGGTTTTCACTTTGTGGTAGTTCGTTCGGGTTGTTGGACCATCGTGTGGGTAAAACATACACAGGATTGTAATAAGTTAATTTAAAGGTCCCATTTTTATCTTCATCATCTAATTCCCAGCGCTCTGACATGCTTTTTGTAATGACTTTATCCTCTCCAAATATGGATTGAGAATGGCTAATTTGAAATGCAAAAATAAATAATATGAGAATTTTAGTTTTCATTGAAGCTAGTATCAAGCGCAAATATAAGCTACTGTAAAATAAGGTAAGCTTACTTTATATTTAGTTTCAAGTGGATGTCTCCAGGATAATACACGTTAAGATATATTACTCTTTTAATATTTTTTTGTATTCATCTAGCTTCATTTCCAAATGAGGAGGCAAGCTTGGATTTTGAATATCCTTGTAAGACGACATTTTTTCTTTTAAAATTTTAGCAACCAATAGCCGGGCTTGATCTTTATGATCTGAAGGGATGACATACCATGGAGCACTTTTTGTGGAGGTTTCATTAATGGCTTTCTCATAGTTTAGACTATAATCCTCCCACAATTTGCGCTCTTCTATATCTTCTGGGGCGAATTTCCAGTTTTTATCTGGCTTATTTAATCTCCTCAAAAGCCTATGTTTTTGTTCCTCTTTAGAAATGTGTAAATAAAATTTGAAGATGATACACCCATTGCTACTGATAGTATTTTCAAAATTTTTAATTTGCTGAATTCTTTTGGTCCAAAACTCTTCAGTTATGTCTTCAATAGAGTTGATGTATGGATTGTTTTCATTGAGAATAATTTCTGGGTGAACTCTTGAGATAATAATATTTTCGTAATGTGACCGATTGAAGACGGCATACTTTCCACGAGCAGGCAAAGCTTTATAATGTCTCCAAAGGAAATCATGCTTAAGTTCTTGTAATGTTGGTTTTTTGAAACTGTGAGCAATAATCCCTCTAATGTTGAAGTCTTTAAACACCTCACGAATTAAGCTATCTTTTCCTGAAGTATCCATGCCTTGTATACAAACAAGTACAGAATATTTTCCGTGAGCGTAAAGTATATTCTGCAAATCACCTAATTCTCTCCTTACTTTTTCCAACTCTTTTTTCATTTTTTTATCTCCCTTTTTTGGAGTTAAAGAAGTGGGGGTTTTTCTTAAATTTATCTTTGAAGTGACTTGAAATTCGTTTGCTTTTTTGGTCATTAGATCAAGTTTTAAATGCAATTAAATATAGAATTTCTATTTGTAAAATTGGAGTAGATAAGTCTATTGGTTTATGTTCAATATTAAATCAATGCTTTCTTCTTCATTTAATTGACCAAGCTATAACTTAAACTTAAAAATAAATCCTGGAATTGAATTAAATTCGTTATATGTATCGAATAATTAATAATTCGATACATATAACGAATAACTAGTAATCCGATGTATATATCGAATATTTTTGTATTTTTATACTGTTCAAAATAATTTTTATGATAGCTGTAATCACTGGAGACATTATTAATTCTAGAGAAGGAAAATCTTTAGATTGGCTTGAGTCTTTAAAGAATGCCTTGAATCGGTATGGAAATTCTTCTGAAGATTGGGAAGTTTATAGAGGAGATAGCTTTCAATTAAAGACCAACATAGAATCTAGTTTAGAAGCTTGTTTATACATTAAAGCCTGCATTAAACAATTTAGTGCTTTAGATGTAAGATTGGCTATAGGCATAGGAAATTCAAAAGGGCCTATTGGCAAAATAACAGAGGAGCAAGGGGACGCATTTTACAGGTCGGGTGAGTGTTTTGAAAATTTAAAATCAGATCATTTAGCTGTAAATACTGGGGATGAACAACAAGATATAATTTTGAATTTAATGCTGGATTTGGGTTTACTTACCTTCAATGCCTGGTCAAGTGTAGATTCGGTTACTCTTAAAGTTATTTTAGAACATCCAGGCTATACTCAAAAGCAAATTGCAGAACTGCTCAAAAAGTCGCCAAGTACATTAAGTTTTACACTTCAGAAGGCTGGATATAAGGAAATTCAAAGTTTATTGAAGTATTATAAATCAATTATGTTAAAACAATGACAACGATTTTACTTCAATTCTTACTAGCACACTTTTTGGGAGATTTTGTCTTGCAAGCTAACAAGTGGGTAAAAGATAAAGAAGAAAAAGGATTGAAGTCTATCTACTTATGGCTGCATATAGGTATTCACTTCCTTTTGATGTTTGTTTTTACAGCTTTTAAGATCAAATTAATTCCAGTCATCGTAGCTATTGGATTTAGTCATTTAATCATAGATGTCATTAAAATAAAACTAAAGCATCGCTTACCGGCTTCCTATCTTTTTTTTGGAGATCAATTGTTGCACCTTCTTATTCTTGTAGGGGCACTAGGGATTTATTTTGACATCAATTGGATTAGCTTTTTAAATCCTTCAGAGCAATGGATGATATGGATTTTAGCTTTTATAATGCTTACTTCCGTTTCTGCTGTTATTTTGAAAGTAGCTTTATCCAAATGGGATCTCAAAACCTTCGATGGTGAAGCTCTGGAGAAGGCAGGCTTATATATAGGGATATTAGAACGTTTATTCATTTTTGGATTTGTAGTTATGGAGTATTGGGCTGGTATAGGGTTTTTGATTGCAGCTAAATCTATATTTCGCTTTAGCGATCTATCTAGATCTAAGGACAGAAAGCTAACAGAATATGTGCTTATTGGGACCTTGTTGAGTTACGGACTCGCTATTGTTATTGCTTTAGGAGCTTTATGGGTCCTTCGGCAGTAGTGATCTAAATTTATTAAATTGTTAAACTTAAAAATTGAGCTTAAATCATAGAAATGATGCTTTCAAAAATTTTGACAATTGGCTTGCTGTTTATTAGCCTTACAATATCTGCGTAATCGGATTTAGAAGTCTTAGAAAAGTCATAGAGGCATCACGAATGGTTAGAATTGGAGAAT
Source organism: Psychroflexus torquis ATCC 700755 (assembly GCF_000153485.2). Classification (NCBI taxonomy): domain Bacteria; kingdom Pseudomonadati; phylum Bacteroidota; class Flavobacteriia; order Flavobacteriales; family Flavobacteriaceae; genus Psychroflexus; species Psychroflexus torquis. The sequence continues at coordinate 38,123 of NC_018721.1, read as the reverse complement.
GATGGGCGCACCTTCTACAATTTTGTCGTTTATCCAGAAGTATCCCAAAAAGCAAAAGTGATTTTAGTCATTCATGAAAATAGAGGGCTAAACGACTGGGCAAGACGTTTTGCAGATGAGATGGCTGCTAAAGGATTTATAGCCATAGCTCCAGATTTATTATCCAGCACTTCAGAAAATATGTCCAAAACTAGCGATTTTGAAAATTCTGATGCTGCTCGTAATGCCTTATATGAATTGAACTCAAAGCAAGTAACTTCAGATTTGGATGCTGTCTTCGACTATGCTAGATCTATTCCTGCAGGAAATGGAGAAATTTCTGTCGTTGGATTTTGTTGGGGGGGCTCACAAAGTTTTAGCTATGCTACTCACAATCCAGATTTGGAAGAGGCTATTGTCTTTTACGGTACTGCTCCAAAAGATAAAGCAGATCTAGCAAAGATTCAAGTTCCAGTATACGCATTTTATGGAGGTAACGATGCTAGAGTAAATGCAACTATACCAAAAACAGAAGAAGGTATGAATCAACTTGGAAATTTTTATGACTATGACATCTACCTAGGTGGCCGACATGGGTTTATGAGAAGTGGTGCACAACCAGACGCCTCTTTGGAAAATAGCCAAGCTAGAGAAAAGGCATGGGATCGGCTTTTAAAGATTTTAAAATAGGGTTTAATTTAAATTCAAATTGAGTCTTATAAAATTGATTAGTCTTTTTGAAATAAGACACAAACTGTCTTAAAACATTGAGATTTTATGTTTTTTACTTTTGAAACCCACAACATACTCCTGTAATTGGTTATACCAAATTAGACCTATAATGACGCAATAAATCGTTTTACCGATATGAAATCGGCACAGGCTTTTTTCGCCTGCTTTTCATCAAAAATAATTACCGGAGCTAAGGCTATGCTAGTTATTTTTGATTTCAATCAATCAATCAAAAAATAATTCAATTTATTCATACGGCATTATAAATATAATTTGGTATTAGAAGAACATGTATGCTTAATTATTTTATAAACCTCTGGATTATAGTGAGTCTAAAATACAACGAAGTAGAATTAACATAAAAAAAATCTCTGCATTATTTATAAGTTGAAAGTCAGTTTATAGATAATACAGAGATCATATTTTAATTAAAAAATTCAAATCGTTTTGAACTTTTTTTTTAGAAGTTCAGGTTATCTTTTGATGATTCTTTTTATATAAGAAGAGTCTTTGCTAATCAACTCAAGAAAGTAGATGCCTGTATTCAGCTGATTCAAGTTCAGATAATTTTCTGATAGAGACTCAATGTTTTTTTTATAAACTTGCTTACCATTTATGTCATATATCAATACTTTATCGAAATTTACATTAGAAGTGATGAATAATTTATCATTAAAAGGGTTTGGATAGATAGCGATATCATCTTCAGAGAACTCTAGTGTTGATAGAGTCTCACAAGAAACTAAAATCTCCCATCCAGAATTATTAGCATTTGCAAAGTTGGATGTAAAACTTACAGTAATAGCACCAGTGGTATTGGAAGCCTCGAAATAAGTTGTCGTTAAATTATTTCCAGTAAGATTCTCACCCTCCAAAAATATAGGTGAGTTGATAGATTCTCCATCGTAAATCGTCATAAAATCAGCTCCATCTTCAAGATCAAAATCATTTACAGTCAAACTAATCTTATCTGCAGAATCTTCAGGATAGAATGTTTTTAGGAAATTATGATTATTCGGGTAATTACCATTTAAACCTCCTATATCTGTAAATAGTCTTCCAGAACACCAATCATCATCAGTTAGATAATTTGATTGAAATGATCCGCCCACATCACCGCTAGAGCAATTATTAGCTACTTGGATTATATAATACGTGTTGGGCTTTACATCTTCGTTAAATAGGATTGAATTGCTATTGGTAGAATTGATAGGACCAGGAACTGTATTTTGTTCATAAATTCTATATATCCAAGAATTAGAGATAACATCTTCGATATTTACAGTAAAAGAGTTTTCATTAGATTGGCTTACAGTCACTCCTGCAATAGTTCTTGTGCATGAATTTATACAGTCAGTGCCAAGACATGATTTTGTATCGATATTACTGTTCATGTATGCTTCAACCTGCGGATGAAATCCCAAGGCAAGGTTGGTTCCAGTTGCATCAAGATAGCAATAGCTCATTATAGTCCCCCCTTCTGATGGTATCTCGGCATCATCACATCCTTCTGAAAATCCATTATTTGGACCACAGGCATCAATGGCTGTATTGTCCCCATTCCAAAAACACGCATGAGTATGAGGCGATCCCAGAGAATGGCCCATCTCGTGTGATATAATCATTACTGTAAATGAATAAGTGGGTAATTCTTGATAATTTAAAAATAGTCCTGAAAAGGCATGGTTAAAATCTTGACACAAACTATCTATATAAGCAACACCTCCAGTTGCTGGTAAGTCTAAGAGATGAGCTATGTCCCCATTAAATGCAATTCTATTCTCTCTGAAAAAAATCAATTTATCTATATTGTCTCCTGTATATGGGTCTTCAACTTGCCAAATTAAGACTTCACTTAATGCAGTTGGAATATCGGAATTACTATACAATGTTGCAACAATATTATGCACCGATGTTAACCAGTTTAAAGTTAAACTCGTAGATGAAGAATTGTTTACATAAATATCATTCGTCAGTTCATAAAATACTTTAACGCAATTTGCAGAGGCAGAAGTACTATTTGAAAAATCTGTCTGAGGGACTAAATTTCCAAAGTGTTCAATTTCATATACTTGACAAGAAAAATCGTGGTCCATAGTCATTTTCGCATCGTTGTATATGACAAATTGATCTTTATTAAGAAGCTGAGCGACAATTCTATTCCCTTTAGAGGGGATTGAAATTATTCCATTCACAGTTTCATCGAAAAAACTAAAAACAGCTAAAGATTTAAAGTCATTATTAACTATTCCACGGTAATATAGTCCGGGTTTGTATTTCAAAATGTCGCCGTCTTGATTACGAACTTTAAAGTCATCTGTTAAAACTTGATGTCTTTGCATTTTAACAGATAATGTATCCCCTTGATGGTAAACATAAAAGTGAATAAACTCAGGGGTTTCTTTTTGAATAGTTGTAAGAGCTAATTTATTTACATAAATAGACTGGATGTCTGGGGCAATGTCTCTAAGTGAAGAATTTATTTTTTGTGTAGACTGCTCAAAAACAGCATACTCTTTAAAGTTTTCACTTTTTTTACTAGCATTTTCCATTGCTTCTTCAATGGATGAGAAGTTCTGAGAGAAAGTATTAGCACATATTAAAAAAACTATTAAATAAATTATTTTCATGCTATTTTTGAAACAATATATTTAACTTTAATTTATAAAACTGTTAAATTTAAAACAATACTTTAAAACAATTCCAGAGCAGCTCCAACGAGGTCTCGGACGTCTTCTGAAAGTTCAATCTGCTGGTGCTCTATATCCACATCGGTTTTATAAAGCGGAAGTTGAGAAACGACTTTAGCATCCATAGTTTGTAACGACATCAGTAAAGAGGACATCGCAAATTCACCTCTAGGAGCAATAGGTGTAAAGGTAATGGGCAAGATTCTCTTATGAGCAAATTCACCAGAAGCGGTACACCATTCTATCATATTTTTTAAAACAGCTGGGATATTATGGGTGTATTCTGGTGTGCAAATAATGATAGCATCAGCATCTATTACTTGGGTTTTGAATGTTAAAATGTTTTGAGGGACTCCGTTTTTAAGTTTATCAGGGGTAAACAATTCAAAGTTTGGTAGGAGATCGTAAACGCTCATAGTATGCTCACCTTCAGCGTAACTTTGTATCGCTTTAAGAAGATAGTAATTACTACTATACCGACTAGCCGAGCCTGAAATACCAAGTACTTTCATAGGTTCTAAGTTTATTTAGGGAAAGATAAGACGATTTGTCCCTAAATTCAAAAGAAAATAGCTGCAATATCATAAGGTTTGCTAGAGTTTGAAATGTCTTATATCTTTAAAAAATCTGCTGGTCATAGTTTAGTTCTATTTAATTATTTTTTCACGAATCATATCCTTTGTAACGGTGGTTTAAAATCCAAATGAGATTTTAGGTGCTTTCTTTTAAGCTTAAAATTTCAAAAACTATGAGGCTCTTAAGATTTTGACGAGTCATGATATGAAGATTCCTATTTAAAACGGGGAGATTTGGCTACAGTTTCTTCTCAAACAGGTAAGGAATTTATAGAGGGCATTACAATTTTTGAAAAACTTATAATAATTTCAACATTACAAAATTGGGATTGGAATGTTGGTCACTTATTTTGAAGTTGTGAGTGCCAATAATTTTAAAATCATTTTTTTTATAAAACTTAAGTCCGTTTTCATTTTCAGTCCATACAAATATCCAAAGGGCTTTTTGTTGATGTGTTCTAGCGATTTCTATATTGTGTTTTAGAAGCTCTTTGCCAAGACCAAGTCCGTAAAAATCTTTTAAAAGATAAAGCCTTTCAAATTTAGCTATTGGCGATATATCGGAAAGAGGATGAGGTTTGTCTACTATTAATTTGGAATATCCAGCCAGTTGGTCGTCAAAAAGTATTTTATTGAAGTAGATAGTGGAGTCATCAAGATCTTTTGATAAAGTGTGGGTGTTGAAGTGATAATCAACATAGTTTTGGACATCTATTTCAGTAGCACTATGTCCATGGGATTCTTTAAAGGTCTTCTGGCTCAACTCTTCGAGGGATTCAACTTCAGAGGAACTAAAAGGTTTTATACTCAAGTTTCGCACCTAATCAATTTCACTTAACACCCTGATGATTAAAGCTATGGGTATTTGTTAGAAACCCATAACTCTCAATATCCTCTATTATTTTGGATGTAATAAGTTCAATATCAATTGATTCTACTAGTTTTTCCAAATTGGTTAAAATTAAGTTGACAACTGCCAATATTCTGATATTCAGCTTATTTTCAATATAATCCTGTTTTAAATCTTTAAATAATCCGCCTATGGTTTCATAAGCCTCCATTCTGTACCGAATACTTGTAAGCAGATATTGGGTCATTGCAATTGTTATTTGTGCAATCTGGACATCAAAATTGGTAGACTGACACTTTCCAAGACCAAAGAGCTGCTTGGCTTCTTTAAAAAAGACTTCAATTGACCATCGAATACTATATACTTCAATTGCTTTTACAAATTTGAGTGATGTATCAGTGGTTATTAAGGTGTGCCATTTGCCGTTCTTCCCACGCTTTGAAATAAAGAGAGCAACCTTGAGCCCATCAATTTCAGCTATGTAATGATGGTAGTAGTAATTGAATTTACGACAGCGCTTGGGCTTTGCTTTCTGTTTTTTAAGTTGTGCTAAAGTTTTGACCTTTGATCTGACTTCAATTTTACTATTGTATTTATACATCCCAATAATATGGGTCGAACTGCAAATACTTCGTAACTTTTTAAGTAATCCCACACTTGTAAACCAGGTATCTATTAAAATATAGTCTACAGGAATTTTACGCTTTACAACCCTGGAAAACATTTGCACTACTAGGTCTGTTTTCTTTTTATTGAGTTCCCTATACCTCTTTGCCGCAACTGTTTTACTACATCTTGGTGTCTTCTTTTGGGCCTTACGCTGCTTTGCGGTTAGACCATATTTTAATCTTGATGTTTTGCTCTCACGGTGCAGACTAAAATCAATGGGGATAAAAACACTTCCATTCCAATACCCAGCCACAAGTAGCTTGAAACCTAAATAGTAGGTCTTTGACACATGGTTGTAGATCTTTGAGACTCCTTCAATAGTCTTTCCTGTTTTTGAAAGATCAGTATCATCAAAGATCAAGCATCTTGTAGGGTCTGCTGAGGGGGTGAAGAGTTCATCTTTCAATAGATATTGCTTTACAAACTGGGCCAAAAAAGCTCTCCAATTAATTTTTTGATTTGCCAAGATTCGATAGTATGAATCTTTTCCACATTTATTAAGTTCTGGATCTTTGTCAGTTGTAAGTCCATAAATAGAATTAATTCCAATAAGGGGCAAAATCAAGAGTGTAGCGATCAAATCCTCAAATGAAAAACCCGCCTTTTTGCACCAACTGAATTGTTTTTTTATTCTATTGAAGCCTAAAATATTTAGATGTGCCCGTAAATAGTCTGAATTAAACCAAACCTTATTAAACTTCCCTTTTATTTCTTGAACTTTTGCAATATATTCGTGTTGTAGCATGTTTTGTACTTTGTGTTTAGTTACTTAAAGATACAGTAAAACCAGGGGTTTCCCTTGGTTTTCATGCTATTTTTTTCCAATTAAACCCTGTGAATAATGGGTGCGAAACTTGAGTTTTATACTTATCTGCATCTTTTGATTTTTCTGCAAATAAAAGCAATAGCATCAATTTAACTTCATAATAAAAGTTGAATTATCTTTGAGCATTGGGCCAATTAAAAACAAAATCAGAATAATGACATATCATCACCTTAGAAATGCTACTGCTGTTATCGAAACAGAAACTAAGCATATCTTAGTAGATCCTATGCTTGGCGAAGTGGGAAGCATAGAAACATTCACTTCTAAACGCTTTCCGCCTTTTAGGAATCCTTTAGTCGCTTTACCAGAACAAGCCTCAGACGTATTAGATAAAACCACGCATGCCTTGATTACTCACCAACATGCAGACCACATAGATGAAGCTGGAATCGATTTCTTAAAAGAAAGACAAATCCCTATAACTTGCAGTAAGTTGGATGCGGATGCTCTAAAGTCCAAAGGTTTACATGTCGTCCAAGAATTGGAGTATAACAAAGCCGTTTCTTTTTTGGGAGGAACTATACAAGGCACTTCTGCGACTCATGGTTATGGTAAAGTAGCTGAATTAATGGGTAACGTGATGGGATTTTATATAGAATTGCCGAATGAACCTAGTCTATATTTAAGTTCTGATACAATTTACACCCAAGAGGTTAAGGACATTGTGTTCAAAAAAGAACCTGATGTAAGTGTGATCCCCTGCGGGTCTGCTCAACTCGATGAGCACGACCCAATTTTGATGACTATGGTAGATATTATAAAATTTGTGGAGGAAAGTAAAGGTCAAGTGATTTGTAACCATTTGGAAGCTCTAAATCATTGCCCTACTCAGCGAAAGGATCTTAAAAATAATATCTCTTTGGATACCTTATGGATTCCTGAAGATGGAGCGAAAAAAGAGTATACTTAACTTACTTGACTTCTTTTGAAGGCATATTTAAAATGGCAACCAAATTTGTAAATTAAATAAATTCCTATGAAAACACTTTGCACTTTTTTATTAACACTAGTTTTATCCTCAATTACTTTAGCTCAAGACATTACAGGAGACTGGCAAGGTGAGTTGAAGTTTCAAGGGAATTCTCTTGGTATAAATTTCCATATTAATGCAACAGAAAACGGATTTGCTTCAACGATGGATGTCCCTTTACAAGGTGTAGAAGGATATAAGTCTGACGCCACCACTTATATTGATTCTTTGTTAACCATCAAAATTAAGGAGTTAGGTATTCAGTATCAGGGAAAATTAGCCCTAAAAGATACCATCGTTGGTAATTTTTCACAAAATGGAATGTCTTTCAAACTTGATTTTAAAAGAGGGAACACTCTTCCGAATAGACCTCAAGAACCAAAGCCACCATATGCTTATGTGATTAAGGAGGTGAGTTATAAAAGCACAAGTGACGATGTCGTTTTGGCAGGGACACTTAGCTTACCAAAAGGAGACGGTCCATTTCCTGCTGTATTGCTTTTGAGTGGCAGTGGACCTCAGGATAGAGATAGCAATATATTTGGTCATAAGCCATTTTTGCTTTTGGCTCATGAACTTACCCAAAGTGGGATTGCAGTTTTGAGATTCGATGAGCGAGGGGTAGGAGAGTCTGGTGGACGAACTTCAGAAATGACTATAGCTACTCAAATGGGAGATGCACAAGCGGGCATCAATTTTCTTTTATCCAACACTCAAATAAATAGTACTAAAATAGGTTTGTTAGGACATAGCTTGGGAGGTATACTCGCCCCAAAACTCGCTATTGAAAACGACATTGACTTTTTAGTTTTACTAGCTGCTCCGGGGGTTAACGGTGATGTGATGATGCTTAAGCAGCGCAAAGATCTCCTTATACTAAGAGGGGCGACAGATAAACAAATTGATGGGACCAATGAAATGTTAGCTAGCCTATACTCAGAACTTAGAAAATCAAATCTAGAAGGCGAAGCTCTCAAATCAGAATTACAAAAAAATCTAGCAATTAAATACCAAACTACTATACCTGAAAAGGAGCTTAACGATATGGTAAATTCTATCGTCAATAATCTAGAATTGATGGCGATCCTAACATCTAGTCCTGCCAATTACTTCCAAAAAGTATCTTGTCCTGTACTTGCCCTTAACGGAAGTAAAGACTTTCAAGTGTCTGCCAAAGAGAATTTAGCAGCTATAGATAAAGCGTTGGGTGATGGCGGTAATACGGAAGTTGAAACTCACGAGCTAGAAGGTTTAAATCACCTCTTCCAAGATAGCGATACAGGAGATATTTTAGAATATCAACTTATAGAGCAAATAATGTCTCCGGTGGTTTTACAATTGATTACAGAATGGGTGTCAAAAATTGTAAAATAGAAACTGTAAATTCCGAAAAAGGCTTTAATCTCTATTGGGTTTAATTCCACGAGGCTTGCCTCGTGTTTTAAGAAAAGTTTGAAAACGGATGGTTTTCATCAATCAAAAACGACCATCTAAATGCCTCGTGGGCTTGCCCCAAGGATTCTTTGCTTTTTAGATGTATCAATTTTATTTATCTGATTATCAATTTTTTATTTTAACGTTAAATGTTCTTTTATGAAATTAAGCTTCACCTATTTATGTATTATTCTTTAAGTGAATTTATACTATACTCAAAATTCTTGTCAAACAGAAGAGGGATTGTTTCAATACACTGCTTAATTAGACATAGAAATATTTAGTGATGATTTCAATAAAAATGACTTGATTGATTTTATAACTCTTAAAGAAAATCTTGCAGTTATAGAGTTGGAAATTAAAAAGGATGAAAATACAAATGTGGAGACTATGGAGTTTAAAAGTTTAAACCCTCTTTTCCAGAAGATAGAAACCGAGGATAGTAAAGAGTATGGTATTATAGAAAAGATCTCTTCAAGTCACGAAGTATATTAAAGAAATCTTTTCAAAAACAGCTCATAATAAGTACTAATTTTTAGAACTTAATGGGTAATCATCTTTTTTTAAATTTACATATATCAATTCATTATAAAATAAGAGACCCTATTTCAATTTTGAAATAGGGTCTCTTATTTTATAGATTAAACAATTTTATTGGAGTGTAATACTCATTCTAGCAAAAAGGAAACGGCCGGCAATGCCAAATTGCTGAGCACGCCTTGACCAGTCAAAACGACCACCGCTTCTATTTCCAAATGCATCTTCTGCACGGTCTGGATAAATATCGAATATATTATTAGCACCAAGAGTAAAAGTTAAACTAGGAGACGCAACATAGCCGAAGGATAAATCGGTGACTAATTTTTCACTAAAAATTTGCTGATTTTCTATTGTTGGAGTTGCTTCAGTGACCTTACCAAAAAATACGTTTCTAAGGAAAACATTAAAATTTCCAACTGTATAATTATTGGTTAGATTAATTTTGGTTCTAGGCACAGCTTCTTCAAGATAAACTCTGCTATCTTGTGGGAAATAAGTATCAACAAGTCCTGCATTAGTTAAGACTTCAGAGGCCTTAATGTCGCCAACTTGTCGTGTTTGTGATAGAGTTCCAGAAAGGTCTGTGTTAAGCTTGGAATTGGTACCGATATTGGTTTTATGAGTAATGACAAAATCAAAACCTCTGGACTCTGTATCAATAGCATTAGCAAAAAAGGAAGCTCTCGAAGCATTAGCTTGTCTTAGGAGATTATCCAGTTCAGTTCCCGTTCCTGGGCCAGTAAATTGGCCCGTATAAACCACTCTATCATCAATTCCTACCCAATAGGCATCTGCTGTGAATGTAAGATTAGCTTCAGGAAATTTCCCCGTTAATCCTAAACTTATACTTCTGGAAATTTCTTGTTTTAATTCGGGAATACCTAGTAATTCAGCAGCTCTGCTATCGTTGGCAAAGGTACCCACTTCCTGTGGATCGCCATTTTGATCGAAAATAGTAGACGTAGAGTTGAAATTTAATTGATGCAAAGATGGTGCTCTAAATCCAGTATTGGCAGAAGCCCTTAAGTTGACATTGTCTGTAAGTTTATAACGAGATGCAAGTTTAAAATTAACAGTTGAACCAAAATCTGAATAGTCTTCATAGCGACTAGCAAAGCTTAATAGAAATTCCTCACTGACATCAAGCTCTACATCTACGTAACCGGCAACACTAGAACGACTTCTGTTTAATTCATTTTTTGGGCTAAAACCAGGAAAAACCTGAGCACCTCCAGGCCTTGCTGCTCCAAAAAAGTCTGTTGCTGGTTGTTGCGAAGCTAAAGTAATAACTTCTCCTGCTGAGGTATATTGAGAATAAGATGATTCTTGTCCAGCAACAATTTCGTAAGTCTCCAAACGGTGTTCTCCACCAAAAGCAACATTAAGCCCTTTAGATACATCTTCAAAAAATTGACTGACATCAAGATTGGTAGTGTTTTGAGCAAAAGAAAATCCACCAGCATCAAAAACAGTTGGAGATGCATTTTGCAAGGACGCATTGGAAGTATTACCAATGACATAAAGGAAACTATTTTTTCCATAAGTATTGCTGAAATCCACATTCCAGTCACCAACTGAACCTTTAATACCAACTGAAAGAGATTCATCTTTTACTTTAGAATTAATTTCTGGTAAAAATCCATTGATATAAGTAGGTGTAAATGTTCTACTCTGATTCGGTAGCCTGTAGAAACCTGCAGAATTTCCGTTTCTTGAACTTATTCCTGCAAACGAGTATAATTCTGTACCATCATCATCAAGAGGTAAAGCAAAATTTACAAACAAGCGACCACCCCTAAGCCTGGATTGACCAACTCTCATATTGAAATCACTTCTTACCTGATTTCTTGCTTCAAGTTCAGCAGAGGTATTGTCTACCGATAAGATATCTTGTAGTTGTTCTTTTGTTGCATTTGGATCCAAATTAAAACCAGCTTGATTACCGTATTGGATCACATCAGAAACATCATTATCTAGAAGATTGGTGATATCGTAACCATCAGCATTGGCAAATCGCTCTACAGTGTTGTATCTATTGTATACATCACCTTCCCATTCTTTCATTCTGTTATAATCTTCACGAATATCGAAGTCTCCACTAAAATTGATAAATCCACCTTTATCTCCCAAGTCCAAACCGTAACTGGCACTAACATTTGTAGTCTCTCCATCAACACCTCCAGTTTGGCTGTTGGCATTTCTTGAAAAATTGGCTCCAGAAGTTACATTGAGTTGAAGCTCATTTGTTTTATCTGTTAAAATTATATTGATAACACCAGCAATAGCATCAGAACCATATTGAGCCGCGGCACCGTCTCGTAACACCTCAATATTCTGAACAGCCGCCGCTGGTATAGCATTAAGATCTGTTCCTACACTTCCCCGACCAAAGGTTCCGTTGACATTGATCAAAGAAGACGTATGTCTTCTTTTTCCGTTGATAAGAACCAAAACTTGATCTGGACCTAAACCTCTTAAAGAAGCTGGATCAACATGGTCTGTTCCATCCGATATGGTTTGTGTGTTGGACGTAAAAGATGGTGCCACATAATTTAATATTTGGTTCAAGTTTACCTGCGGACTAGCTTTGGTAAGTTGTTGAATATCAAAGACATCTATAGCTACTGCAGAATTCACAGTCGTTCTTCCAGGGCTCCTGGAACCTATAACGACTACAGAATCAAGCTGCATACCCATCTTTAAGGTGACATTAATAGTCGTATTATTCTCAATCTTGATCTTTTGTGGGTCAAAACCAATATAAGAAAATAAAAGTGTTTCTCCCTTTTCTACCTTGATAGTGTAGTTGCCATCAAAATCTGTTGTAGCTCCTCTATTTGTTCCTTCAACCACCACAGTAACTCCGGGGAGCGGCTGGTTGTCTTGGTCTGTGATTACTCCTTTTATTTCAACTTCCTGTGCAAAGAAAGAAAAACTGAATAAAAACATTACCATTAATCGTAATACATAATTTTTTTTCATGTTAACATTTTTTGATTTATTAGACTAATTTATGCTAAAATAAGATAATTTATGTTAAAATTAAGTTTTAATTTATTTTTATTAAAAATGTTTAACATACATAAGCGTTTGTAGAAGGCTTAGCGATTAATTTCATTCAGAAAAGTTAAGTAAAATACTAATTGAGGGTTTCTCCCTCGATCCTGTTAGAGAAAAATTGAATAGTTGATTTATGTTTTGTTAGGATGCATCTAATAAATTGATTCATTCATAGTAAAACATATTGAGTGTTCTCCATTGAATTTTAAAAAGTAAGAAATTATAAATGTGAAGACCTAGGAGCTTAAAGGCTTAAATCACCTTTTCCAAGACAGTGATACAGGAGATATTTTGAATATCAACTTATAGAGCAAACGATGTCTCCGGTGGTTTTAAAATTGATTTCAGAATGGATTTGAAAAAACCGTAAAATAAGAACTGTAAATTCTGAAAAAGCTTTTTATTTTTAGATTATGATGTTTTATCTAACTATATTTATCTGATTATCAATTGTTTATTTTAATATTAAGTATTTTTTATGAAATTAAACTTCACCTATTTATGTATTATTCTTTTAGTGAACATATCCTATACTCAAAATTCTTGTCAGACAGAAGAGGGATTGTTTCAATACACTGCTCAATTAGACATAGAAATTTTGAGTGATGATTTCAATAAAAATGACTTGATTGATTTTATAACTCTTAAAGAAAATATATCAGAAGAAGAGATCATTACTTTGAATGATGATATTATCAATGTTGAAAAAATTAATCCTGAGAACTCAAATTCTCGAAGAGTTTCAATAGAGGCTAATCAGGAAATGTATTCCATTTTAGTTGATTATGATGATTCCTTCAAATTTTTTAGTTGTTTTGATTATGAGTGTTTGCCCATTGAAGGGGTCTATCAGTATTATGTTGTTCTTGAAATTAGTAGTTTGCCTGATGATTTTCAGAAAGAAGAGTTCATCAACTTTATTATCGCCAATGATCAAATTTCTGATGATGACATCAATTATCTTGAAAAGAATATTATCGATGCTGATAATGCCTTTACAGGCACCCTTTCGCCTTTGTTGGCTAGAGTTGTTTTTCTTAGGTCTTTTGAAGAATTTGGTGAAATGATGGGAGGGTTTTTAAATTCTCTTGATTTTTTCGTCTGCATTGAAGAAGGGGGTCTTTTAAATCTAGACTCTTTTGAAAATAAACCAACAAAAATGGCAGTAGTTTATCCTAATCCAATTACAAAAGATTCAAAAATTCAATTTTCAAGTACTTATAATAAATTGAATATCAGTCTATTTTCCGCAACTGGTAGTGATTTATATCAAAATGAGGTGTCGAATCTAAATGAACTATTAACTTCGAATCAATAGTTCTTTATTTATAGTTAAATATTTCGTATATTTATAGATGGAAAAAATAGACTTAAGGAGTGTTTCTGATCAGGAAAGAGGTATAATTCGAAGGGATGCTGTAAAAATGATAAAACGTGGAGATAAAAAAAAAGACATAGCTCTGTTTTACGGTGTTCATGTAAATACTGTTAGAGATTGGTGGAAGCTTTACAATAAAGAAGGTCATAAATCTTTGTCATATCAAAAACGAGGAGTCAAATCAGAAGATCGAAAACTACTCAATAAAGATCAAGAAGCTGCAATCCAAAAAATGATTATTGATGTAATGCCCGATCAACTAAAGTTAGATTATGCTTTGTGGACTACAAGGGCAGTAAGGGATTTGATAGCAAGAGAGTTTAGTATTACAATCGGAAGAAGAGCTGTCGGTAATTATCTCAACGCTTGGGGATTCACGCCTCAAAAGCCAAAAAAGAGAGCTTATGAACAATGTTCCAAAAAAGTTCAAAAATGGTTAGACGAAGAATACCCAGCAATAAAAGGGAAGGCAAAACAAGAGAAGGCAACTATCCATTGGGGGGATGAAACGGGTGTAAAAAACAATAATCATCATGGACGTTCCTATGCTCCAAAAGGAAAAACTCCTGTTAAAAAACATATGTCGAAGCGGTTTTCAATCAACATGATTTCTACAGTTACAAATCAGGGTTTAATTCAGTTTATGATATATAAAGAAAATATGAACTCAGATGTATTTATTCAATTTTTAGAACAGCTCATCAAATCGCAAGAAACCAAAGTATTCTTAATCCTTGATAATTTACGAGTCCATCATAGTAAAGTTGTAAAGAAATGGGCGGAAGAAAATGGCGAAACCATAGAACTATTTTACCTGCCATCATACTCACCTGAGCGAAACCCAGATGAATATCTGAATTGCGATTTAAAGTATGGACTCTCGGATAAACCGGCACCAAAAACACAAGAAAAAATGAAAGAAAATTTAGAGAATCATATGAAAATGCTTCAAAATGATAGCGAAAGGGTAGCAAAATATTTTAAACATGAGAGCATCAAATATGCTGCATAAAATTAAAGATCTTTAAGTGCGAGGTTAATATCTTTAAATGAATTATACCTATGGGACCATTATTTTTAAGAATTACCAATTCCGCTTCAGCTAAAAGTGAAATTATAAAAATTCTGAAGATAAAAAATCAATAGATGCTCTTTTAAATATTCATTGATTGAACTAGAACTGTTCTCTATCCACATCTATTCTCTATGTATACATAAAGTATCCTTTTACATTTTTTTCATTAATACTTGCGATTTAAGCATAATGGATCTCATGGGAATCTGAAAAGTTAAACCAGTTTCACTTATAAAACAATAGGAATCGATCTCAACACAGTTGATCCAATTTTAGGAAGAGAAGACTAGTGGGATTTTCGTTCTATGATATTTTAATAAAGAAGGAATTTGAAGACTTCTTATGGATAGATGAGCTTGGATTACAATAAGCACAGTCTCAATCTTTATTTTAAGACTAACAATTCGATAAGGTAAACCGATAGGTACAATCAGGATAAAGTACAAATGTTTTGAGTTTTAAGCTGAATTGATTTATTTCCAAAGTGGAAGTTGGCGCTGCCTAAATAGTAGCTTTTAAGTAGGTCGTTTTTTGTTTTCAAAAGAGTTTGGGTGGTGTCATTTCTATCTCTAAGTCAAGATTAGAAGCTCTTGGTGGTGTGGATGTGTTCAGTCTTAGAATTGATTACCCACTTTCAAAATTCAACCTTCATTTTAGTGTTGGTTATTAAAATTTAAGCGGTGCCAAAGTCCGACGTTTACAGCTCAACCAATACCATATCGATGGAACCAGACTAATTAACATCCAAACCACATTCGAGCCAAAAGAATTATTTAAAGTTCTCAATTTAAATTCACTTTGGGTTCACCGAACTTATATGACTAATGAACACTAAGACTTATTTTTAATAGGTATAACTTTTACAAAATAAATTTAGCCGTCAATTTTCACTTCTGAATTTTGTTTTAAGAGCTATAACTCACTATTATTCATTTGATAAAAATGATATATAAAATTTATTTATAATATATATTAACTTTTTTTGAATAAATAAATTCCTTAAATTCTTATTTATGGAAATAAGTATATTTTATAAAGATTTATTTTAAAAAAAACAACCAATGTATCATAATTTAAAAATATTAGGAAGTTATCTACTTCTCATTTGTTTTATGTTTTCATGTTCTGTGGAGACTGAAAAGCATGAAATCACAACGTTCTGTGGAGACTGAAAAGCATGAAATCACAACACCTGTTCTTGATCTAAAGGCTATAGGTCCTCTTTTTGAAGGGTCAAACACAGCAACGGCAACTTGGGAATTCTCTTTGGAAGATTTATTTCCAAAACTCGAAGAGACTATCAAAATTGAAAAAGCGCAAGTAAAGTCAATTCAAATTCAGACTCGAGAGGGAATGGATTTTCCAAAGATTGGGAAAATGGTAATTGAAATGACATCTAAGTATACAGATATGACTAAGATTGGTCTTTTAGACGATAATATTCAACCCAACAAAAAATACACTTTTCAAGTGGCAGATGAGCAAGAAGATTTGCAAACAGCAATTTCAGACGAGCGTATCACTTTTATTGGAGATTTTGACATGCTAGAAGATGAATATTACGAAGATGTTATCTTCGATTTAATAGTGACTTTAGAAATTGAAACCAAAAATTAATTTAATATTGAAAACTATGAAGACTAAGCTTTTTTTGATCACATTTTGTTTATTAGGTTACTTTAGTTTTGCTCAAGAAGCAGGCGATATTGTTGGAGTATGGGAACCAGGACACGGTAAGGCAAAGGTGAAAATCGATAAGATTGATAACAAATTTTACGGAAAAATTGTTTGGCTAAAAGAGCCTATCGATCCAGTTACTGGAGAGCCTAAAGTAGATAAAAATAATCCAGATGAAAGTATGCAAAATGCACCTTTGCGTGGCTTCCGTATTTTAAAAGACTTTGAATATCAAGGCGAAGGAATATGGGAAGAAGGTACTATATACGATCCAGAAAATGGAACAAGCTACAGCTGTATAATTACTATGAAAGATGAAAACACCTTAGATATTCGAGGTTATGTGGGGGTAAAAACCTTTGGTAGAACAGACACTTGGAGAAGACTTATTAGAAAAAAATAACTATCAATTTAAACATTAAGTTGTTGAGGTTAATACCTTTACTAAATGTTTTTAATCAATCTTGGACATATGAATTACAATTACAAAATTTTTGCGCTGCTTGTACTTTTTGGTTTTGGTATGAATACAATTCAAGCTCAAGAGGATGAAGAAGATTACAGTAAGTATGATGATTTTGAATTGGAGGATGACACTCCGGTAAAACGCTATGCTAGTCCTAAAATTTCTGGGATGAGTCCCCAGAAATTTATAGGGGTTAGTTTTGATGCTCAGATGCCCTATAAGTATGAGTTTTCAAATGTCACCTTTCCTCAATCTCTTGATAATGGTTTTGATGTAGATGAGGAGAATCCAGCTATTAATGAAACTGGGCGAGCAAATTTTACTGGTGGTTTCAGATTGAACACCAACATTCCTATTATTTCAAAAAGTAGTTTTGTTTGGCAATCGGGAATTAATTTTATGGATACGCGTTATAATATAAGAGAAAATTTGAATTCTCCTCGGTCTCCAACATTCCTTCCAGATGGGACCGAAGCAAGAAGTTTAGGTCGTATTCTAAATGAGGATGGACTTCGAAATATCAACTGGACCAA
Source organism: Psychroflexus torquis ATCC 700755 (assembly GCF_000153485.2). NCBI lineage: Bacteria > Pseudomonadati > Bacteroidota > Flavobacteriia > Flavobacteriales > Flavobacteriaceae > Psychroflexus > Psychroflexus torquis. Next base: position 20,669 of record NC_018721.1, on the reverse strand, counting down.
TACCTTCTTTTTCCCTCTGAATGAGACAGAATTTTTAGTGTTTCAAACTCAGATGGATTTAAGTGGTAATTACGGTTTGGACGAATTCCAGTCTTTGAGCACCATTAGATATAGTGCAGCTGCTATCTATGGAAGACGGGTAAATGATTATTTCCGATGGGGAGTAGGTGTATCTAGAACATATAGAGTCGGAAATCTAAATTATGTGCCTGTTATCATGTTTGATTGGACTTCTGATAATAAAAAATGGGGAACAGAGATCTTATTTCCAGCTAGAGCGTATTTGCGTTACAACATCAACCAAAACTCACTTCTTCTTGCAGGATTTGATTTAGAGGGTCAAAGTTACCGCATAGATGATTATTCAGTTAATGGAAATTCTTATGAAATACGAAGAGGAGAAGTTAGACCTAAATTGGAATTTCAAACTAAAATTTCAGGATACATCTGGGCAAGTGTCCAAGCTGGACTCAGATATGATTGGTCTTATGATGCTGATGAATTAGACGGTGATGCAGATTTTTTTAGAGGATTTTTTGGCGACCAGGATTTTGGAATGGTAAATAGTTTTGAAAATCCTTTTTTCTTTAATGTAGGGCTTAATTTTGTAAGTCCATAACGTGTAACAGTGCGACTTCAATAGCATCCTTAGAGTAGATGTTTAGACCATAATTGTATTGGTTCACTTAACCATTAGAACTCTTATTTTTCTAAATTAAGAGTTCTAATCTAATTCCAAAACTGATGAAATGCCTACTCTTTTTATGTGTCCTTTTTCTAGGTCTATTTATTTCAAAGGCACAAACTATGGATGGAGCTTGGACGCTTACCTATCTAAACGGTGAGGCTGTAACCAATCGAGAAGTTATAAAGATTGTACAGGAGGGTTACTTTGCTTTAGGATCTAGGGATGTATTGGATAATTCATTTCTAGGAGCAGCCGGAGGTGAGTTTCGTATAGATAATAAAAATCTTATAGAAATTAGAGACTTTGATACTTATGATGATTCTAAGATCGGGATAGAGCACCAGTATTTAATGACTTGGGTTAACGAAAGTAGTATTCAACTTTCAAGTGCAACCTCGAACAAGGTTTGGGAAAGGGTTTCTATAAATAATGACGATCTAAATGGTAATTGGGTCATTACGGGTAGGCAACGCGATGGAGAGATGAAGACTATGACACCAGGTGATAGACGTACCGTTAAAATTCTGGGAGGTGGTCGTTTTCAATGGATAGCGTTTAATTCTGATACTAAAACTTTAGGAGCTAGTGGTGGTGGAACATACACTGCCCAAAACGGTATTTATACCGAGCGTATTACTTTTTTCTCAAAGGATAAAGATCGAGTAGGGGCAGATCTAGAATTTAATTATGAGGTTATAAAGGGAGAATGGCATCACCAAGGGAATAGTTCCAAAGGACAGCCCATCTACGAAATATGGTCATCTTACCAGAAGGCTTACCAAAAATAAGTGTGATTTTGGAGATAGCATTATTCCAGTTCTTAAATAAACCAATTTTGTGGACTAAGCTATTTGCTTGCATATATAAGCTATCGACAACAAAACCCTTGGGTTTTGAGAATAAGCCGTAGACATTTCGATAGTAAAAAAGATAAAATTGATTGCAATTATAGACCTAAGGTATTTTTTTTGATTTTCTTTAAATTCAGTTTGTTCAGCGCGTTCGGTTGAGATTTCCTTCCAACTTAGATTTACTGCTATGATTGAATTTTCTATGTGGTATTATTTCACCAGTTTGAGCAGAAGACCAACTTTCAATTTGGAATGTTAAAGTCTTAGTTTACACTACTTAACATGACATCCAATTTCGTTCAAATTATATTTTCTTTGCTTACTCAATTTTAAAATCCATTTTGGTCATTAAAAAAATTTCTATTCCATGCCTTATTCCTATTATTCATTCATTTATGGATTGCAATAATCGCAATACATGGGGTCTTCTGTTCTTTTTTTATGTGGATACATGTCTTCTTTAGTAAAATTGCATTTCTGGCAGCTATATATAAAACTTAATGTCGAGTTGGTAGGCAATCCACACCAGCTGCATTTTAATCCTTTCTTAACATCCGATATTCCAAAACCAGGACTAGTACATCGGGGACAGCAGGAATTTACTTTAGCAATCAAATTTTTGGTTGCATTTTCAATGACAGCCATTCTGCTTGGGTTGAACATTGCTCTCATATCCGTTTCTGCATAAACAGAATCTAACGTGTTCATCAGTTCTTTAAAGGCCTTTTTTAATTGACTTACATCTGTTATCCCTTTTATTATAGTAGTAGTGTCCGTTTTTGACTCACGAAGTATAAGGCCATGCGATGGGAATTTTACCAATTCTGCAAAGTCCAATAGATCTGTCTCTGTTTTAATTTCCTGACCATTAAAATTGGTTTCCATACTTAATTCTCTGGCTATAATTTCCAAGTTGTTTTTCTTATCAATAAAAATCAAAAACTCATCATCAGCACTTGTAAAGAATACGGAAGGATGAGCGCCAAAGGAACCTTCACTAGCTACACCTAACTCACAATTGCTTAGTTCCATTGCCTTCAAACATTTTTGCCTTGCAGTAGCTATGGGGTCTTGTTTTCTTTCTACCTCGCCAGAAAAAGTTCCCCACTTGTCTGTATCGAAACCCTCTTTTATAAAGCATGATACTCCTAAAGCCTCCTCTAAAAGAGGTGCAATCACTCTTTCCTTTTCGTGTTTTGTGGCTATGACTAGACGTCTATTTTTAAATAAAGCAGTATCCATGAAGTAAGTAATAATTATTTTATGGCTCTTTCTAATCTATCATTAATAGATTTACCTAGACCAACATCTGGAAATCTTTCAGCTACAATTATATCTAAATTTAAGTTATCTAGTTTATGTAATGTACTGTAGAGCTTGGAAGCAGCTTCCTTTAAATCTCCAGATTTTGATAAGATTTCTATATGTTCAAAACGCGTGGTATTCAGCTTTCCTTGGAATCTTAGGACACCAATTTTCTTACTTTTGTTATTTTCAATAAATTCATCAATATCGTCCAAAAGGTACATCTTTGTTTTGGGGGCGTAGTGTTTTGCTAACATTCCTGGGGCATTAGGGGTTGTGTCGCTTTTGTTTCTTATCTGAATTTTTCCAATTATTTTTTCAATTTCTTCTACAGAAATAGCTCCTAGCCTATAGAGTATAGCTTCGTTATTTTCGAAGCCAATAATGGTAGATTCTATTCCGTTTTTGCATTCACCACCTTCAAGCACCATAGGTAATGCGTTTCCAAAATACCCTTCAACGTGATAAGAACTTGTGGGACTAATCCTGTTATAGGGATTTGCGCTTGGAGCTGCTAGTGGAAAAGATAATTGTTTTAACAAACTTAGAGTAACGGGGTGGTTTGGAATTCTAACGCCAACGGTATCTTTACCCCCAGTTACTATCTCAAGTATGTTTGATTTTTTAGGCAAAATTAGCGTTAAAGAACCAGGCCAAAAGGCTTCAGCCAGCTTTTGAGCCTTAATCGGAAATTCACGTGCTACTTTTTCAAGTTGGTCGATAGAAGGTATATGAACAATTAACGGATTAAATAAAGGTCTTTGTTTGACCTGAAATATTTTTCGAATTGCTTTTTCACTATAGATATTTCCTGCCAATCCATAAACAGTTTCGGTAGGTATTGCTACGACATCTTCTTTATTTAGGAGTTCAATTGCTTTTGAAATGTCACTTGAAATTTGGGTCATTTTTGTTTCTCTTTAGTATTGAAATCTATGGGCATCCCAAATGTATCTTCCTTAAAACTACCATGGTCATAAATCAAATTTCCATTTACAAAAGTGTGTTCAATTTTTGTTTGAAATGCTGTTCCTTCCAGAGGAGACCAACCGCATTTGTAAAGCAGGTTGTCTTTGGTCACTGTCCACGGGTTGTTTAAATCTACTAAGGTTAAGTCAGCGTAATACCCTTCTCGGATAAATCCCCTGTTGGTCATACTATATAAAATAGCAGGGTTATGGCACATTTTTTCGACAATTTTCTCTAATGAAATGAGGCCTTGTTTATAAAACTCCAACATACAATTGAGCGTATGCTGAACCATGGGTGCACCCGACATAGATTGAAAATAGGGTTGTTGTTTTTCTTCCAACGTATGCGGGGCGTGGTCTGTGGTTATAAGATCTATTCTATCATCAAGTAGTGCCTTTAATAAGCCTTCTTTGTCTTTTTTTGTTTTTATGGCTGGATTCCATTTAATAAGCATTCCTAATCGCTCATAGTCGACGTCTGAAAACCAGAGGTGATGTACAGAAACTTCGGTTGTTATTTTTTTTTCTTTCAGTGGGATATCGTTACGAAATAAATGAGTTTCTGCTTCCGTAGTTAAATGCAAAATATGCAATCTGGCGTCGTGTTTTTTTGCTAAATCTATAGCGCGTTTGGTAGCTTCATAACAGCCTTCAGTGCTCCTGATCACAGGATGAAATTTTGCAGGTATATCATCGCCGTATTTCTCTCTAAAGGCCTGTTCGTTTTTTTCTACAATTTCTTCCTTTTCAGAATGAATGGCGATAATAGATTTGCAGTTGGCAAATAGTTTTTCCATTATTTCAGGATTATCTGCCAGTAGATTTCCTTTTTTGGTAAAATACAAGCCATCATCAGAAACACCAATAAATTGGCTTGTATCCATTTTTACAACCTCATCTATATTATCACCATTTACACCGAGGAAGAAGGAGTAGTTTGCTAGTGATTTTTTGGAAGCAATGTCAAATTTTTCTTTTAAGCTTTCAACAGTCAAGATATTTGGAACTGTATTTGGCATATCTATAAAAGAAGTCACTCCACCAGCTATAGCGGCTTTGCTTTCGGTGTATAAGTCGCCTTTATGGGTTAGGCCTGGGTCTCTAAAATGAACTTGACCATCTATGATTCCTGGGAAGAGGTGTTTGCCAGTGCCGTCTATTATTTTGTGGTTTGGGTTAACCTCAATCTTTCCAATTTGCTGTATAAGTCCCTCAGCAATGAGTACATCTACAACTTGTATTTTCCCTTCATTCACAAGAGTTACATTTTTAATTAAAGTGCTTTCATTCATTTTATTTGTCTAAGAGTTAGATTTTTTTTGTATTTAATTAAGGCTGTTCTTTACATTTACTCCTCATTTATAAGTGGATTTTTTAAAAAAGCAAACCATATTATATTTTTAATCCTTGTTGTCCGATAAAAAAGAAACCCAAAAGAGGGCTTTTTTAAATGAATTGTAATTTAGTATTGTGAAATACAATACACGATGGGTAAAAGTAATTGTTTTTCAAGTAAATCTGTTTTCGGACAGCTGATTTCTTCAATTGACTACAACACAAAATCAGTCAGTACTGAAAAGGGTTTTAAAAACAGTTAATGTTTGGTGATTTTATAGTCATGTTTGAACACCTACTAAAATAAACTTACTAGACAATGCTTCCCCCACAATTACCTTAACTTTGTTTTTAAACATAAATAACTGCTTGAAAGAAAAACTCAAACAACTAGAATTATTTTTAAAAAGCACCAATTTTGACCGTGGTATTCGGCTTGGGGTTGGGGTAGCTGTGCCTTTTGGTGTGATGTATTTTTTAGGATATTTTGAATATGCGTTACCTGTTGCCGTAGGTGCTTTTTTAAACGCACCTGGAGACATTCCTGGAAGTAATAAGCGTAAAGTTAATGCTGTCTTGATAAGTATTGGGCTAACCATGCTTATTACTAGTATCATCTTATTTTCAAAACCTTTCTTACCTCTTTTGCTGTTGGTCATTATAGTTATTTCGTTTGTAGTATCACTCATTTCAGTGTATGGTTTTAGAGCGTCTTTGGTTTCCTTTTCTGGTTTGCTGGCCATGGTCCTCGCTTTTGCCGCTCAAAAAGAAACAGCACATGAAATTTTTGTTCATGTCGCCTTGATGGGAGTTGGAGGGCTTTGGTATTTGACCCTATCTTTAATTTTTCAAAAGATTTTTCCTAAAAAAGATCAGAATCAACTCTTGTCAGATACGCTCCATCTCATAGGGGACTACCTAAAATTACGAGCAAAACTATTAACCAAGAAAAACAAGCGGGATGGACGCCTCAATCAAACCTTCGTCCTTCAACATCAAATCAACGATAAGCACGAGACACTTCGAGAAACACTTCTTACAGCCCGTAAACGTTCTGGGCGTTCGCGTTATGAAGAGAAGCAACTATTGATCTTCCTTTCTTCCATCAAGATTTTTGAATTGATAGAAGCTAAACATTTAGATTATAAGACAATCGATGGAATTTTTGGCGAGCATAAAGAATTTCTAAAAGCCTTCAAAACCCTGAATAAAGTTATGGGTAACCATCTCATACGCTTGTCAGAATTATTGATTCAAAATGATGAAATGCCAGATAAAGAACATTTATTAAAGGCGCTTTCAAATGCTGATGATTCCATCTCAAATTATATCGATGCTGTGAAATTACCCCAAGCGCGCGAGGGTGCTTTGGTATTGAAAAATTTATACGATTATCAAAAACAGTTACTTCAAGAGATCAAAGCTATTAGACGGGTGATGGCAAATGTCCAAGAAGCCTCCAAAGTCTCCTTAAAAAGACAAGATTCGAGTCAGTTTTTAACACTCCAAGAATACAGATTGAATGTTCTTGTTCAAAACTTGAGTTTGGATTCCACCATGTTTAGACATTCCTTACGTCTTAGCATTGCTATTGTTCTGGCCTATCTATTAGGTTTTCTTTTGGATATTCAAAACACCTATTGGATTTTGCTAACGATCGTTGTTATTATGCGCCCTAGCTACGGCTTAACCAAAGAGCGCTCAAAAGATCGTATCATTGGAACCCTTATAGGCGCTGGAGTGGCTGTTGGTATTGTGCTTATTACTCAAAATGTAGTGGTCTATTCTGTATTAGCATTAGTATCGTTGATATTTGCATTTGCATTAATTCAGCAAAATTATAAGTCTGCAGCTGCATTAATCACCATCAGTATTGTCTTTGTGTATTCCTTAATCAATCCCGATGCCTTCGAGGTAATTCAATACCGCGTCCTCGACACCCTAATTGGAGCGGCAATCGCCGTTGTTGCAAACTACACCATATTTCCTAGTTGGGAAGCAAACAATCTCAAACAGGTGCTTTTGAATGCTTTAGAAATGAATAAAAAATACCTCTTAGCAACACAAGAATTATATCAAGATCCCTCAACAAACAAACTCTCTTATAATCTGGCAAGGAAAGACGCTTTTCTGGCGATTAGTAATTTAAATGCAGCCTTCCAACGATTGACGCAAGATCCAAAATCGAAACAAAATGAATTCCAATTAATTTATGAAATGGTGACACTCAATCAGACTATGATTTCTGCCATTGCGTCCATCGGCAATTTTATCATTAATCATAGAACCACTCCTGCTTCTGTAGAGTTTAATCTACTTATCCAAAAAATTGCCAACACGCTACAGATGGCTTGTGATAGCTTGGACCCTATTCAATTAAAGAAAAAAGTTTCTGAAGAAACCGGGGAAGATGCACAGGAGAAGTTGTTGGGCAACTACCAACATTTATCAAAAAAGAGAGATGAAAACATCAGACAAGGTTATACTGAATTAGACACTGAAACGCTTCATGCCCTTCAGGAAGCCTATTTGATATCCAATCACATGGGCTGGTTAAAATCGCTTTCAGAAAGCTTAGAAAAGGCAACAGAACGCTATCGGTATTCTATCATCGATAAACAGTCGTGAAGGGGTGGATGTTTTGGATATATGGTTATTCTTATACTACAATAAAAGCGTTTCAAAGGTTTGAATTAAAAGCACTTTATAATATTATTGATTTTTATTAAGCTAGCCTTCAAGTGAAAAATATTGATACAGGTTCTATATATAAGAACTTTTGTATTTGCGTTGTTTAGCCGTATAAATGAAACGAATAATTGCAAAGAGCATACTTTGGGAATAGTAGAAAAAGCACTCTGATTCAGAACAGTAGTTGAAGACTTGTTATGATACGGCTAAAGGTGTAAAATGGTTTTCACCAAATGATGTAAAACAGACTTACATCAATGCAAGTATTCTAAAAAAAATGGTCGAGTAGTTTTCAATATAAAAGGAAATTCTTATCGACTGATTGTCAAATTCAGTAATGAAAAACAAGGGGCATTCATCGGTTTTATTGTTACACACGCCGAACCTGCACTTCAGGCAGGCGGGTATGACAAAATAGAGGCTGAAACGATTTAAAAATAATATTATGAAATTAAAGCCAATTAAATCCGAAAAAGATTACCGAAACGCACTTGAGCGATTGGAAGCGATTTTCGATTCTCCAATTGACATAAAAGAAAGGTCCATGCAGTTAAATACTTCCATCTCATATTTAAATGATAAAAATATATCCTCATCAAATTAATGATTGAAAAGTTTGATAGCTATGAAGACAACCCTAGTAATCTATTATCAGATGGATTGCATCATTTTGACCCAATTAATCCAAAATTTCAAAATTCTAGAGGTTCGATGGATGCTTTAAAGAAATCATTCTACTTTTAGATCATTTTAAAATGTTACTGCTATAGAAGTTCAGTTATCTATTTTATAGGGGTATTTTTATATATTATTTAATACTAATGCATCATCCTATAAGTAAAAAATCATGAGGACTAAAAAGTATTCTAACCTGTATAGACTAGTTCACTGGGCAATTTCTATTGCTTTTTTGCTTTTGTTAATTACGATTTTCCTTAGGTTAACCTGGTTGAATAAGTATAGTGTCGCTGCTATTATTGAAACTTACCTTAGTGATACAGACTTTACACTTACTCAAGACCAACTTATTTCTCTAGCTAAGAAAATAAGACAACCTATGTGGGACTGGCATATATATATGGGATATGTCTTGACTGGTTTATTCAGTATTCGTTTTATTCTTCCTCTTTTTGGAAAAATGAAATTTCAAAATCCTTTTGCGAATAACCTATCCATCAAAGAGAAATTTCAGAAATGGACCTATATCTTTTTTTACATCTGTGTAGTTGTTTCATTAGCTACTGGGCTGATTATAGAATTTGGTCCCAAAGCATTCAAAAAGTCAATGGAAGAGATTCATGAGCTTGGTGTTTATTACTTAGTTGGCTTTATCGTTCTCCATTGGTCGGGTGTCCTGATAGCAGAATTTACAGACCAAAAAGGAATTGTTTCTAGGATAGTAAGTGGCTCCAAAAAGGAAAAATAAGTTGTAATTCGTCCTTTCAATGGCTCTCATGAGCTTTAAAGCCTAACCTAAAACTCTGCAAAATTTATTTCAAATTTGAATCCCATAAAGTGAATCGAAACTTAACAACTCTTCCTGGATTAGTTCTTCTTTTTTAATGCTTAGGCGCTAATGTTTACTAAAGCTTTTATCATGCATATATTATACCAAATTAGACCTATAATGACGCAATAAATCAAGACCGTTGCAAGGTAAAATCTAATAAATAAAGTTTTTAAATCACCTTAATTGTTTGTATATAAGGGTATTAAGTCTTATTTTTAATGTATGAAACTACAGAAACAGCCTACAATAGCAGACACAATTTGTGATTTGCGATCAAGAAAGATAAAAAGAACGTTTTTCAGCCAAATAAATACACTAATCGATTGGGATAACATCGAAAAGCTAATAGATACTGATTATTCTAGAGGTAAAAGTGCTGTAGGTAAACCTTCCTATAGCGGTCTACTGTTGTTTAAAATGTGTCTTTTGCAAAGTTGGTATGGATTGAGTGATTATGAAGTAGAAGATAGGTTGAACGACAGCATCTCTTTCAGTTATTTCTGCGGGATGAATATAGATGAAGTTGCGCCAGATCATAGCACCTTGAGTAGATTTAGAACCGCGTTAACAAAAACTAAAACTTTTGAGAAGCTATTCAGCATCATTAATGCACAATTGGAAGCTCACAACATCATTGTTAAAAAGGGGATCATAGTCGATGCTAGTGTCATCGATACCCCACTTCGACCAAAAGGAAAGACCAATCACGAGGTAACCGAAGATCGCAGCGAAGAAGAGATAAAGGTAAAAAAGCAGTATGCTGACAGTGTAGATACAGATGGAACATGGCTAAAGAAAAGAGGGAAGTATCATTTTGGATTTAAAAAACATCATGTGACTGATAACGAAGGTCTTGTCATAGGAGTCTTAACCACTACGGCAAGTAAAAATGAGATAGCCAATTTAGAAGACGTGCTAGAAACAGTGAATATAGATTTACCAAAAGGCATCCCATTAAAAGCAGATAAAGGGTATCAGTCAAAGAAAAATGCAGGACTACTCAAAAAGCGAAATCTAAAAAATCATATTCTAAGAAAAGCTTACAAGAACAAACCTTTAACACGTTGGGAAAGGAAGTTCAATAAATTAATAGGTAAAACAAGATTCAAGGTAGAGCGTACATTTGGAGGAATAAAAAGATGGTTTAACGGAGGGTTAGCAAGATATCGAGGAATAGAAAAAATGCATACCCAAAATCTTATGGAAGCCATGTGTTACAATTTGTATCGAAGTCCAGGGATAATTGCGTCTAATTGTAAAATTTAGGAGAAAAACAATAAGAAAAATAACTATAAAGGCTAGAAATAGAACTTAAAAAGAAGGTTTTAGACAAAACACCAAAAATAATCAGCATAAAAAAGAGATTATAGCGAAATCGTTGGATTATGCAACGGTCTTAAATCGTTTTACCGATACGAATTCGGCACAGGTTTTTTTCGCCTGCTTTTCATCAAAAATAATTACCGTAGCTAAGGCTATGCTAGTTATTTTTGATTTCAATCAATCAAAAAATAATTCAATTTATTCATACGGCATTATAAATATAATTTGGCATTATATCATCTTTGGTTATCAAAAATTCAGAACTATTCAAAGCATTTATAATGTCCAAAATCAATATACTTCAGTTGGAAATAGGCGTCTTGAAACATGGTTGCAACGATTAATTATTCTATGAGTCTTTTAGCTAGTAGGTTTGGTGAGTATGTGTTAGTTTAGATGTTTTAACGCTGTATTCATTTTACTAAGGCGTTAAGTAAAATTGAATATTATTCTAAGTGAAACACTCTAAATTAATACTTCCCGTCATTGTTTTTTCTCAGTTCTGCTGCACTTCGCTTTGGTTTGCTGGGAATGGTGTGATAAACGATCTTGTTATAAGTTTTGATCTTGGTGTGAGTGCTTTGGGGCACTTAACTTCAGCCGTACAGTTTGGATTTATCATCGGCACTTTGATTTTCGCTATTTTGACAATCGCGGATCGCTTTCCACCTTCAAAAGTTTTTTTAGTGAGTGCTTTATTGGGATCACTCTTCAATTTAGGAGTCATATGGGAGGCAAACAATTTATTGAGCTTAGTTACACTTCGTTTCTTTACAGGCTTTTTTCTCGCGGGTATCTATCCAGTTGGGATGAAAATTGCCGCGGATTATTATGAAAAAGGACTTGGTAAGTCGCTGGGATTTTTAGTTGGTGCCTTAGTGTTGGGAACTGCATTTCCTCATTTGTTAAGCGAAATGACTCTTGTATATTCTTGGAAATCGGTACTGATAACAACTTCATCTCTTGGGGTTTTAGGGGGCTTGTTAATGTTTATACTGGTGCCTGATGGTCCGTTCAGAAAACAAAGCAAGCGAACGGATTTATCAGCATTTTTTAGCGTATTCCGCAATCTAAAATTTCGGTCTGTGGCTTTTGGATATTTTGGACATATGTGGGAGTTATATGCTTTCTGGGCCTTTATACCCATTATGCTAAAAAAATACAACGTAGAACATCCACAAGTCATATTTAATATTCCTCTACTATCATTTCTAATTATTGGAGTAGGAGCGATGGGCTGTCTATTTGGCGGCTATCTCTCACAAGTTTTAGGGACCAAACGGACAGCCTTTATGGTCCTTCTTTTATCCTGTGGATGTTGCCTTATTTCTCCATGGGTATTTACTAGTGAATTTGAAAGCTTGTTTCTTGGATTTCTTATGTTTTGGGGAATAGTAGTCATTGCAGATTCACCCCTTTTATCAACACTTGTTGCTCAGAATGCACCAGCAGAGATGAAAGGCACCGCACTTACTATCGTTAATTGTATAGGGTATTCCATAACCATAATTAGCATTCAAATAATGACTATGATGATTAAGTTAACCGATTCAAATAGCATTTATGTCATTTTAGCTCTAGGCCCTATTCTAGGTTTGATTGCGCTAAGACGCAAAACTATAGGTGTTCTTTCCCACAAGACCTAAATTTCACCAAACCTACTATACTAATTTAAACCTATAATGTGCCAGATATCGTTTTACTGAAACGATTTAGGCACAGGCTTTTTTCGTCTACTTTTTATCAAAAATGATTACCGTAGCTAAGGCAATGCAAATTATTTTAACTTCAATCCATAAAAAATTTCTGCTGAGTTAGGTCGTCGTATAATTCAATTTATTTACACGTCTTTATAAATTTACTTAAGTATAAGACTGTTTCCACAGAAAAGAAGCTAGGGGAAGAGAAAAAGTGGTAAAAAAAAACTGAAATTACTACAATCAAAATTCATGTAAGTGGTTCGACTTGCCTTCCAAGGATGAAGTCAAGTTTCCACCAGTTAAGACACTAACCCTCTATTTCAAAAGGTTTCTTTTGATTATGACTTCTGTAGTGAAACATCTTTAATCTATCCTAGAGGTTGGCAGGAGTTTTTTTTCTTAATTGCTCAGAAACTGGCTAAGTGTACAAGAGTATTTATTTCCTCATATACTCTTGCCATTAAACAATAAGGTATTTGTCCTTCCCTGACTTTTTAAGGTCTAAAAATCCATAATCGTAAACGAAAAGATAGATATCTCCTTTGCTATTTTTCCAGTAGTGTGTGAAAAAATTAGGATCAAACCCATCGTTGATAAGCAATTCTTTCCGCACAGTAGTAAATCCCCTAAAATTATATGTTTTTAATACTTTCCGATTCGTTTTCAATCGTCGGTCTACTTCCAAATAGAAGGCTTCTTTTTTCTGCCGAGTTTCGTACTGGTGAATCGACTTGCATTTTGTAGAGCAAAACTTCTTATCTGATCTTCCTTTTAGGGGAGATTCACAGACTGGACAGATTTTATGATCAATCATTTTTAAACGTATATTATACGACTAATATACCATTTAAAATCTAAAACTAATGTAGTATTGAATTATGAATATGCTCAAGAACATTACTCTCTATCATTTGATGCTCAACAATAAAAAAATGATAGGTATCAAGTTTACACCAGATAAGGTTTTACAGGCGCTTATAAAAAGTCTGGATAATCCTAAATGGAGTGCAGATCATAATATGGCCTATGTTTTAAATACCAAAAACAACCTGTCTACTATTTACACTACTTTTAAAGGAGTGGCTTGGATTAATTATAACCGATTTCTAACCAATAGACCTATTCATACCTCTAATGAAGAGGTAGATATTGACTGGTACAGAAAACGGAAAGTCACCAAACAGCACCGTGTTTGTCCGGAAGAATACTTACTAAAACTAGAGCTTAAACGGTATGCGAATAGCACGATACGAACTTATGTTCATTTTTTTGAACACTTTATAAACCAGTATCCACATATAGATTTGCAGGCCATTAATGAAAGCCACATACGGGCGTATCTACAACTGCTTATTCGCCAAGGTAAGTCCAACTCTTGCGTTAATCAAGCCATTAACGCCATCAAATTTTATTATGAAGTTGTATTGGGTATGCCTAATCGGTTTTATGAGATAGAAAGACCTAGAAAGGAGTTTCATACCAATATAGTATCTAAATGTCGGATAAAATAAGTTTCTTTTTCACTTATTAATCGTCATAAAATAGAACCGTAACTAATGCTATGCTTATATTTTTTTCCTCAATTAAGTAAAAAATAATTCAAATTTTTAATACAACATTTAAAAACTAAATTGATATAAGCTACCTACTATAATTTCCAAGGAAGAGGTTCTGGCCCTTATTGCTCACACCAATAACCTTAAACACAGGTGTATTGTTGAACTTCTGTATGGCTCTGGTTTACGCCGCAGTGAATTGATTAATTTAAAACTTGAAGATATAGATAGTAAACGTATGCTTGTGCGGATAAAAAAGGCCAAGGGGAATAAGGATAGGCTTACCCTATTATCGCAAAATGCATTGTTAGATTTACGCTGCTATTACAGAAACTGGAAACCGAAAGCGTATTTATTTGAAGGGCAGAAGGTTGGTAAGTACAGTGGTCAAGCGGTCGTTAACGTTGTAAAGAAAGCGGCTTTTAAAGCAAAGATTAGAATTCCTGTAACTCCTCATATGCTCAGGCATAGTTTTGCTACACATCTTCTAGAAGCAGGAGTTGACTTAAGACAAATACAGGTATTATTAGGGCATCAATCCACTAAAACGACAGAAATTTACACTCATGTGGCAACAAATACATTTAAATCAATAAAAAATCCCTTAGATTAGTGTTTTAATAATGGAGATAACACAACTTGTTGTGTTATCCGTACGTTGTAAAACATTTTGAAAAAAACTCTGTACATATTAATATTATTCTGTTTCGGATTTAAATGCGCTGATACCAATTGCGATTTGAATAACGGTAAGTATAAAGTTATTTATGACAAACAGTTTTCTAACTATCCAAAATTTGAGTTCGAAATAAACGGACAAAACTTAACCGAAACAAACTCTGAATTGAACCGTAAATATAAGATTGAAAGTCTTGGAGAGAACTCTTTTAGATTAAAAACTATTGAAAAACCAAAAGACTCGTTGACTGAATTCCAAAAAAGCCTAATGTCAAATGGAAAACCATACTATGAGATTACGGATTGTAAAAATGATACGATTGATTTTACAATGCGAGTGAATTTACACGTGATTTCACATTCTGGAAAATTTGTACGAATAAAATAAAAAAAAATATTTTGACAATCATATTGACTTTAATTGGGTTTTTGACTTTTGGACAAGAAAACGAACTGAATACGATTGAAAAAGGCGAATTGGACAGTATTTATGTCCAAGTATTGAATAGTAGATTTGATCTTTTGCTTTCCAGCGGTTGGAAATATATCGAACTAAATGAAAACGGAAAACGAATTTCCAAACTGAATGTATCTGACCGATACAAATTCTTGACTAATGAAGAACTAATTGATTTGTCAATTAAAGGAAAAAAGACAATTCGGGTTTTGCGTCTTACTCACAAAATAATTGGAATTGATACAGTTGACGTGAATTTTGGAATTGTAAATATTACAGGAAAGCGGAAAATTCATTTCAACAACGGACTGAGATTTAAAAAAGCGGATTTTGCATTAGAATGTGGCGGAACAAATGGCTACGTTCCTGATATGAGATTTGTGTTTGACCGAAAGAAAAATAATTGGGAGTTAATAGATGGTAAATATAAATTCCCGTCTGAATAAAAAACGTTTTACAATAACTAAGCATATGGCTTGCCGATAGGCCAAAGCTATATGATTTGTTGACTGATCCGGGATTGCTGGTAAGGGGGAATTCGATGAGTTGGCAGGAACCTTACAAGAGGAGAAGGTTGTTTTTAGAGTGCTTTGCATCCCTTTTTATTCAGTTGCTTATCTAAATAAGGTACTTTTTAGTGAGATCATGCTTTTTTTGTGTTAGAATCTGCTGTTTTTTATCATTTTCCTTCAGTTTAGGCACTAGTAAGTCAAGGCTCTTTTTAGAACTGTTTTTTAATTTTTGTATTATAGTTTATCCTTTATAATTTTTTTGTGATCCTTTGGCGGCCCGCGACTGTCAAAAGTAAAAAGTGTGATCAAGGTTTGCTTTTTACAACTTGGACAACAGCGATGTAAGGACTTCTCTTGAGTGGCAAAGGTTAATATGTGTGCCAAGTTTTTATCTCTTAATTGCAATTGTAGTAGCGGCAACTTCTCTTTTTTCCAACTGCTGCTCAAAAACCCATAATGCCTTATTCGAGTAAAGCCTTTGGAAAGAATATGGAGTTGAAAACGCCTTATAAACTCTTTAGTGGAGAGTGTTAGTGTGGTTTTTTGCCCACCTTTTCTATAGTCTTTTAAACTAAATGTAATCCTCCTTTTTTCTTTATCAATCGACAAGATACGGTGATTACTTATCGCTATTTTATGGGTGTACCTACCTAAATATTCAATCACATGTTCTGGTTTTCCAAAAGGAGATTTGGCATACACCACCCACTCTTTTTTGAACAACTTATCATATAAAGATTGGGGTAATTGGGGAAGTGCTTTTCGTAATTTGGACACAAAACGACCTCTAAATTTATCACTCATCGCCTCTACTGAAAATAGAAAATCATCTTTTGCTGTTCCTTTTTTCCAGAATCCTGCCTCACAAACACCTCCCCCTGGAACAATACAGTGCAAATGCGGGTGCAATTGCAAATTCTGACCCCAAGTATGTAGCACGGCAATCATCCCTAGTTTTGCACCTAGATGTTTGGGGTTGTGTCCAAAGGCAGATAGGGTTTCCCAAGCGCTATCAAATAAGATCTTATAAAGCACTTTGGGATAAGGTATTGCCACAGAATTGAGATGGTCTGGGAGTGTAAAAACAACATGAAAATAAGGCACAGGAAGGAGTTCTTGCGTTCTTGCAGCAACCCACTCATGCTGCTTATGCCCTTGGCAAGTAGGACAATGCCTATTGCGACAGGAATTGAATTGCAAATGGAGCTTCTTGCAATTCATACACCAATCTAAATGTCCACCAAGAGCTTTAGTGCGGCATTTTCTTATCGCATGCAAAGCTCTTTCATTCCAACTGGTATGGGCTATTTCTTGTAGATGATCTACCTCTAGATTCAATACATCTGCTACTCTATGTTTGGGTTGCATTAGTTTGTAAACAAGGTATCCAGGGGACTGAATTTAACTGAACTTCCAGAATTGGACACTTGCAAATACACAATGGTAGTTTCTATATGAGCGTGCCCCAAAAGCTCTTTTAAACACATAATATTGAGCCCATCTTCAAGCAAATGGGTGGCGTAGGAATGTCTAAGAGTGTGGGCTGTGAACTTCTTTTGTGTGTTTACCTTAGGACGACATTCTTTAATAACCCATTGGAGAGCTCTTGTAGTGATCGGTCCTGGCAGACAATCTGTGGTTTTCTGACTGTTGAAAACATGTTTTACAGGATTTTCTGTTTTAAAATATTTTTGTAAGCCTCTAATTAAATGAGCACTCAAAGGAACGTAGCGGTCTATTTTTCCTTTCTGTTTTTTTACAAATACCGTTTTACGCTCAAAGTCAATATCAGCCTGCAACAAATTACAAAGCTCGTAGCTACGCAATCCGCAGCCGTAAAGCATAGCTAACATCAATTGATGTTTTAGGTATTTAGGAGCCTTTAATAACTCGCGAACTTCCTTTTTGTTGAGCACAATGGGAAGATCATTCTGCCTTTTTATTTGCGGAAGCTGGATGCGCTTTTTATCCATTCCCATCACCTTGTAAGCAGATCGAAGACCATAGATGGTGTGTTTAAAAAAGCTTTCGGAAGGCGTGTTGTGTAGGTTCTGGCAGTGGAATAAGTAGTCGTTGATCTCTTCTTCACTAAGGTGGACAGGACTGCATTTATAGTAAATAGCCAAGTGAGCAAGGCAGCGCAAGTAATTGTTTAAGGTGCTTTTTGCTTTACCATTGATGGCAAAGCTTTTTTCTAAAGTAAGGGCAAGTTCTTTAAAGTCGGGAACTTGGTCTAAGGCCGTTTCTAAAATCGTTTTGACTTTTTTTTAAATACATCATTATAGGTTTTTTGTGAATCCATCAAGATAATGTATTTTTAGCTTGACTCTAGAAGCTTCCGAGGTACGAGGATTAGTTCAACACGGTGTATAATTAATTGCTTTGGCAAGTGCTTATTTGGAAAATTCCTTCGGAATTTTCTCTAGTCCGTATTTGTTTATTAATTTAGTTGCTTAACCACGCAACTAACCATACACAAACCATTGGCAACTATTTGTGTAACAAACTGAAATTTGAAGAATGAAGGATATTTTATTTAAAACAAAACCGAGATTATTCCTTTTTGGCGGACTTATTTCCGGTTTCTTTTTCTTTTTAATTGTGGCACTTTTTTGTTTACAAGTTTCAAATGGTGAACATCAAATAATTGGCTATTGTTTTGCTGGAATTTTTGCTTTATTTTCTATTATAATTTTATACCAATTATTTAAAATCCGAATATTAAAAATATCTAGAAATGGAATAACAATAAAAAAATATTTACTTCCTCAAAAAACTAATTTAAAGTTTGAGGAAATAAAAACTATAAAACAAACTGAGGAAAAAACAAAAATTTACTCAGGAGTGAATATGTTTGAAAAGGGATTTTTGTTATCTAATTATAAAACTATAATTTCACTAAAAAATTCAGAAAAAATTGAATTAATAAGTTTGAGTAAAACAGACTTTTATGAAGTTGAAAAACTTTTTTTTAAGCTTAAAAGAGGTGAAGGGAAAATTAAAAAACCTAAAACACAATTTTACATATTTAACTATTTATTGGAAAACGGAGGAACACTACTTTTGATTTTATTTATAAACATATTGAATATTGGATTATTAAGTGAAATTATAAAAAAAACAGTTGCCAACAACGTATAAAATTAATGGCTAGTCCTCGCCTACTTACGAAAATCCTCGCAGATTTTCTACTCGGCTTTTCTTTACTAAATTAGTTACTCAAACACGCCACTAACCTTATACAAACACGTTGGTGCGCCACGAAGTTGTGGTTTTCCAGTAGGTGTAAATCCTACCTAAATAATTTGCTGTTCATTTAGAAGAGCTGCCGACAGTTAAATTTGTGAGGATTTCGCTGAAGCTGGGCATGTTCAAATAACCAAGCTGTAATACGCAAGTGTGAACCCGTAGTAGCTTCGATAAGTGTATCTGTAGATTGGGGAGAGTTTCGACGTTCTCGAACCCTGTTATGTTGCATGGATAAACAGTAGTATGAAGTGTAACAATCTACCGGAGTCATAGGGATGGCGTGGTTATAGATGGAAAACTACGAAACGTGGGAGGTCTCTTGTTACAAATGGTGGCAACTATAAAAGCTAGTACATAAGTATTACGAAATTACTAGCTGTAGCAAGAGAAGTCGGAGGTGTTCATAGTACCTATGATGTTAGAGACAACAAAACTCTAATTAGGAAAGGGACACTACTTTAGATATGCTTATATGAAAGACAGAATGACAAGTATTGATGTAAATCTATTAACAAGTCCATCGCAAAGCGATGCAGCTATTCGTGTTTTTCAGAGGAAGCTATATATTAGAGCCAAGCAAGATAAGGGCTTCAAGGCTTATAGTCTTTACGGAAAACTCTGTGAAGGCAATACGCTTATAGAAGCTTTTCGACGAGTTAGGAGCAACTATTCTAAAGGGGTAGGTGTAGACAATCAAAGTTTTGACGCTATTGAAAAGCAAGGAATATCTGTTTTTCTTGGCGAGATTCAACAAGACTTACAAGGTCACACCTACAGGAGCCAAGCAGTAAAGCAAAAGCTCATCCCCAAGGAAAAGGAAGGAGATTTTAGGGTATTAGGAATACCAACAATTCGCGACCGCGTGGTTCAAATGGCAGTAAAGATGCTAATAGAGCCACTTTGGGAGGCAGATTTTGAGCATACCTCTTTTGGATTTAGACCCAAACGAGGAGCAAAAGACGCCATAAAGCAAGTAAAACAAAATATTTATGATAGGCATCAATTTGTCTATGATGCGGACTTGTCGAAGTATTTTGACACCATCCCGCATACTAAATTATTTATTTTACTAAAGAAAAGGTTGGTAGATCATAGTATTTTAAGTTTGATACATCAATGGTTAACTGCGCCTGTACGGCTACCCAACGGAAAGCTAGTAGCGAGTACCAAAGGAAGTCCACAAGGGGGAGTTATCTCGCCATTATTATCCAACATATATCTCCATGCATTTGACCAGATTGTAAACAATCCAAAGGGGAAGTTTGCCAAGGCAAACATCCGCATAGTTCGTTATGCAGATGATTTTCTATTGATGGGTAAATGGTATTTCAGCAAAGAGATACTGGACTATATCACTAGTATAATGGACAATATGGGATTAACGTTAAATAAAGAAAAGACAAAACTTCTGCATAGTAGCAAGAGCAGTTTATTCTTTTTGGGGTTTGAATTTAGAAGTATAAAGTCCAAATTTGGATGGAATGCCAAGAATTACACCAATGTACGACCCAGTATGAAGTCACGGTCTAAATTGTTTTCAAAATTGCGAGAATTATTTGCAAATCGAAAACATTGGACAATTGAGTGGATAGTATGGAAGGTTAATCAATTATTAAGAGGTTGGCTAAATTACTTTTCTATCAGTAAGGTTACACATATTTGGGAAACCATAAAAATCATTAAAAAGCATCTGGATTACAAATTATTTAAATGGATGAAGTGCAAAGGAAGGAAAGCGCATCGGAAGCTACGCCAGCGACCCTATGAGAATTTGGTTAAATTTTACAACCTATTTGACATAGAAAAGTATGCACGTTTGAAAACCCTTGCGAAAGCTCAATAA